>CAZPFK010000015.1:0-10688 GCA_964585855.1 uncultured Vicinamibacteraceae bacterium
ACCCCCCACTCCCGCCCCTTCAAACAGGTTGATGTCTTCACGGATGTGCCGTATCGGGGCAATCCGCTGGCGGTGGTGCTGGACGGAGAAGGGCTGACCGCCGAGCAGATGCAGCGCTTCACCGACTGGACGAATCTCTCCGAGGCGACCTTTCTCCTGCCGCCCAGTGAGGCGGGGAGGGTCGGCGGGGCCGACTACCGGGTGCGCATCTTCTGTCCGGGGCGCGAGCTGCCCTTTGCGGGGCACCCGACGCTTGGGTCGTGTCATGCCTGGCTGGAGGCGGGCGGAACGCCGAGGGGTGAGACGATCATTCAGGAGTGCGGTGTGGGGCTGGTGCGGATTCGGCGGCTGGGCGGGCGGCTGGCCTTTGCTGCGCCGCCGCTGCGGAAGTGCGGGCCGCTGGATGAGGCGGAGGTCTCGCTGATTGCGCGGGGGCTGGGGGTGGAGCGGCGGGCGATCGTGCATCATGCCTGGTGCGACAACGGGCCGAACTGGCGGGCGGTGATGCTGGAGAGCGCGGAAGCGGTGCTTGCGGTGAAGCCGGATGGGGCGGTGCTTGCGGGGCTTGATGTGGGGGTGGTGGGGCCGAGGGGGAAGGTGGGCGTGGTGGGGGCGACGGGTGGGCAGGAGCCGGCCTTTGAGGTGCGGGCGTTTTTCCCGGGCAATACCGGGATGGCGGAGGACCCGGTGACGGGGAGTCTGAACGCGGCGCTTGGGCAGTGGATGATCGGGGCGGGGCTGGCGCCGCGGCGGTATGTGGCCCGACAGGGGACGGCCCTGGGGCGGGATGGGCGGGTGTATGTGGAGCAGGATGGGGCGGATGTGTGGATCGGGGGCGGGGCGGTGACGTGTGTCGAGGGGCGGGTCAACCTGTGAGCGGTGGTCAATAACTGGGGGCGATGAGCCGATGAGTGGTTGAGGGGAGTTGTGAGATTGCTGCGAACCCGATGCAGGTGCGACTGGTAGAATGATGTGATGCGGAAGGTCGTTTCCATCCTGCTGGCCGTTGCGATGCTGGCGCTGCCGCTTCCGATTGCGGGGGCGGAGGTGTGTCTCGGCTGCGCTGAGGCGACGGCGGCGATCGAGGCCGTTGCGGAGATGCAGGCCGGGCACGGCTGCTGCGATCTGACCGGTCCGATGCGTGATGCCAACGGCCCGGAGTCTGAGGACGATTCCTCGAAAGCGCCTGCGGGGGAGTGTGGGTGCGAGTTTACCTGTTGTGTGCGCGCGGTTCAGAACGCTGTGAGTATGCTCCAGAAGACGACTCCGGTTCGCGATGGTGTTGCAACGACGCTGCTCAGCGCGATCAACGTGCAGGTTGACGGCGAGCCGCATCTTCTGGGGTTGAAGCGTCCGCCTCGACTCACGATCCTGGTGTAATGCCGGAGGTGCGCGCCAGTTGCGCACGATGATCGTTTGAGTCGAGGGAACCTGTGATGACAACCAGTGAACATGTTGCGCCGGTATTGCCGGTGCAGGGCGGGTTTCGATGGTCGACGGCTGCGCCGATTGCCGTTGCGGCGGTAACGCTTGGGCTGCTGGCCTGGAGCGGGCGATCGGTGTTGTCGCCGGCGCGGCAGGTCAATGTGGCGCAGGCGGTCTTTGACCGCAGCGCGATGGGTGCAGCGCAGCCGGGTGATGCAGCGCCGAAGGTCGGCGGTCCTGCAAAGGTGGTGCAGGCAGCGGGGTGGCTGGAGGCGGAGCCGTATTACGTTGCGTGTGCAGCGCTTGCGGATGGGACTGTCGAGCGCATGGAGGTGCTGGAGGGGGACTACGTGGAGGCGGGGCAGGTGGTGGCGCGGCTGGTGGCGGAGGACTCGGAGATTCGCCTTCGACTGGCGGAGGCGGAACTTGCAGCAGCCCAAGCCCAGCTGGCGGCGGCTGAGGCGGAACTGGCGGCGGCGGAGACGACGTGGGAGGAGCCGATCGAGCTGGAGCGCGCTGTGGAGGCGGGGCGGGCAGCGCTGGCGGAGAGCCGGGCGGAGCTGGCGCAGTTGCCGTCGGTGATTGCAGCGGCCGAGGCGCGGCTGGTGCGGCTGGAGGCAGAGCGTGACCAGGCGATTCTGTCGCACCAGCGGGGCGCGGCGACGGAGCTGGAGCGCACGGTTGCGGAGCAGATGGCCGAGGCGCAGAGCGGCGAGGTGGAAGCGATCCGGGGGCGTGAGCCAGTCCTGGCGGCGCGGGTGGTGCGTCTTGAGGCGGAGTTGCGTGCGGCGGAGCGGGCGCTTGCGCTTCGAATTGAAGACCGCAGGCGCGTTGATTCAGCGCGGGCGGCGGTGGCGGCGGGGCAGGCTGCTGTGGAGCAGATGCAGGCAAACTGTGATGAGGCGGGGCTGGAACTGGAGCGGATGACAATCCGCGCGCCGATCTCGGGGTTTGTGCAGCAGCGGCTGAAGGTTCCCGGAGACAAGGTGATGCTTGCATCCGACGATCCGCACTCAGCGCACCTGGTGCACCTGTATGACCCGAATCGGCTGCAGGTGCGCGTGGATGTTCCGCTGGCTGATGCTGCGCATGTCCAGGTGGGGCAGAGGTGTGAGATTGTTGTCGAGGTGCTGCCGGACCATGTCTTCTCGGGAACAGTGTTACGAACGGTGCACGAGGCCGATCTGCAGAAGAACACGCTTCAGGCGAAGGTGGCGGTGAATGATCCGCTGCCGATCCTTCGGCCGGAGATGCTGGCGCGGGTGAAGTTTCTGCCCGAGGGAGAGAGTGGCGGTGGTGCCGATGACTCAGAGGCGAGTCGCGTGCCGGTGCTGGTGCCGCAGGAGGCGCTTGTGGAGCGCGAGGGGCTGACGGGGTTGTGGCAGGTCGTCAATCGCCGGGGCGGGCAGGGCGAGTTGTCGTTTGCGGCAGTCGAATCTATCTCCGCAGAGGAGGGTTGGGTGCGGGTGACGGGGCCGGTGCAGGCGGGCGCGCTGCTGGCGATGCCGGAGGCGGGGCTGGAGGAGGGCATGCGTGTTCGATATGGGTCGCAGGCAGAGGAGGCATCGCGATGACGCTGATTCAGTGCCGACAGTTGACGAGGGAGTATCGCAAGGGAGCGAACACGATCCGGCCGCTGGACCGGCTCGACCTTGATGTACCGCGCGGGGATTTTTTGGCGCTGATGGGGCCGAGCGGAAGCGGGAAGACGACGCTTCTGAACCTGATTGCGGGCATCGATCAGCCGACGGAGGGATCGCTGACGATTGACGGAGTTGACCTGGCGACGTTGAGTCGGAATCGCCTGGCGGCGTGGCGATCGAAGCACGTGGGGTACATCTTCCAGTTGTACAACCTCGTGCCGGTGTTGACGGCGTATGAGAATGTCGAACTCCCCCTGCTGCTGCACGATCTGGGCCGGCGGGAACGGCATGAGCGTGTGTCGGAGGCGTTGGTGCGGGTGGGGATTGCGGATCGGCATGATCACTTTCCCCGGCAGCTCTCGGGAGGGCAGGAGCAGCGCGTGGCGATTGCGCGGGCGATTGTGAGCGATCCGGCGATCATCGTCGCAGACGAACCGACGGGCGACCTCGACAAGCCGTCAGCGCTTGCGGTGATGGAGTTGCTGCAATCGCTCAATCAGGAGCTCGGCAAGACGATCATCATGGTGACCCATGATCCGGGGACGGCGGCGTTTGCGAAGCGGACGCTGCACCTGGAGAAGGGCCGGCTGGCGGAAGCGCGGGAGGAGGTTGCGGTATGAAGGCAATCCGTTGTGTTCCATACGTGTTGCGACAGGTCTGGCGGAACCGGGTGCGATCGCTGCTGACGGTTGCGGGCATCGGCATTGCGATGTTTCTCTTCACGGCGGTGCAGGCGATGAACCGGGGAGTGAAGGAGGCGACGAGCGCTTCGGCGAACGAGACGACGCTTGTGGTCTACCGGGAGGACCGCTTCTGCCCCGCGACAAGCGAACTGCCGCAGGACTACCAGTCGCGGATTGCCGGTGTGGAGGGCGTGGTGAGCGTGATCCCGATGAAAATCGTGGTTTCCAACTGCCGCACGAGTCTGGACGTCGTGACGTTCCGAGGCGTGCCGAAGGAGGAGTTTCTCAACGGCCCGGGCAAGGGATTGACGCTGGTGAGCGGCTCGATGGAGGAGTGGATGAGCCGGACGGACGCCGCGCTGCTGGGAGAGACGCTGGCGAATCGGCGCGGGTTGCGGCCGGGCATGCGCTTCGATGCTGCGGGGATCACGGCGTATGTGGCGGGAGTCGTGCGTTCGGATGATCCGCAGGATCAGAACGTGGCGTTCACCGCGCTGGAGTTCGTGCAGCTGGCGGGCCGGGATCAGTTGGGGATCGTCACGCAGTTCAACGTGAAGGTGGCGGACTCGTCGATGCTGGATCGTGTGGCGGAGGAGATCGACGAGATCTTCGCGACGGCGCAGGCGCCGACGGCGACCTTCAGCGAGAAGGCGTTTATCGGCCGGGTTGCCGGCGATGTGATCGAACTGGTCGGATTCGCGCGGTGGCTTGGGCTGGGGGCGCTGGCGGCGGTTCTGGCGCTGGTGGCCAATTCGATCGTGCTGGGCGTGCAGAGCCGGATGTCGGAGCATGCGGTGCTGCAGACGCTTGGGTACTCAAGCGGGCTGGTCGCCGTGCTCATTGTGGCCGAAGGAGTTGTCCTCTCACTCGTGGGCGGAGCGATCGGCGCGGCAGGGGCGGTGGCGATTGCGAAGTACGGCTCATTTGCGCTCTCGGTTGAGGGAGCGACGATTCCGATCGCGGCCGATGCCGCACTGCTGGCCACGGGCGTAGCGGTGTGCGGCATACTCGGCGTACTGGCGGGGCTGGCGCCGGCGTGGCAGGCCTCACGGCGTGAGATTGCGGAGTGTTTCCGGGCGGTGTGAGACCAGAAGCGATGCGACAGTTGCCCTTCCATTACGCCTTCCGCAACCTCGGCCGCAGCCGTGTTCGCCTCGCTGCGTCGCTGATCGGCGCAACACTGGTGGCGCTGTTGATCCTGGCCGCAGGCGGGTTCGTGCGCGGCATGCAGCAGACGCTCTCGGATCGTGCGGGGCTGCATGAGAACGTGGTGATCCTCGGGGCCGGGAGCGAGGAGGCAATCGAGCGCTCGCAGATTGATGCCTCGGTCGAAGGCATCGCGATGGCGAGCATTCCGGGATTGCGCGAGCAGGCGGGAGTCATCTTCGCCTCGCCGGAGATTCACGCCGCGCTTCCGGTGCGCGAGACGGCCGGGAGCGAGCGACAACTCGGCGCGGTGCTGCGGGGCGTGATGCCGGTGGCGCAGCTGGTGCATCCCGAAGTGGAGGTCATCGAGGGGCGGGCTCCGGCCGCCGGTCGTGAAGAGATCATGGTCGGCGAGCTGGCGGCCACAAGACTCGGGCTGCCGGAGGAGCGTCTTGGAATCGGCCAAACACTGCATTTCGATGACCGCGACTGGACGATTGTCGGCCGCTTCAGCGCTCCGCAGACGGTGATGAACGCAGAAATCTGGATTCCGCTGACGGACATGCAGGTGGCGACCTTCCGGCAATCGACGATCTCGTGCGTCATCGTCACCCTCGATACGGCGACATTCGCCGACGTCGATCTCTTCGCCAAGAGCCGACTGGACCTGGAGCTGACTGCGCTTCCCGAGCGCGAGTACTACTCGTCCATCGCCGACTTCTACCGGCCGATCAGGATCATGATCCTGGTCACGGCCGGGCTGATTGCCGTCGGGGGCGTGCTGGGCGGGCTGAACTCGATGTACGCCGCCTTTGCCGCACGAGTGCGCGAGGTCGGGATGCTGCAGGCGCTGGGGTTCACGAGGCCGGCGATTGTCGCGAGTCTGACGGAGGAGTCGGTCTTTGCCGGGGCGTGCGGGGCGCTGATCGGAACCGCGATCGGGATGGCGGTGCTTGATGGTGTAGCGGTGCGGTTTTCGATGGGAGCGTTTGCGCTGATTGTCGATGCGCCGGTCGTGCTGGCCGGCGTGGGGGGAGGGCTTGTCATCGGGTTTGTCGGCGCGATTCCGCCGGCGGTGCGCTGTCTGCGCCTGCCGATTGCCGAGGCGCTGAAGTCTTACTGAAAGAACAGTCTGCAACAAGGAGGTTCGTATGCTACGTTTGATCCCACTCTCACTCATGACCGTATTGATGCTCTCCGGATGCGCGAAGGAGGAATCCCCAAGCGGCTCATCGGCCAACGGAGCATCCGCGACGTGGCTGCTGGCTTCCGAGCCGGAGGGGGCGCTGTCGGTGAGCGATGCGAGGGCGACTGTGAAGGAAGGCGATACCGTTGCAGTGCGGGGCCGCATCGGCGGGCGGCGCGAAGTGCTGACGCCCGGAAGCGCCGTCTTCACGCTGATTGATCTTGGCCTGCCCCACTGCGGCGAGAATCCCGACGACGCCTGCCAGACGCCCTGGGACTACTGCTGCGAGGCGCAGGAGACAATCACGGCAAACGCCGCGACGGTGCAGATCGTCGATCAGGCCGGCCAGGGGGTCTCAGGGGATCTCCGCACGGCGGGACTGTCGGAACTGGATGAGGTGATCGTCGTGGGAACGGTGGGTCCGAGGCCCAATGACTCAGTACTCACGATTCGCGCCACGGGAGTCTTTATTGCGGCACATGGCGGGTGAGTCTCCTGACAGCGCGGGCATCCCTTGCGCATCGTCCGCACTGGCCGGAAGGCAGTGCGTCTCCGGATGGCGGAAGAAGTCGTCAGGAAGGGAGCTCATCGGCTCACACGAAGTCCCGAACAGACCGATAGAATCAGGTATCCAGTCATGTGTCGCCGTCCGAGACGCCCCGATGCGCAGCAAGGAGACCAAGATGACTGAATCCGCAGACATCGTCTACAGGATCAACGACCAGGATCAGATCATCTACGTCAACGAGGTGTGGGACCGATTTGCTCGGGCCAACCTCGGCGAGGCGGTCTGCTCTGAGCAGGTGCTGAACCGGCCGCTGTGGGACTTCATCTCTGACACACCTACGCGGGAACTGTATCGGGAGGCCCTGGCTCGCATCCGCAGCGGGCGGGCTCTGCGATTCTCATTCCGCTGCGATGGACCGATGTGCCGGCGGTTCCTGGAAATGCAGATCACTGCGGCGGGCGAGGGCATCGTCGAGTTTCGCACGGTGACGCTGAAGGTTGAGCCGCGCGAAGAGGCGCCGACCCTGCTTGCAGCACTCCGGGAGCGATCGCACGAGGTGCTGCGCGTCTGCGGCTGGTGCAAGAAGGTGGATGCCGGCGGAGAGTGGGTGGAGATCGAGGAAGCGGTGGATCGCCTGGGGCTTTTTGAGCGCCCGCATCTGCCCAGTCTCACCCACGGCATCTGCGAGGGCTGCCACAGGCAGATGGCCCAGTTGATCGCGGCAGGGTGACTCCGGAGCCCGACTGTCGCCATTTCTGCAGGTCGGTCACAATTTCCAGCGGTTTCCTCTTGACAGAGGCATCTGGTACTTTATACTTGCATTGTGACGCAAATATCCAAGCATCTTCCCCGCACTCCCAGGCAAGCCGCCCGACGCCGTGGCCCGGTCGACTCCCTGCTGGACCCCGACCTCTTCAAGGCCCTCTCCGACCCGACCCGCGTCAGCCTGCTGGCCTGCATGATGAAGTGCGGCCGGGGGTGCACCGTCAGCGAGGTTGCAGAGTGCTGCAGCGTGGACTTCTCCGTCGTCTCGCGCCATCTCAAGGCACTGCAGCGCGCCGAGGTGCTCGAGGCCGTCAAGTCCGGACGGACCGTGACGTACACGGTTCGATTCACGAATCTCGCACAGGCGTTGCGACAACTTGCAGATGCGATCGAGGCGTGCTGTCCGGCGACGGAAGATCCTGCTGACGGAGGCTGTTGTGAGTCCTGCTGAGCGCAAACTTCGCGTGCTCTTCCTGTGCACGGCCAACTCCTGTCGCAGCCAGATGGCTGAGGGCTGGGCCCGGGCGCTGCGCGGCGACAGCGTGCAAGCATTCTCAGCCGGCACGGCTCCGCGAAGCGTCGATCCCCGCGCCATGGCAGTGATGGCCGAAGCGGGGGTGGACCTGACGTCGCACCGCTCCAAGAGCGTGGAGGATGCGGGCGGGCCGTTTGACATCGTCGTGACAGTTTGTGATTCCGCACGTGAAGCATGCCCGACAGTCCCGGGAGTGCGGACCATTCATGTTCCCTTTGACGATCCGCCCCGGCTGGCCGCCGACGCACGCAGCGAGGCGGAGGCGCTGGAGGCGTATCGACGAGTTCGAGATCAGATCCGCGACTTCGTGCGCACGTTGCCCGAGTCGCTTGAAGAGATGCCGGTCGAGTGACCGGAGAAAGTGAGCCTTGCCATGAACGAAATGAAATCAACTTCCTGCTGCGGCCCCGAGTGCTGCAACGACACCGCCGACTCCCCCGCTGCCGTCAACGCCACGGAGGTACACGACCAGGTGCGCAGCGGCTACGCCAAGATCGCAACGGCCGGCTCCTGGTCGGCGGCATCTGCACCGGCCGGCGCCGAGAGTGGCTGCGGCTGCTCCCCTGCCGGCGGGGGCTGCTGCGGCTCGACGGACCTCAGCCCGGAGCAGGTGGCGACGGCCGTCGGCTACGCACAGGAAGACCTCAGCGGAATCCCGCAAGGCGCCAACATGGGCCTCTCCTGCGGCAACCCGACGGCGATCGCCTCGCTGCGGCCAGGCGAAGTCGTGCTCGACCTCGGCTCCGGCGGCGGCTTCGACTGCTTCATCGCGGGGCCGAAGGTCGGCGCTTCGGGGCAGGTGATCGGTGTGGACATGACGCCGGAAATGCTCACCCGGGCGCGGCAGAACATCGAGTCCTACCGGCAGCACAGCGGGCTGGACAACGTGGAGTTCCGCCTCGGCGAGATCGAACACCTGCCTGTGGCCGATGCGAGCGTGGACGTCGTGATCTCAAACTGCGTGCTGAACCTCTCACCCGCCAAGGCGCAGGTGTGGCGGGAGATCGCCCGTGTGCTCAAGCCCGGCGGGCGGGTGGCAGTGAGCGACCTTGCGCTGCTGCGGCCGCTGCCTGAAGCAGTGCGTGCCGACGTGGAGGCGCTGGTCGGGTGCATCGCCGGCGCGGTCCTGATCGAGGAGACGCGATCGCAGATGCAGGCGGCGGGGCTGAGCGATATCGTGCTGACCCCGAAACCGGAGTACGTGAAGGCGATGACCGACTGGCAGGACCCGCTGTACCGCAAGATCGTCGAGTCGCTGCCGGCGGGAACCGCACCGGCTGATTACATCACGAGTCTTGACATCTCAGCACGGAGATCGGGGTAACTCAACACAGATCCGCCAGCGCTTCGGGAAGCGACGGAAAGCGGAACTCAAAGCCCTCATCGAGCAGCCGCTGCGGGAGGACATAGCGCCCGTACAGGGCGAGCTCGGGGTCGGTCTTCAGGACCAGCGGCGCACCGAGGCGGACCATCCACGAAAACGCAGGCAGACCGATGGGCATGCCGATCGCCCGGCGGAGCGACCGGCCGAACTCCGCCTGCGAAACCGGATTCGGCGCACTGGCGATGTACATGCCATGCATCGCCTCATCGGCAAGGCCGCGCTCAAAGAGCCGGTTCATGTCAAGTTCGTGAATCCACGACATGCCCTGCGTGCCCGAGCCGACGCGCCCGCCCAGCCCCAGCCGGGCGAGGAATCCCAGCCGAGCCAGCGCCCCACCGCCGGCGCCGCGATCCCGGCCGATGACAAAGCTCGTCCGCAGAATCACCTGCCTCTGTGAAGGCAGCACCGCCTCGGCAAAGGCCGCCTCCCACGCCCGGCCGACGATCGGCGCCAGGCCGACGCCCGTCGGCGACTCCTCGGTGCAGCGCAGCGAGGGCGGATCGCCGTAGATGTGGGCCGTGCTCATCTGCACCCAGACGGGCGGCGGCGCGGCAACCTCGCGCATGGCCTTGCCCAGGGCAAGTGTGGCCTCAACGCGGGAGCGGAGAATCTCATCCTGGTGGTCGGGGGTCTTGATGCAATCGACGCTGCGGCCGACGAGGTTGACAAGTCCATCCGCTCCATCGAGGGCGCCGGCCCACTCGCCGAGGGTGCGGGCGTCCCAGCGGATGTGCGTCCACGGGCCGGTGACTTTCGGCTCGCTGCGGGAGAGGATGGAAACAGTCCAGCCGGCGTCGCTGAGGTGTTGGGCGAGGGAGATACCGAGAAAGCCGCTGCCGCCTGCGATGACGACGCGACGGGATGGGGCGGGGTGGGGCATGAGGGGGATTGTAGAGGTAGCGTGGGATAAGCAAGTCGCATCCCACCGGCAACATGCCCCAGCGAGCCGGAAGCGTCAGCGACGGACATCTCCGTAACCCCTCCCTCGCTTGCGGGGGAGGGCCGGTGAGGGGCCGAATCAATATCGACTCCTCACCTCACGGCCCATACCAGGCCGACGCGTGAGCGAGGCCAGGGGATCGGCTGCAGCCGATGGTCTCGATTGCGCTTCAGCCAGGTCTGTACATGACCAGCCGCCTGCCACGTGGCTTTCGGCTGCGCCTCAGACCATGACGCCCCGAGTGCGATCATCCCGTCGGCTCCTGCGCGATCCATCGCCAGCCAATCTCCGGTTACCGGGCGAAAGCGGCAACAAGGCACAAAAGTTTCCATGAATCAGCGTCAGGGAGTTACTCCCAGGTTCGCGGAGTAACTCCCGAAGTCGGGGAGTTACTCCCGGGTTTGCGGAGCAACTCCCAAAGTCGGGGAGTTACTCCCGGGTTTGCGGAGCAACTCCCAAAGTCGGGGAGTTAC
>CAZPFK010000015.1:10788-16012 GCA_964585855.1 uncultured Vicinamibacteraceae bacterium
AAGTCGGGGAGTTACTCCCGGGTTTGCGGAGCAACTCCCAAAGTCGGGGAGTTACTCCCGGGTTTGCGGAGTATCTCCCGAAGCCCGGGAAAACGTCCCGAAGTTCGGGGCTGCCGAGAAGGTCGGCGACATGCAGGGCGCAGAAACTGCGCGTTCCTACACTCCTCCGCGCGTACTGCCATGAGTTGTCAAAGTCCTACCACACTCAGGACAGACTCGCCTCCCACGGCTTCCACGAAGATCAAATCCACATTGCATGCATCTGCCTGCCCGAGCACGCAAGAAGCGTCGTGGCCATGCCGCGACTGACCTAGCCCCCTTCAGCAGGATTGCAACACATATGGCATGGAGTATGAAGGTTCCCCACAACGGAGTCATTGGAACACCACGCACTCTCGTAGCATCGATGAATCCCCGACGATCCAGAACCGCCAGCGAGCTGTTCGAACGGATGACGCTATCTTCGAGGAGAGCAATCCCGACAAAGCATCGCACCGGCCATCCAGCGGCCATCGCAACATGCTGCTTGAAGTCGATACCATCTCGATGCACTATGGATATGAGCCAGGCAGGATCATCTCCGTCAGACCCTGATGAATGATAAAGCGCGGGAACCAGAATCGCAACAGATCGGCAAGGCTCGTCACGCACCATGTAGTGCCAGTTGCTTCCGCTCCGGTCGGCAACAATGCCGCGGTGCAGCAAGTGCGATCTGTCATCAAGGAGACCTGTCAAGGCCTGAAGACAGGTCAAACCGCAGCCGGTAAGAAAATACATCATCAGTATGAAGATGCGATGCTTCATGGTCACCGGTGGCGGCATCAAGCTCATTGCCCCCTAATTCTGAACTGCAAACTCCTGCCAGGCGAAGAGCACCTCGTCCGCCGTCAGGCTTGGAGAGGGAAACGTCACACCAGGCCCATCGGGAAAGACATCACACAGCCACTGCGTGAGCCGCTCGATGTCGGTCTCGCGGTATTGTGAGTCTGAACTGATCTGCACCTCGATGAAGCTCAGGAGGCAGCGTGCTGCGGGGGCGTTGCGATCGAGGGAATGATCAATGATGTACTGGCCGAGGACTTCAACGACAAGGTAGTCGTGGCCGCCAGAGGCATCCTGCTCGGCATACTTCTGCTGAACTAAGGCGACGGTTTCCGGGTCATCGGCCGTCGCAGCCACGAGAATGATGCCGACGGTCGTCAGCCAGTCGCCATAGAGCGGGGGATCTTCAAGATACCCCCTCGGGTTGAAGTGAATCTCGTTGTCGTAACGGCCGCAGTCGAGGATGTATCGGAAGTGTTCGTAAAAGACAGAGGATGCATTACTGGCCTGAAGGCTTCCCAGCACGTTCATTTCCTCATCGTGATACCGACAGTGACGAAGCAGGTTGTACTTTCCTCGCCCCGACCCATACGCATATCCGTTCACATCGAGAAGCGATATCTCAGCCGGCGTGATCGTGAGGCGCTCAAAGCCGCCTGTGTAGACCTGCTGCGGTATGACTGTGAGGAAGCGCAGCCGCTGTGCGTTGGTGAGGGCGGCGACGTGGGAGTCGATCAGTTCCGGATCGAGCACTTCTCCGAAAGTCATCGCATACAGCACGACCCGAAGTCTGTCTTCGTCGGAAGTTGATGGATCATCAAGCAGTTCAAGGCACTCTGCGCGCGTGACGAGACGTTGGGACGGGTAACCGCCGATCGGTTGTAAGTCGAAGAAGGTATCCCATCTCGGTGGATGCAGCGCATCAAGCGCCGGAACAGCCCTGTGTTCGATAAGCGTTTCCACATGATCGGTGACTGGAGCTTCTACGTATTTGCCGTTCTGAATGACGCTTGCCTCATCGGTTCGAGTACGCAGGTGCTCGGGAAGACTTGCAGAGTCATGTGTGACAGCCAGGAGCGATGCGGCCGCAAGAACGGCCAGGTCCCCCCGCGAGGCCCCGAGGAGCGTTTCAAGTGAGGGACGGAAGCGAGGGTCGGCGTAGAAGCCGGCGGCGATGATGGCAGCCCGAGCGCGGACCATGCGGGAGTCGAAGGCCGGCATCCAGGGTTGCTTGAACTGGTCGGGATCGGATGCGAGTGTGACGAGCTCCGCATCGATCATCGCGACCGGATCGGGTGTCAACTGACCAGCCGGCACCGGCGCTCCCCAGACCAGGAATGCCAGGAGGTGGATCGTTAACACGGTGCGACTCAGGCCGAGCGATCTGGCGCGTTGAGGACTTGGCATGTGCGGAGACTCCGGGGGTGTGTGCCTCCAATGTACCGGAAAGGGGCGGTCGTGTCCATCAGGAAGGCCGGAAGCCGGAGTTTCCGGGAATGTGGCGTACCGGGCCGGCACGGAGGCCGGCCGCTACTGGGTTGGGGGTCACAGCAGCAGGATGCCGATGCCGTCGGACTGGATGCCCGCCTGCGCGGGCATGACGGAGTAGGTCCGTCGCTGACGCTTCCGGCTCGTTTTGCAGTCCAACGGCCTCGCTTGCGCTTCAGCCTGGTATGGCTCGTGGGGTGATGATTCATTGACGGTTCGCCCCCCACCGGTCGCAAGGGCGTTATACTTCCCGCTTCGGGGAACACGGCTGTTTCGGAGGATGTCATGCTCAGCAAGGCGACGACTGTCAGGGAGTATCTCGCTTCTCTTCCGGAGGACCGCCGGGAGGCGATCGAGCGGGTGCGGAAGGTGATCCTCGACAACCTGCCCGAGGGGTTCGAGGAGGGGATGCAGTACGGCATGATCGGGTACTACATCCCGCACAGCATCTACCCGGCGGGGTACCACTGCGACCCGAAGCAGCCGCTGCCCTATGCCAGTCTCGCCTCGCAGAAGAACTACATGTCGGTGTACCTGATGTGCATCTACGGCAATCCGAAGCGGGAGAAGTGGTTCCGCACGGAGTGGGCGAAGACCGGCAAGAAGCTGGACATGGGCAAGTCGTGCGTGCGCTTCCGCAAGGTGGAGGACCTCGCCCTGGACGTGCTGGGCCGGGCGATCGCGGCCGTTTCGGTCGAGGAGGTCATCGAGTTTTACGAGGCCTTCCGCGAGGCGGCGGCCAAGAAGAAGAAGGCCTCGCGCCGGCCTGCGGCCGGAACGCGGAAGGTCGTGAAGAAGGTGGTCAAGAAGACGGCAAAGACCGGGAAGAAGACAGCCCCGGCGCGCGGGGGGCGCAGCGGGCGTCGGTGAAGCGCGGTTGGTGAGGGGGGGCGGGTGGTACAATGGGCCCGCGATGGCGCGTGGAAAGGACACAGGGCCGGTGAAGGGAGCGGATGGGCACTCGAAGTCGCCGCAGGGGCGTGACCTGGCGCGTCTGTCGCTGCTGGCGCTTGGGGTGGTGTATGGCGACATCGGGACGAGCCCGCTGTATGCGTTGCGTGAGTGCTTTCACGGGCCGCACGGCGTTGATGCGACGCAGGGCAACGTGCTGGGGGTGCTCTCGCTGATCTTCTGGGCGCTGGTGCTGATCATCTCGATCAAGTACATGATCTTCATCACGCGGGCCGACAACGGGGGCGAGGGGGGCATCCTTGCGCTGGTGGCGCTGTTGAATCCGCGCAGCATCAAGCCGACCGACCGGATGCGGCGGGTGCTGCTGATCTGCGGCCTCTTCGGAGCAGCGCTGCTGTTTGGCGACGGGATGATCACGCCGGCGATCTCCGTGCTCAGCGCCATCGAAGGGCTGAAGGTTGCGACGACGACCTTCGACCCATACGTGATTCCGATCACGATCGGCATTCTCGTGCTGCTGTTTTCGATTCAGAGCCGGGGCACGGCGAAGGTTGGCGCCATGTTCGGGCCGATCATCATCATCTGGTTCCTGACGCTCGGCACACTTGGGCTGGTGCAGATCGTGCGGAATCCGTCGGTGCTGGCGGCTGTGAACCCGCTGTATGGCGCGTCGTTTCTGATTCACAACGGCTGGGAAGGGTTTCTGGTGCTGGGGTCTGTCTTCCTTGTCGTCACCGGCGGCGAGACGCTCTATGCCGACATGGGACACATGGGGCCAAAGCCGATTCGTCTGTGCTGGTACGGCTTCGTGCTGCCTGCGTTGCTGCTGAACTATTTCGGGCAGGGGGCGTGGCTGTCGGCGAATCCGGAGGCGGGGACGAACACGTTTTATGCGCTGGCGCCCTCATGGGGGTTGTACCCGCTGGTGGGGCTGGCGACGGTGGCGACGATCATCGCTTCGCAGGCGGTGATCTCCGGCGTGTATTCGCTCTCGATGCAGGCGATCCAGCTGGGCTACTGGCCGCGCATGCAGATCGATCACACCTCGGAGTCGCACTTCGGGCAGATTTACGTTGGAGTGATTAACTGGGCGCTGCTGGCCTCGACGATCACGTTGGTGCTCGCCTTCGGCAGTTCCAGCGCGCTGGCGGCCGCGTACGGCGTGGCGGTGACGATGACGATGGTGATCACGACGATGATGTTCGTCGCGCTGGCGCGGTGGCGGTGGAAGTGGCCGCTGTGGGCTGTCGGGCTGTTTCTGGTAGTGTTCATGCCGATGGAGCTGGGCTTCTTCGGCTCGAACATGATGAAGGTCTTCAGCGGCGGCTGGGTGCCGCTGGCGGTCGCGGCGGTGCTGCTGGCGCTGATGACGACGTGGAAGCGTGGCCGGGCGATTCTGGGTGAACGGATGCGGCAGAGTCTGATGCCGCTTGATGCGTTCCTGGAGAGTCTCACTGAAAGCCCGCCGACGCGTGTGCCCGGGACGGCGGTCTTCATGACCGGCAACCTGCGGAATGTGCCGCTGGCCCTGATGCACAATCTCAAGCACAACCACATCCTGCACGAGCGGGTGATCCTGCTGACGATCGAGACTGAGGATGTGTCACGCGTCCCCACGGCCAACCGCGTGGAGATCGAGGCGCTGCCGGGCGAGTTCCACCAGGTGATCGGGCATTACGGCTTCGTCGAGCAGCCGCACGTGCCCAACCTGCTGCTGCTGGCCGACGCCAAGGGGCTGAAGTACGACCCGGCGACGACGACCTTCTTCCTCGGTCGGGAGACGCTGATCCCGAAGCGCCGGCGGGGGCTGGCGGGGTGGCGTGAGAAGCTGTTTATCATGATGTCGCGCAATGCGCAGTCGGCGACGACGTATTTCCACATCCCCCCCAACCGCGTGATCGAACTGGGCATGCAGGTGGAAATCTGACCGATTGCGCCCTTGCGGAATGGCGGGCCGATCGGTTACGATGGGGCCATGAAATACAAGACGCTCTTTCGGCTG
>CAZPFK010000015.1:16112-46675 GCA_964585855.1 uncultured Vicinamibacteraceae bacterium
CCGAGCAACCGGCGGTATTGCCACGAATGCGGCTACATGTTGCCGGGTCATGAAGGCGGCGTGTGCGCTGAATGCGGAACTGCGTACCCGCCCGAAGCCGGGGCTTCGGATGCCCCATCGTGAGGCGATCGGTCAGTCCTCCGTGCGCTCGATGGAGCGCGTGACGGCACGGCCGAGCTTCTCGGCGGCGAGGCGGACGGCCTCGTAGAGGTCGTCGGTCTTGTCGGAGACGACCAGCGGTTTCTTGCCGGCGATCCGCGCCTCCATGACGCAGCGTTTGTCATCGGGGCCGTGGCGCTGCTGCTTGTCATCGCGGAGGTGGACTTCGACACGTGTGACCCTCGGGGCCACGTGCTTGAGGGCGTGGTTGACGCGATCGGTGACGTGGCTTTCCATGGCCGGGGTAAGCGTCCCTTCGCCGCAACTGACGTTGATCTGCATGGAATCTCCTCCCAGAGTGGGGCATCTGACTCTACGATGCTGCTCCGGTATTCGGTTCGCAGGAAAAGTCCCCGTTTCACGCGCAGGAGGCGGATTGATGGCGCATCGGATTCTGATTCTGGGCAACGCCGGCTCAGGCAAGACGACTCTGGCGCGGGCGATCGCGGCCGACCTCGATCTGCCGATTCTCTGCCTCGATGAGATCTGCTGGGACTCGGGGCCGCAGCGTCGCGGGGCGGAGGAGAGTCTTGCGGAGATGCGGTCGTTCATGCAGAGCCATCCCTCGTGGATTGTGGAAGGCTGTTACGGCGAGTTGCTGGCCGCAGCGCTTCCGGAAACGACGGAGGTGCGCTATCTGAATCCGGGTGTGGAAGCATGCGTCGAGGCGGCGCGCCGCCGAGCGTGGGAGCCGGAGAAGTTCTCCTCCGCCCACGCCCAGGAGGCGATGCAGGAGGCGCTGGTGGAGTGGATCGGGCAGTATGAGGTGCGCGAGGATGAGTTCGGCGCGGCCACTCACCGCCGCATCTTCGAGTCGTTTGCAGGAGCGAAGCACGAGTATCGCTCGATCGAAGAGTCCGCCGATCTCCACCTGAGGGCTCTGCCGGGCGATCTTGATCGGAAACGGGCGCGGCGGCGCAGGGAGATTCAAAGCCGTGCCGCGGAGCATGTTGCACGAGGAGATGCATCGGGTTGGTTTGACCAGCTGTATCGCGAGGCGGAGGGGCGTGCTGATGAAATTCCCTGGGCGGACCTGGAGCCCAATCGTGCGCTGTCGGCATGGCTGACCGAGAGCGGGCCGAAGCCGGGGCGGGCGCTGGTGGTGGCGTGCGGGCTTGGCGATGATGCGGAACTGCTGGCGGCACGGGGGTGGGAGGTGACGGCCTTTGACATTTCGCCCGAGGCGATTGCATGGTGTCGGCGGAGATTTCCGCAATCACAAGTGCGATACGTTGCGGCGGACCTTTTTGCACTCGCAGATGAGTGGGTGCAGACGTTTGACCTTGTCGTCGAAATCTACACCGTGCAGGCGCTGCCGACTTCGCTGCGAAGGGAGGCGATCGGCGCTATCGCTCGACTCGTGTCTCCCGGTGGGCATCTGTTCGTCTATGCACGGGCATGTGAGCAGGATGAGGACCGGGAGGCGGGGCCGCCGTGGCCGCTTTCTCCCGACGATATCGATGTGTTTCTGCAAGAGGGACTTACGGCACAGCGCCGCCTCCTTACCAGGGATGACTGCACTCCCCCCGTGTGGCGTGTCGAGGCGGTCTTTCTGCGGCCGGCTTAGCGAATGTCCGCAAGACGCAGGCGGGGTGGAGACATTGAAAACCTGGCGGCCGTGCATGGGGGCCGTGTGATCGTGTTGACCCTGGTCCCGGGCGGACCGGCGACAACGCCGTCGAATGCGACGGCGGCGACGTCATCGCGTTGCAACCGCACACCATTTCCTGATTGACAAGAAGGAGCGATTTCATGAATGGCGTATCTGCATCACATCGAGTCTCGTCACCTCTCGGACTGGCGCTGACGGCTGCGCTGGTCGCCCTCCCAACGATTGCCTCTGCGGACATTCTGGATTTCATAGTCACTCTTGACGGCACACAGGAAAATCCGCCGAACTCAACGACGGGCTTCGGCTCGGGCACAATCACGCTCGACACAGATACCGGCGAGCTGACATGGGAGATCTCCTACAGCGGGCTGACCGGCGCAGCGACCGGAGCCCATTTTCATGGTGCTGCCGACCGCTGTACGAATGCCGGGATCGTCATCGGACTCGATCACACAGAGAACCCGTTGATCGGCTCGGCGACCGTAACACCATCGCAGATCACTGAGATTCGCGAAGGCCTGTGGTATGTCAACATCCACACCGCAATGTTCGGCCCCGGAGAGATCCGCGGCCAGGTGGAGCCGGCACCGATCGAGGACCCGATTGACCCGCAGATTCCACGGTCGGCCTTTGAGGTCGATCTCGTGCCGGTGGCGTCGGGACTGACGGCGCCGAACTGGGCGGCAAGCCCAAGAGGAGATTTCGGCCGGCTCTTCGTCTCCGACCAGATGGGCATTCTGTGGAACATCGACCTCGAGACCGGGGAGAAGTCGGTCTTCCTTGACGTCAGCGACCAGCTGGTGCCGCTGGGCATCCTGGGCGAGGGGACGTTTGACGAACGCGGGCTGCTCGGCTTCGCCTTCGCCCCGGACTATTTCACGTCAGGCCGGCTCTACACCTACACGTCCCAGCCCGTGGACGGGGAAGCCGACTTCTCAACGATTCCCGACGGCTTTGAGGCGGAGCACCAGACGGTCATCACCGAGTGGACTGTGCCGCTTCCTCAGAAGCTGGAATCCGTCGTTGATCCAGAAAGCGCCCGGGAACTGTTGCGCATCGACCAGCCGCAGTTCAATCACAACGGCGGCTGCATGAACTTCGGCCCCGACGGCATGCTCTACATCTCCCTGGGCGATGGCGGAGCCGCAGACGACCGTGACGGGGAGTTCGGATTCGAGGGGCCGGCAATCGGCCACGGCTGCATCGGCAACGGGCAGGACCTCGGATCGATCCTCGGAAAGGTCATCCGCATCGACCCGACGGGGAGCAACTCGGGCAACGGACAGTACGGCATTCCGGCCGACAACCCGTTCGTCGGCGAACCCGGAGTCGTCGAGGAGGTCTACGCCTACGGTCTGCGGAACCCCTTCCGATTCTCCTTCGACCAGGTTTCGGGCACGATGATCCTCGGCGATGTGGGGCAGAACCACATCGAGGAGGTGAACATCATCGAGTCCGGCGGCAACTACGGCTGGAACTGGAAAGAGGGGACGTTCCGCTTCGTGCCCAATGGAGTTGAGGCGGGCTATGTCGTATCCCCCGAGTTCGGAGTTCCGGAAGATCTGATCGACCCGATCGCGCAGTATGACCACGACGACGGGCTGTCGGTCATCGGCGGTTTCGTGTATCGCGGCAGCGCTCTCGGCGGGCTGCAGGGGATGTATGTCTTCGGAGAGTTCGCACGAACGTTTGCCAATGACGGTCGGCTGCTGCACCTGACATCAGAAAACGAGGTCGTGGAGTTCAACATCAAGGGTCTGGATAATGTTGCCCGGTTCGTGCTCGGGATGGGGCAAGATCGGAGCGGTGAAATCTACGTGCTGGCCAACGACACCGGCGTGCCATTCGAGGAGACGGGTGTTGTGCTTCGCGTGGCCTCAGCCCTCTCGCTGGAAGTCAGCGGGGAGTGCCCTGACGCAGTGACGGCCACCGCCACCGGCGTGACGCGCGGAGGGCGCGTCGCCTTTGTGATTGCCTCGGGCGTCGGCGGTGTCACCGTGCCGACCGGTCCGTGTGCGGGCACGATGCTCGGGCTGAACGCGACGGCTCGCCTTGGCGCCGGCCCGGTCCGGGATGCCAACGGCGACGGCATCGTCAGTGTGACCGGTTCCATACCGTCCGGGGCCTGTGGCGGTAACGCCTTCATTCAGGCGGTTGATCTTGAACTCTGTGCGACGTCGAACGTCTCGCCAACCCCGTAAGGGTTGGCTCATCCGATCATCGACGTGGTCCGGCCCGGGGGCTCGTACTCCGGGCCGGACTTCTTATTCTTCCCAGATTCACACATCCGTGAGCGACCGGGAGATATTCCGGCAGGAATTCACAGATTCCTTACCGTGTTCTCTCTTTTGTGGCGTGCATTTCTACGCAGTCATCCGCTAGAATAACCAGCGCTGGTATCGTGGCTTGACACGTGGAAGTTTGTGGAACCATCATCACGATGGACCATCGGGTGTAGCGGCTGCCGCTCCGCTCCGATGTCATGCCGATGCCACGTGTTCCTGGAAGGAGAAAGGTCGTGCTGCGCATTTTTCTTGTCATGCTGACTGCGATGGGGTTGGGAGCGGCTTCGAGAGCGGCTACTTCCCCTCCAAACATCGTCATCATCCTGACAGATGATCAGGGTGTCGACTCCATCAGCGGCAGCTGGTGGCCCAACCAGAACGAGGTCCACACACCGGTTCTGTCTTCACTGGCTTCACAGGGCCGTGTGTTCAGACATGCACGTGTCAATCCGCTCTGCTCTCCGACACGTGCGGGCCTGCAGAGCGGACGCAGCGCCTTCCGTACAGGCGTGGGTCGTGTGATGCAGGAGTCGACACGGAACCCCGATGGAAGTCTGCAGGCATCCGAACAGACGCTCGGGGAGCTCCTGCGTGATGCGGGGTACTTCACGATCTTCGCAGACAAGTGGCATCTGGGTAAGGCCGTGGACAAGCAGGCTCCCAACCAGCAGGGATACATGGTGTACCTGAACACTGCTCAGTACATTGCCCAGGATGATCCGCTCGAAACCGGCGACGAGCACATCAGCGCGGTCGTCGACGCGATCGTGCAGACAGTCTGGAATCGCCCGGATCCGAACAAGCCCGTAGCCCTGGTCTTCTGTCCAATTGATCCGCACACCCGGACCGATCCAAGTGGACGTGAGCCGCGCCAATGGTGGAAGGTCGGCAACCACTTGCTTCCTTCCGGAGAAGACTATTACGCTGACGACACCGATCTGAACAGGTATCGAGCGGTCATCGAGGCAATGGACACTGAGATCGGCCGTCTGCTGCGACAGCTCGGTGTGATCGACGCCCAATTGAAGTATCAGCCGCAATCCAACACGGTGCTCTTCTTCCTCTCCGACAACGGAACGCCGAACAGCGTTGCATGGAGAGAAGGGCAGGCCAAGGGACAGTCGACAGAGGGTGGAGTGCTTGTTCCGATGTTTGTCTTCGGGGAGGGGGTTCCTGCTGACGGTCTTGTCGTCGAAGATCTCGTGCAGCACACCGACGTGTTCGCCACCATTGCTGAGATTCTGGGAAACGCGCAGGTCTTCAGTGCCGGAGGGCAACAGGATTCAATCAGCTTCGCGAAGGCCATAGGTTGGGGCGAAGACGGTGCGAGGCGTGAGTACACACTCTCCAGCCATTGCGGGGATGCGTATCAGTCCAACTGGGTTGTCCTTGGCAACGACCGGTTCAAGCTGAAGGTCTATACATCCATCGCTGGCCTCTCATCGAGAACCAGTGATGTCTTCTACGACCTGCAATCTGATCCCCACGAGGAGGTCAACCTGATTGCTGCCGGCGACATGACGGCAGCGCAGCAGGCCGCGTACGTCCAGATGCGTGATGCGATCGTGGACTATTGGCCTAACGCCGTTGCATTGCCCGAGTCACACCATGTCGACATCCCGGCCGAACGTCGTCTGGCCATGACCTCTCGCGAGCAGAGATTCAGCGATGGGCTTGCCGTTGGACACTACAGTCCGGGGCGGCCACGGGCCCACCAGGAGGTCAGAACGTTTCTTCGCTTTGACCTGGATGACGTCCAGAGCGTACTGCCCGATGGAGCGACGCTTGATGACGTCATCGATGCTCAGCTGATTCTCTTCTTCGAGAGCGATTCTCTCCAGGATGACAATACCAGGACCGGCCTCGTCACGGCGCACCCCGCAACGATTCGCTGGTGGGTGCCGTCGATGCGGTGGAGTGATGTTGCAAACGCGTATCTCGATGAGGTGACATTGGGAATGCTCGAGGTGCCACCCTTCATCATCAATGCTCCCAAGCCCGGCGAGAGCGCCAAGGGCCTGCTCCTTCGGCAAGGAACACCGTTGAGCCTCGGTCGATCACCGTTCATGTTGGAGATCGTCAGGTACTGGCATGACTCGCCCCAGGAGAATGACGGACTGGTGGTTCTTGCCGAGCCGATTGTCTCAATGGACGGCGACCAGCATATCAACCTTCAGTCCGACGCCATCCTGCGACTCACCCTTGATCCGGACCGCTTCTGACTCCGATCCTGGTCGATCGTCAGCCCCCGGCAGCAGCCAGTTGCGCCTCGACGGCCTTGAGGAGACCCTCGGGAGGCGTACGACCAAGCACCGCGGCCTTCTCGAGTTCTGCGGAGGCCGCCTCGGCATCGCCGGACTGGAGCAGGGCGACGGCAAGATTCAGCCGCATGCCGGCATCATCGGGCGTCCTCTCGAGGATGGCGCGATAGGCGGAGATCGCCTCCGGCAGCTGACCGGCCGAGTGAAGCGCTACCGCCTGATTGACCAGCGCCTTGGCCTTCTCAGGGTCCGGCTTTGCCGCGGGCAGAGGAGGAGCCGGCAGAGCGGACGCCGGAGTGGAGCCGCCCAGAAGCGATGCGAGGTCGAGACCCGAGGTGGGCGTGGTCGCTGACGGGGCCTGGGCGTTGGCCGGGAGATTCGCCAGGGCCTGCTGGAGGGCGGGGTTGGAGACCGAGTTCAGCAGAGGCGAGCCGGCGGCCAGGTTCACCCCCTTGCCGGACATGAGGTCGAGGACTGGCAGGAGCACATCCGGCAGGCGGTAGGCGCTGACCATGGCCAAGGAGGTGATCGCGATGAACTTGATGGTTCGGGCTCTGCTCATGCAGTTCAGATCGACCCGACCGGAACCTGTGACCAATTCAACACCCCGAAGATCGAATCGACACCGGACTCTGTAGCGGATTCTCCGTCGTGCCCGAGGCGACGGTCTGTGCCGTTTGTGCGGTCTGGAGGGCCGTCAGTGCTGCGGGGTGCGATTGGTCCGGAACCAATCGATGGTCCGCTTCAGACCATCACGGAAGTCAACTCCGGCGCTCCATCCCAGTCGCTCCCGGGCCCGTGAGACATCCAGACAGCGACGCGGCTGGCCGTCGGGCTTGTCGAGATTCCAGTTGAACTCACCGCTGTAACCGGTCAGTTCGGCAATCAGCGAGACCAGGTCGGCGATGCGGATCTCCCGGCCGGTGCCGAGGTTGATCGGCTCGGGGTCATCAAGAGATTCAGCAGCCCGGAGGATGCCCTCGGCGGCATCATCGACGTAGAGAAACTCCCGGCTCACGCGCCCGGAGCCCCAGACTTCGATGACCTTGCCCTGAAGCTCCACCGCCTCGACGCACTTGCGAATCAGGGCCGGGATCACGTGTGAGGATTCGAGGTCGAAATTGTCTCCCGGGCCATAGAGATTGACCGGCAGGACGTAGGCGCTGCGCATGCCGTACTGATCCCGGTAGGCGGCGAGCATCACCTGCAGGGCCTTCTTGGCCACGCCATAGGGAGCATTGGTCTCTTCGGGGTACCCGTTCCAGAGGTCTTCCTCCTTGAAGGGAACGGGAGTGAACTTCGGATAGGCGCAGATGGTGCCGACCTGGACAAACTTGTAGAGGCCGATCTTGCGGGCCTCCTCGATGAGATGCAGGCCCATGGCCATGTTGGCAAAGAAGAAACGTCCGGGATTGCGTCGGTTTGCCCCGATGCCCCCCACTTCAGCTGCCAGGTGCAGCACCACATCCGGCTGAGTCTGCTCGTAGAGTCGGCGGACGTCTTCTGCCTGTGTGAGGTCGTATTCGCTGCGCCGCGGAACCGTGATCTGGTCGCACCCTCTCTTGCGGAGCAGGTCACAAACGACCCGGCCGAGAAAGCCGGCACCGCCGGTGACGATTACGCGTTTGTCGCTCCAGCTCATCTCCACGAGTGAGGTTCCTTCTTCAGGGTGCATGAAAGAGGCAACGCTAACCCCCCCGCTCCCCTGCGTCCACCACGACCCACACGATGCGCTCTTCCTACCATTCGGCCGCTTTCGCCCCCGGGGTGAGTCGGCCGATGATTCCGCGACTGCCGCAGCGCTCCCACCTTCGCCCGTCGATGCAACGGTATCTGGGGGTCCTGCGCGCCGAGGGCTTTGCCGGAGAGATCCGAACTGATCTCGCAATCCGACTGACGCTCGGAACCGACAACTCGATCTACCAGGTGCTCCCTGATGCGGCCGTCTTTCCAAAGGACCTGCACGATGTGCAGCGTCTGACGACGATTGCGGCCCGGCCCGAGTTTCGCGAGGTCACACTGACGGCGCGCGGGGCCGGGACGGGGACGGCGGGGAACAGTCTCAATCGCGGTGTGACGGTGGACTTCTCCCGACACATGACGCGCATCCTCGAGATCAACACGCAGGAGCGCTGGGTGCGCGTGGAGCCGGGCGTCGTTCTCGACACCCTCAATGCCGCGCTTCGACCCATGGGGTTTCACTTCGGCCCGACGGTAAGCACCGCATCACGAGCAACTCTTGGGGGCATGATCGCCAACGACTCTGCGGGCAAGGGCTCACGGGTCTACGGCAAGACGAGCGACCACATCCTGGAACTGACCTGCGCACTGGCCGACGGCGAAATCTGGAAGGCGAGCCGGGCTGACGCGACGACGCTTGAGAAGGAGGCCGCCCGTCCTGACCGGATCGGCCTGATTCACCGCGCGGTGCGCTCCGCTGTAACGGCCCATCGGGACCAGATCCGTGAGAAGTTCCCCGCAACGCTGCCCCGCTTCGTCTCGGGGTACAACCTGCGGCAGAGTCTGGATGAGTCGGATGGTTCGATTCTCTTTCCCTACCTCCTTGCGGGTTCGGAGGGGACGCTGGCGCTGGTGGCCGAGGCGAAGTTGCGAATCGTCCCGCTGCCTGCCCACACGGCGGTTGTTGCGTTGAAGTACGCCAACTTCGATGATGCGCTGGGGTCGGCGCGCCTGATCGCCCCTTCAAATCCGCTGGCGATTGAAACGATGGACGAACACCTTCTGGAACTGGCCAAGGCCGATGAGGCCTACCTGCCGGTGCGCTCGTTCATGGAGTCCCCGGGCGTGGAGTTTCGAGCCCTGAACCTTGTGGAGTACGCGGGCGACTCACACGCCGAGGTGCAGGAGCGGGTGAAGACGCTGGTTCGAACGCTTGAGCCACTGCTGGGCGAGCCGGGCCAGCCGACGGGCATCCACGTCTGCGCGACCAAGGCCGAAGAGCAGGCGCTCTGGACGATCCGGAAGAAGTCAGTCGGACTGCTCGGGCGGCTGCCCGGAGCCCGGAAACCGCTTCCCTTTGTCGAGGATTGCGCTGTGCCGCCGGAGCGGATGCAGGAGTTCATCCGCCGCTTCCGTGCGATCCTCGACTCCGAGGGACTCCAGTACGGCATGTTCGGACATGTGGATGCCGGGGTCATGCATGTGCGTCCGGCATTGGATCTGCGCGACCGCGAGGATGCCGCCCGGGTTCGCAGACTGACGTCGGCGATCGTGGCGCTGACTGCGGAGTTCGGCGGCGTGCTCTGGGGTGAGCACGGGAAGGGATTCCGCAGCGAGTTCAACCCAGAGTACTTCGGCCCCGATCTCTACGCCGCGATGTGTGCCGTCAAGCGCGCTTTCGATCCGGAGAACCGCCTGAACCCCGGAAAGATGGCGGCGCCGGAGCCCAGGACGGTGCTGCTGACGATCGATCAGACCACGCGCGGCGATAGCGACCGGGAGCTTTCCCCCGAGGCCCATGCCCACTACTCGGCTGCGGTTTCCTGCAACGGCAACGGGGACTGCTACAGCGTCGACCGCGACTATGTCATGTGTCCTTCGGCCAAAATCACCGGCGACCGGGTCCACAGCCCCAAGGGGCGGGCGACGGTCATGCGCGAATGGCTTCGCCAACTTTCCGTTCAACAGGTTGAACCCCAACGCCTCATTCGCCGCAAGGCGACATCAAACGTCTTCGCACGGATCGGAGCGACGATCGCGGCCCGACTCGGGGCCGACGACTTCTCTCATGAGGTTCTCGACGCCATGCAGGGCTGCCTCGCGTGCAAGGCGTGCGCCACGCAGTGCCCTGTTCACGTGGATGTGCCCGCATTCCGCTCCGAGTTCCTGCAGGCCTATCACGATCGCTACCTGCGGCCGCTGCGCGACCATGCAATCGCCGGGCTGGAGTCGGCCCTGCCCGTTGCCGCCCTCGCACCGCGGGCAGCCAATGCAGTGATGACAAGCCGGATTGGTCGAGGAGTCGCAGCGCGATCGCTCGGACTCGTCGATCCACCGGCACTTGCTGTTCCAACGCTGAAGTCGCTGCTGCGTGCGGAAGGAGTTACGCCGTGCGATGTCTCACAACTGCGCGGAGGCGAGACGGTGATCGTGCAGGATGCCTTCACCTCCTTCTACCAGCCCAGGGTCGTACTCGCCGCACTTCGTCTCGGGCGGCTGCTGGGCCGGCCGATGCGTCTGCTGCGGTACTTTCCAAACGGCAAACCGATGCACGTGCGGGGGTTCGTCCGGCGATTCGAAGCCCTTGCGGCAAGGAACACTGCGGTGCTGAATGAGGCGTCACGATGCAGCACGACTCTGGTCGGGCTGGACCCGGCAATCACGCTGACGTATCGCGATGAGTATGTGACAGCGCTGGGCGAGGATGCCGTCGCATTCCGGGTCCTGCTCCCGCAGGAATGGCTCATGAGAGAACTGAAGTCACTGCAGGAGCGGGCTCGGGCCGCAACAACGCCCTGCATGCTGCTTTCCCACTGCACGGAGGCAGCGTTGCACCCCGCTGGAGCCGGGCAATGGCGCGACATCTTTGCCGCGACCGGGATGACGCTTCGAACGCAGCGATCCGGCTGCTGTGGAATGTGCGGGGCATACGGCCACGAGGCAATGCACCTTGAGGAGTCACGCGGCCTCTTTGATCTGAGCTGGGCTGAGCACCTGAATCGCGCTGCAAAGCAGGGTGAAGAGGCGCTTGCAACCGGGTATTCATGCCAGTCGCAGGTCAGTCGTGTTCGCGGTGCGACCTTACGACATCCGCTGGAGGCGCTTGCCGATCATCTTGAAGGAGTCACTGCTCACGGGAGCAGCACCATCGCATCGCCGTAGGAGTGAAAGCGGTAGCGCTCACGTACGGCGTGGTGGTAGGCGGCAAGCGTCTGCTCCAGACCGTGGAAGGCGGCCACCAGAGCCAGCAGCGTCGAGCGGGGCTGGTGGAAGTTCGTCATCAGCCCGTCGACCCACCGGAAGGTGTACCCGGGCGTGATCAACAGGCGGGTGGCCGCCCGGTGTGTCGCTTCCGGAAGAGTGTCGGGCAACGACTCCAGAGCGCGAAGCGAGGTCGTGCCCACGGCGATGATCCGACGTCCCTCGGCACGTGCCATGCGCAGGGCGGAAAGCGCTTCGGTCGATACTTCGTATCGCTCCTCGTGAATCGGATGGTCCTCGACGTACTCGGTTTCCACCGGCTTGAAAGTTCCGGCCCCGACGTACAACGTGAGACTCTGCATAAGTACGCCGCTCTGCATGAGGCGTCGGCGGAGGTCGTCGGTGAAGTGGAGCCCTGCCGTGGGAGCGGCGACGGCGCCGGTGTGAGCCGCGTCGGCGTAGACCGTCTGGTAGTGCCGCCGGTCGTCCTCGTCGGAGACCTCCAGACCCGCATCGGTTCGGGCGCGGCGGATGTAGGGCGGCAAGGGCGTCTGTCCGTGCCGTTCGAGAATGGCGTCAGCCGGCTCCATCGGTTCAACGGCGACTCGCCAGGCGTCCGCTTCCCGATGAAGCAGTCGCAGCACCGTCTCACTCTGACCACCGCTGCGGCTGACCACGACCAAGGACACGCCCGGGCGCAGTCGGCCGTTGCTTCGCAGCAGCACCCGCCACTCCCCGGGTCCGGCCTGCTCCAGAAACAGCCCCTCGACTCTCCCGGCGGTATCGGCTCTCCGTGTGTGGAACCGAGCGGGGAGTACGCGAGTGTCATTGACGATCAGGAGGTCGCCGGGCTGGAGCAACTCCGGCAGGTCGCGGACGTGCGCATCGGCCAGGACACCCGGCTCGTACCGGCGCAGCACCAGCAGGCGAGCGTCGTCGCGGCGATCGACGGGCCGGACGGCGATCAGCTCATGAGGGAGTTCATACTCAAGATCTTCAGTGCGAAGAGGCATGGAAGCGTGATTCGCCGAGTCAACGGCCATGTTGCCGGAACGCGACATTCAGAACAGGTTGACGGAACCGAAGCAAGCCACCTCAGATGTGTTTGGTCACTTCTGCGGCGCTCCGGCTGATCTTATCGGCCAGTACGGGGAACCGGCGGGTCGGGCCTCTGTGCTGCTGCAGATCATGCATGCAAACCGGAGAGATGAATGATTGCGGCCTTTCGTGGCCGTGCTGTGAGCCGTGGCGATTCACGCCGCCGCTGCGTTGCTACCCCCCTGCTGCGCTGCTGTGCCTGGAACCCCACGATCCCCCGCCGATCCCTGAGCCCGCGCCCCCCAAGTGGAGCGTCCCGGCCCTTGCCGGCGATGCAGGCCTCTACGCGCCGGTCGCCTCGACCGTGCAACCACTGGACTTTGACCGCAGATTCCCGGAGGTTCCCGTGGAGACTCGAGTCGTCACCATTGCAAAGGTCATTGACGGGCGGGGCGGGTTGATCGACATCCTCATGTAGCGGCTCAACGCTCAGCTGCTTCGATGACGTTGTGCAGGAGCATCGCGACCGTCATCGGGCCGACGCCTCCCGGCACCGGTGAGAGCCACGATGCGACGGCACGCACCTCCTCAAAGGCGACATCGCCCACGGTGCGCTTCCGGCCGGTCCCCGCATCCACGATACGGTTGATCCCGACATCGATGACGACGGCGCCGGGCTTGACCATCCCGGCCCGGATGAGGTCCGGAACGCCCGCAGCGGCGACCAGGATGTCGGCACGACGCGTGTAACTCTCAAGCTCCGCCGTGAACTTGTTGGCGCTGATGACCGTGGCCTCGCGCTGCATCATGAGCACGGCGATCGGCTTGCCGACGATGTTGGACGCCCCGACGCAGACCACTGTCGCCCCGCGCAGCTCCACGCCGGTCGACTCGACCATCTTCAGCACGGCCAGAGCGGTGCATGGCACGAGCGAGGAGCGGCCGTAGACGACGTTGCCGATGTTGGCCGGGTTGACTCCCTCAACATCCTTGGCCGGATCGATCAGCGACTGAAGGCGATACTCATCGACCTCGGCAGGAACCGGCAGGTGCAGCATGATCGCGGTGCACTGATCATCGGCCGAGAGCAGAAGCAGCCGCCCGGCAATGTCCTCATACCCGGCTCCGGGAGGCAGGATGTGCAGACGGTAGTCAATGCCGAGTTCCAGGCAGGTGCTCCGCTGATTCTCGGCATACAGGCGGGCCGGACTTTGCGCCCCGGCCAAGCCGGGCTGGTCGACCAGCACAGCATCAAGAGACACATCGCGGCCGCGCGATCGCAACTGTGCAGCGCGGCGTGCGGTGTCGTCGCGAAACTCCTTCGCCAGCGCCCGTCCGTCGATGATCTGTGCTTCCGCCATAGGGCGGATCATAGGGGGCCGTTGCCGTCGTGCGGGAGGCGATCAACGGCTCTACACTGCTGCCATGATCTGCTTCCTCAACGGACGGTTCCTTCCCATTCATGAGGCCGCCATCAGCCCGATGGACCGCGGCTTTCTCTTCGGCGACGCGGTCTACGAGGTCATCCGCTACTTCGACGGCTGGGCCGTAGGGCTCGAGGCCCACCGTGCCCGGATGCAGCGCGGTCTGGAGGCGATGGATTTCCCGCCGGGGGAAGCGAAGGAACTGTCCAGGCAGTTTGCTGAAACCGGCGACCTGCTGATGGAGCGCAACGGCCATCGTGACGGCGCCGTGTACTGGCAGGTCTCCCGAGGAGCCTGTGACCAGCGCATCCACCTGCCCGAACGAGAGGTCCGGCCGACAGTCTTCGGCTTTGCCGAGGCACATCCTCCGCTTGAGGCCTGCCGCTCGGTGAAGTCCATCGAAGCAATCCTGGCAGAGGACCTCCGCTGGCGTCGCTGTGATATCAAGAGCACCAACCTGCTGGGCAACATCCTCTCCAAGATCGAAGCCCGTGAACGCGGCGCCGACGACGCCATCCTGCATCGAGACGGCGCCATCACCGAAGCCGCTAATGCAAACGTCTTCTGCGTACGAGATGGACGAATCCTGACTCCGGGCTCCAGCGACGACCGGGGCCGCCTCCTTCCCGGTGTGACCCGGATCCTGCTGAATGAGGCGGGGATTGAGTACGACGAGACGACAATCTCGCTCGATGACCTTCGCAGCAGTGACGAGATCATCCTGACCAGCAGCAGGGCGCTGCTTACGTCAGTCGTACGGCTGGACGGTCGGAGTGTCGGAGATGGATGCGCCGGGCCCGTGGCTGCGGCGATGAACGGCCGGCTGATTGCATGGATTGCCGACCAGATTTCCCGGAGCGCACGAAACGCCGGGTGATTCTCAGCGAGCGCGGGTGGATTCAGCTGCCCGGCCGTGAACTCCGAATCCGGACTTGATCAGCGAATCGCAGAGCTTGCGAACCGCGGCAAAGTGGCCCAACTCGGCAGTGGCAAGGTCAATGCGCTCGCTCATGGTCGCGAGACTTTCAACCGTTTCACTGCGATAGATGGGGGCCGGCGGCTGATCCAGAACGGAGTTCGTCTCGGCATCAATCCCTGCCGGCGCCTTGCGAAAAATCAGCCGATAGGCCTGGCGCAGAGCCGCGATCTCCTCTGGAGAGAACCTGTGTCGCGTCAGCGCGATCGTGTTGAGGCCGCGGACCTCGCCCGGATCGCCGTCAAAGCGGGTGTAGGGCGGCACATCGCGCTTGACGCGCGTCAGGCCCCCGACGAATGCCATCGTGCCGACCGTCGAATAGTGGTGAACCCCCGCGCCGCCGCCGATGTTGGCCCCGTCCTCGACGATCACATGGCCGCCGAGCATGACGGAGTTGGCGATCACACACCGCGAGCCGATGATGCAGTCGTGCGCGACGTGGCTGGCGACCATGAAGAGATTGTCAGAGCCGATCCGCGTGACCCCTCCGCCGGCCTCAGTGCCCCGGTGGATGGTGATGTGCTCGCGGAAGCGGTTGCGGTCGCCGATGACGCACAGGGCTTCCTCGCCGTGATACTTCAGGTCCTGCGGGTCGGCCCCGATGACACAGAAGGGGTAGATGATGTTTTCTTCACCGATCACGGTCGGACCGTGGATCGTCACATGATTGTGCAGGACCGTGCGCGGGCCGATCTCAACATGCTCGCCGATTACGCAGTACGGGCCGATGATGGCGTCGTCGGCGATGCGGCAGTCGGGTGCAACGACGGCTGTAGGATGAATGCGAGTGCGTTCGTTCATGATGCAGTGGGAGTTGACAGGCTGGAGTGCGCCCGAGATCCGTTCCGACGCGGTACTGTTCCACCCTGAAACGCCCGTCTCCTGTTAATCTTCCTCGGCGTCGACCATCAGAAACTTGATCTGCGCCTCGGCTGCAACCTGGCCCGCAACGAAGGCTCTGCACCGGACATTCGCGGTGCGACCCTGCGCGTGGACCGTTTCGGCTTCCATGACCAGTTGATCGCCCGGAACGACCGGACGGCGGAGTTTGACTCGATCCAGAGAAAGCATGACGGCGACCTTGCCGGTATGTTCCAGCACGCGGCTGACCAGCAGGCCGGACAATTGCGCCATCGCCTCGACAATGAGAACGCCCGGCATGATTGGCGTACCCGGATAGTGCCCCTGAAAAAACGGTTCGTTGATCGTGACATTCTTGATGCCGACGGCACGGCGGTCACCGTCGATCTCGACGACGCGGTCGACCAGCAGCATCGGGTAGCGGTGGCGGAGCAGTTTCAGAATCCCGCGAATGTCCAGTTGCCAGCGATCGGAGGCGTCGATCTGCTCCTTGGCGCGGATGCGCTCCATGATGCGCTGCACCAGGCGATGGTTGAGCGCGTGCCCGGAGCGATAGGCGATGATCCGGCCGTGGATTTCCCGCCCCAGCAGCGAGAGGTCGCCGATGAGGTCGAGGATCTTGTGCCGTACCGGCTCGTTGTCGAACTTGAAGGTATTCTCAATCGGCCCGTCCGGCCCGATGACCAGGACGTCGCGAGGCGTGAGGTGCTTGCAGTATCCGCGCTCCCAGAGGGCGCGGGCCTCGGCCTCAAGCGAGAAGGTGCGTGACGGCGCAATCTGCCGAACGTACTCCTTCGTTCCGTTGAGCGTGAAGGCGTGCAGCTGCGGCAGGATGGGGCTCTCGGCTCCGTAGTCAAGGTTGTAGAGCACCTGCAGGTCTGCTGCATCGCCGGGCGCGGCGACGAGCATCGAATCGCCCTCCGAGACGGTGATCGTCTCGGTCACGCGGTAGACACGCCGCGGCATGTCCTGCACTTCGATGCCCGCCTTGAGAATGGCCTCGACGAAGATTTCGGCCGACCCGTCGCCGCAGGGCGGCTCCGGACCGTCGAGCCGGATCAGCGCGTTGTCCACCCGCAGACCCGCCAACGCCGAGAGGCAGTGTTCACAGGTTTCGACAAAGACGTCACCGACGCGCAGGGCGGTGCGACGCTCCTTCTCGGCGATATTGGTTATCAGCGCGGGGATGCGCACCGGCTCAGGAGTGTCGATGCGCTCAAAGACGAGGCCGTGATTGACCGGGGCCGGCAGGATCGTGCACGTGACGGGCTTGCCGTGAAAGAGGCCGATGCCGGTGACGATGGCGGGCTGCGCCAGAGTATGCTGCAACTGGGAGGGGCTGGCAACGGGCGTTGTTGAGCCGCTGCGTGTCCCGGCGCCGGCGCTTGGCGGGAGGTGACCGGGCTGCCATTGGTCGGCAACGTCACCCTCGGGCGCGGTACCGAAGAATTCATCAACTCGATCAATCATGTGATCATGCCGCCACAGTCCGGTAATACCAGTCACGTGCCGCCGTGACCGCCACGATCCCGCAAAGTCGAGGCTTCCAGGGACTCAACCTTTGCAAATATCTCCGGAAGTCTACGCCAAAGAGCAAAGAGTCGCCAGAACTCCCGGGTATTGATTGCCGGAACCCCTCCGATCGACTGCCCGCTCTCCACATCGCGGAAGACGCTGGAATTCCCCGCAACCTGCACCTTGTCGCCCATCCGCACGTGGTCCCGCACTCCGGACTGCCCCGCGAACCGGCAGAAATCTCCGATCACTGAGGTGCCGGCAATGCCCGTCTGCGCTGCCAGCACACAACCCCGCCCGATGACCACGTTGTGGCCGATGTGCACCTGGTTGTCAAGCTTGGTGTGCGGCCCGATGACCGTCGAGCCGAACTTGGCACGGTCAATCGTGCAGCAGGCCCCGATCTCCACATCATCGCCGATCTCGACGTTGCCGATGTGCGGCAGCTTAACGATGCCTCCCTTCCCGTCAGGACGGAAGCCGAAGCCGTCGGCACCGATGACGCATCCGGAGTAGATCTCCACGCGGTTGCCGATCCTCGAGCCGCTGTGAATGACCGTGTTGTAGCCGATCACACAGTCGGTACCGAGCGTGACGTCCTCCTCGATGATCACGTTGGCGCGCAGCCAGCAGCGCGGTCCCACGACGGCACCGGCTCCGATGCGAACGCCCGGTTCAATGACGGCGGACGGATCAATCCGGGCCGACGCATGGATGGGCGCATCACGGGAATGCCCCGGCGCCGGTCGGGGCTTCTCGGGAAGGAAGACCGACATCAGTTCAATCACGGAGAGGTCTGCATCGTCGGTGACCACCAGGGCACGGCGTTTCGGATCGTGCTCGGGAACCGAGATTCCGCGCGTCACGATGGCCGCCGTCGCCCGGCTGCGGGGCCAGAGCCCGGCATGCTTCTGGTCGCCGATAAACGTGATCTCACCCGGCCTGGCCGTCTCGATAAAGTTGATCCCCGAGACAGACAGATCGCCCGGGCCGACGAGGTCGCCCCGCAGACGGGAGGCGATCTCCTGAACTGAGATGGGGTGATCAACCATCGACGAGTCGCTCCGCAAAGACGCGGCGGTGCTGGGCCAGTGGCACGGATGCGACCGTCATGGAGTCGCCGACGATGAGCCCGAGCCGTTGAGGTAGGCGGCGACCTGGTCGGTGATGTCCACCGCATCGGAGGCGTACATGACATGCCTTGTGGCGACGCGCTGGGCCGAGTCCTGCAGCTGGTCGAAGTTGACGGACTTCGAGGCAGAGTCGTTCCACATCACGATGTCGTAGCCCTCATTCTGCGCGATGACGGCGACCGCCTCCTTGATCTTCTCGTAGATCTTCAGCTGTTCGGTGAGTTCCTCACGCTGCATCCACTGCTCAAACAACTGGACTTTCGCACGCAACTGGGCCGACAGCAGCTCCGACTCGCGAAGCTTTGGCTCGCGCTCCGCCTCGGGGAGGATCTTCAGGACATCGTTGAGATCCTGGAGCTTCTTCTCGTCGACATTGAGCTCCTCCTGCAACTCCTGCGTGCGGTCGTTGATCCGGGCCTGGATCTCCTGCCACTCAGTGAGCTGCTGCGTGACCTCCAGCCAGTCGACGACGGCCACCGACGTGGGAGCGGCACGGCGGGCGCGGGCCTCGGCCTGAAGGGTCCGTGACGTCGAAAACGCCAGGGCGGCCAGCAGAATCAGGGTCAACACGATCTGTGGCGAGTGCACTTTCTTCATGGGTTGTTCATCCTCGTTTGCAGGCTCCGCCGCTTCGGCCGCGAGCCGTCTGGGCCATTCGTGAAACAGTGGTATCCTATCACCGGGGCCGACAGGGGCGATCCGATACGCCATCTCCTGAACCAGTTCCAGACGCACGCGGACGGCGATTCCGGCGGATGCGGCCCCATTGCGGTCATCGAAGGGGCAGATCGACGCTGAAACTGAAGACTTCCGTGTCGTCGCGAAATCCCTCGGCCACCGGCAGCGCAAAGTCGAAGGCAAGCGGCGCGGGCGAAATGGCCTCGACATACACCCGGAAGCCGAACCCGGCGCCGATGCGGTAATCCTCGAAGCCCGGGTCCTCAGTCACCGTGCCGCTGTCGACGAAAACCACGCCTCCGAGGAATCGCTCCATGAGCGGAAACTCATACTCCGCCCCGAGGAAGACCATCCAGTCGCCGCCGACCGGGTCGCGCCCGACGCGCCCCGTATCGTTGCGGATTCCCTTGGGCGACACCGTTCGATAGTCGAAAGCACGAAGCGAACGGCCGCCGAGGAAAAAACGCTCATACGTCGGCGTCTCCCCGCCGAAGAGATACCCCATGCGGCCGGTCAGGGAGAAGATGGATTTACGCCCGATGAAGTCTTCATCGAGCGTGAGATACACCGTGTGTGAGGCCTCGAAACGGGTGAAGTCAAAGTCGCCGCCCAGAACGCCGATCTGCTCCAGGTCAAACGAGGTCCGACTGCCGCGCGAGGGCCGGAAGGAATCGTTGAGCGTCGACCGTGTCAGACCGAAGCCGATGCCTGAAATCAGATTCTCATCCTCGACGGCGAAAATGTCGCGCGGAGCGTCGGCGTCGATATCGCCGAGTTCAATGCGCTGCGCTCGCAGCGAGGAATTGATGACCCAGACATCACCGAGTCGACGACCGAGCGTGAGCCGGCCGCCCAGTCGATCCTCATCCCACGCTTCAAGCTCGCGGGTCGTGTAGGCAATGGAGGTTCCCAGCGAATTGTTCGTCCCGAAGACGTACGGCTCTGTCAGACTGATCGAGAAGTTGCTGTACTCATCGCCGGGCTGGGCGGAGATGTTGAACCGCTGGCCCCCGCCGCGAAACGCCCGGCCGGTGAAGAACTCGCCCGGCGTGTCCGGGAAGTCGGTGATGTCGAAGTTGGACTGGCGAAGTTCGATCTGGCCGAAGAGGCCCAGGTCGGTATTGACCGCCGCGCCGAAGCCGACTGAGCCGGTGTTGGCCTCTTCAACCTCAACCGTGACATCGCGAAAGAGCGGCTCACGGCTGTCCGGGCGACTGATGGTGATCCGGGGATCGGTAAAGAGGCGGGTCTCGCGCAGTTTCCGTTCAGATTCCTGCAGCTCCGGTTCATTAAGCGGTCGGCCGGGATGAATCGTCAATTCGCGGTCGATGACCCGGCGTTTGGTGATCGTGTTGCCGACGACCCTGATCTCCCCGGTGAAGGCCAGTGTGCCTTCGACAATACGAATGACAAGGTCAACCTGCGGTTCATCGACAGCCCTCAGTTCGTCAATGACGACGGAGGACTCGACATAGCCCATCCGTCCCAGGGAGTCGACCAGCGTCTCCTGGGCCCGGCGGACTCGGTCCTGCGAGTAGACATCGCCCCGGCGGATCGGAATCAGCGAGAGAACCTGCTCGGGTGTGAGGCGGGTCGAGCCCTCGACGCGTACCGAACGGACGATGTGCACCGGGCCTTCGTCGATGACGTAGACAACCTTGCACTCGCGCTGGTCGTTGGAAATCTGCAGTTCGCGATCGACACGCACGTTCAGATAGCCGCGATCAAGGTAGTAGTTCACGATGCGGTCGATGTCGGCGGCGATGGCGTCTTCATCGAGGCGGCCGGGCCGGACCAGGAAGAAGGCCTTCTTGAGGCGGATGTTGGATTTCACCTCCTTCGTCGGGATGGAGGCGTTGCCGCGAACGTCGATGTCCTTGACCCGGACACGCGGCCCCTCACGGATGCGGTAGAGAACGATGTTGTTCTCCAGCATCTCATCCTCGTCGACTTCAACCTGAATCAGGTAGAAGCCGCGGCTCTCGTAGAGCCGTTCAATCTCCGCGACTCCCTGGGCGATCAGCGAGGTGTCCAGCGGGTCGCCTGCCCGCATCGGCACAACGGCGGCGATATCCGAATCCGGCAGATTTTCGTTGCCGACAATCTGCACGTCCACAGCCAGCGGCGCTTCGGTGAAGAGGTAGGTCACGATCACGCCGCCATCCGGAGTTCCCTCCAGCGCCACCCCGATGCGCCGGAACTTGCCGAGCCGATCAAGATTGCGCACATCCTGCTGGACCGCCGCCTCGCGATAGGGCTGGCCGGCTGCCGTGCGAATCTCGTTGCGGACGGCCTGGGGGCTGATTCGATCCAGCCCCTCCAGACGCACCTCGCGGACCGTGACACCCTCATATGGAGATGCGGATTGCGTTTCCTGGGCGCAGACCGGCGATGCGGCCGGGATCACGGAGGCGATCGCCGCAGCGATGCAGATCCCCCGGAGACACGATGTCGCGGACCATCTCACCCGATCTCTCCTGAGTACCACCCGACGGTCTCGATTGACAGGCGGGAGTGTACGGTCGGTGCGGTGCTGACACAAACAACCGACGACGGCTTTCGCACCTCCGGCGGCTCTAATCGGTGACGACGAAACTGATGCGACCCAGCCGCCGGCTGACTTCAGAGTTCAGAACGACGGCGAACTCCGAGACTTCGTCGTCGGCACGTCGCGAGACAAACTCCCCGGCCAGGCGAGCGACGCCGAGCCGGTCCATGAATCGATCCGAACTCTCCAGCAGCCGCAACGTTGAATCCGAAAGATCAGCCCGGAAGGCCCCCCCGTCCACCGACGAACGCGGCAGCAGGAAGCCCGCCCCGCCGTAGAGGCCGACCTGATCTTCCGCAAAAAGGACCTGACGGATGGAACAGTTCGTGGCTCGCTCATCAATCGGCGTTGCCCCAGGCTTGGGGTTCCAGAACATGTCAATGCAGATGACCTGGCCTGAGCCGAAGTCGCCGGCAAGGAGCTGATCGGCCGGCAAATCCGAGGCGATGATGGTCACCGTGTTGCGATCACGGTAGCGGTGCCAGACGGTCTGGTACTCCGCCGCGACGACGACCGGCTCATCCGACGCCAGCGACTCCAGACGCAGATCGGCCGATTGCCGGCCGGCGCAACCGGCGACAAGGAGGAACAGGAAGAGGGTCGCAGCAGCCGCCATCCGGCTGAGAGCGACGCTGAACTGGCCGGGAGCCGGATGAGCCATCAGCGAGTCACCCGTGCTGCGGTATGGAGCGGGTTCGAAGCATGTCTGTCAGCGTCGTCACGACCGGAGCCTCATCGTCGCCCGCCTCGGCCGGATGGAGGCCGATGCCGCGTGAGATCGAAGCGCCCTCGGGTCTGGCGATGCCGAGCACGTCACAGGTATCCCGCTCGATGATGTTGCGGAGCTGCTGCCTCGGGATCGGCGGGAGGTTCGTGCCGTGCGTGAAGGAATTGAGCGAGTAGAGCCGCTCGATGGCCCGCTGCGGCGTGTCGTAGGGGAAGTTGGAGGCAAACAGGAGCTTGTCCATCACCCCGTACTCAAAGGCCCGAAGCAGGGCGTTGTAGAGCGACCACGGCCTCGAGACGATCCCCGCCAGGTCGGTATAGACATTGGCGTGCTTGCCGGCCAGCATCAGCATTTCATCAACCCAGGGGAAGCCGAACTGCCCGATGACGATTTTCAGTCTCGGGAAGGTTCGCGCCACCTCGTCGAAGGCAAGCGGGCGGTCATACTGCATGCTCGCCTCAGCGCAGAACTGGCCGCTGCGCCGAATCAGAATCGGCAACCCCAGCTCCTGGCACCGCTCGTAGACGACATGGGCCCGGGAGTCCGCCGGGTGAAATCCTTGCGCGGCCGGAGCCAGCACGACGCCGGAAAGCCCCAGACTGACGGCCGCATCGATCTCGGCGACAGCGGAGGAGCGGTCTGTCGGGTCAATACCCGCAAAACCAAGTCGCCGACGGGGGGACTTGGCCACGAAGGCGGCGACGCGTTCCGTAGGGATATGCGCCCGGAGCATTCGACTCCGGAACCCGAGGACCACGGAGAGATCGACGCAGGACATCGCCCGTTCGTGGGCCTCAGGAGAGGCGTCCAGGACGCTGAGCGGTTCGCTGCCGGTCATCCCCCAGCGTTCGTGGGCTTCCGCCCCCAGATCCGCCGGATCGTTCCAGAACTGCGTTTCCAGATCAATAATCATTCTGCAGCCACCCGGAGAGAAGAGACATCCATGCCCGGAGATTGTAGTCCATCTTGACACGCCCGCAACCGGCTCCGAACACGGACTTTGCCGACCACCCCACCACCGGTCAGGAGCCCTCCTTCCGCTTCGAGACCAGGTGAAGATCGGTAATCTGCAATGAACGGTCAACGGCCTTGGTCATGTCATAAAGAGTCAGCGCAGCAGCCGCAGCCGCCGTCAGGGCCTCCATCTCAACGCCGGTCCGGGCTGTTGTCGCCGCGGATGCCAGGATCTGAACGATCCCCGGCGATTCCCTGCGAAACTCCACGTGCACATGATCCAGAGGCAGCGTGTGGCAGAGGGGAATCCACTCGTCACACCGCTTGGCCGCCTGAATGCCCGCAATTCGGGCCACGCCGAGGGCATCACCCTTGGGCACGTTGCCGGCCATGACCAGATCCAGTGTTTCCGGAGCGGCGCAGAAGCGAACCGTCGCAACGGCCTCACGACGTACCGGCGGCTTCCCGCCGACATCAACCATCGAGGCCCGGCCCTGAGCATCGACATGCGAGAGGGCCGGCGTCGGCTCCGACGGGGGGTGCGTACTCATGACCGGCTCCTTGCGGTGACAGCGGCTTCGAGCATTTCGACCCGGAGGGGCTCCGGCAGTGCCCCGAGGTATCCGGTAATGCGCTCCAGCCAGGATGAGACAGCCCGGTGTGAGATCGTTCCCTTCTCGATGAAGACAAGAAAGCCGCGCTGAACCCAGACCTCGATGAGGTCGCGCGACGCCAGCAGCCGTTCCTGGAAGACCGGCGTCAGGAGCAGCAGACTGAAAACCTCGTCTCGCGCATCGATGATGAAACGCTCCAGGAACTCCGCCTGTTCAAGTTCAAGCGGGCGACTCTCCGTTCCGCCGGAAAAGCGCTGCTTGAGCCGTTTCCAGGAGTCCGATCGCTGAATCGAGAGCCGAGGCCAGTATGGCGGGGCAATGAAGACGGCCGCACGGTGCTGCTGAACGATTGGAATCTGCCCGGCCATGATGACCTTCGTGCACTGAAACAGCCAGCCGTCGTGGCCGGCGATCTGGCCTTCGATCAGATGCGTAACGCCCGTTGCCTGCGCCAGGGTCGGTATTGAGGACATCTGCCGGCGGAGCGCCTTGGCATCGGCGCGCGACTCATACTGCAGTTTCCACGGCTTCAGCGCTTTCCGCCACGCTTCAGCGCTTCGGTACCGGTGCAGGCCCATGACTGCCAGAACCAGGACCACAACAAGGACGATCCCGGCCAGTCCCAGTGGAATCAGAAGGTAGAACATGGTCGCGCCGCGGTCACCAGCCGTACCGCTCTTCCTTCCACGGGTCTCCGTGCATGTGATATCCGTTGACCTCCCAGAAGCCCGGGGCATCCGTCTCCCGGATCTCAAGGCCGCTGATCCACTTCGCCCCTTTCCACAGGTAGAGCCGGGGAACGATCGCCCGAACCGGCGCTCCATGCTCAGGCGAGAGCGGCACGCCGTCATGGTGGGTGGCCAACAGGCAGTCCTCGGCCGTGAACTCCTCGAGGGGCACGTTGGTCGTCCAGTCGCCCCCGGGGTCTCCGACGGAGTGTTGCAGGACAAACCGGGCTTCCGGCCTCGGCCGCGCCATTTCGATCAGCAACCGCGTTGGAACGCCCGTAAAGAGATTGTCCAGCCGCGACCAGTGCGTCACGCAGTGGATGTCGCAGTGAACGCTCACACGAGGCAGCGCGGCGAAATGCTCCCACGTGAGCGTGTAGGGGTTGTCGCAACGTCCCCAGACCCGAAGCGACCAGCGATCCCGCGAGATCGACGGGATGTTTCCGTAATGAAGCACCGGCCACTTGCGCGTCAGCGACTGCCCCGGAGGCGTCCGGGCGGCAGGATCCCCCCGAAGTGTGTCGGGGCTGCGCACCGTCGGCAGCTCGACTTCGCCCCCGGCCCGATCTGGTCCGTGGTCAGGCCCCATCATGGCTCCGGCTCGGCACGAAGCGCGCCCCTGAATGAACGGCGGCGAGCACAAACTGGCCCGGCGCAAACGCCTGGACATCCGCTCCCGGCCCCAGACGCACCACCACCGGCAGCCCCGCACTTACGACGAGACTCCCGGCATCTTCATCAACCTCAACAACCCGCCCCTGCACCGTTCGCGGCTCCCCGATAAGGGGCTCCACATAACTGCCGCCGGCGGAAGCCACTTTGACGCTCCGGGCCGCCGCCTCAACGCGGCCCTCGACCATCCGGCCGTTGAGACCCTCTGCCGGGCGGTCCGGGGTCAGCAGCAGCCGGTAGGAGGTGCCGGAAACCGCGAGCATGATGCGGCCATCCGGACGGCTTTCGCAGCGTCCACGGAGTTCGCCTCGCTGGGTATGCGTTGTCACGAACCGGCTCCTGTCAGGGATTGAGGTCGGGAGTGGGAAATATACCGGTCGCAGCCGCCTGTGGACAGAATGCAGCAGGGTTCAACCTGATGACGGCGAGCCGGTACAATCGAATCCTCGGACGTTCCGGCAACGCTGGCCAAACCGTCATGCTTCCGCTACCGTATGGTCAGTGGAGCGGCCTCCCGGACAGGGGAGAACACGCCGACCCGGCACCTCGACCGGTCAGTCTGCCTCGAAGCAACCCAGGCGGTGGATGCGCAGCCCGTGAGGGCACCTGCCGCTGCATCGGAAAACATGGCCCTTGGGAACCACGGATCTGATCCCACGACGCGAGAATCGGGCCGACGCTCAGGCGTCTCCGGCTGCACCTGTCACCGCGCCCCGCCTGACAATTGCCCGCGAAGCCGATGCCGACAGCCGCAACGGCCGTCACGCAGAACCCGCTCAGCCCGTTCGCCTGCGGCTTGTGCAGCCCGGGGAACGCGGCGAGTGCCTTCCCTGCCAGATTCATGAATCGCTCGAAGTCGGGAAGTTCCCCGAGGCTCCCGAACTGAAGGGCATGGCCCGCATCGAAGCATTCCTCGAACGCCTCGCCAACCGCAATCGCTTCTTCCAGCGCCTCTTCTCACGCATCTGGCTGCCGCTGGCCTTCCACAGCGGCCTGACGATGAAGAAGCTGGATGCGAACACCTTCACCTACGTCCTGCCCTTCCGTCGCTTCAACAAGAATTTCTACAACGCCATGGCCGGCGCCGCACTGCTGGCCAACTCCGAGATCGCCGCCGGCATGTACCTCTTCCAGGAACTCGGCGGGCAATGGACCGTCGTCTGCAAGCAGATGCAGTACAAGTTCCTCCTCCCCTGCTTCGGCCCCGCGATCTACCAGGTCCGCCCGCTCCAGGAACTCAAGGAAAAACTCGCCCAGGGCAAAGAGTTCAACATCGACATGGCCCTGGACATCCTCCAGCAGGTCAAGCATCGCGGCAAGCAGCCCCGCGTCGGCCGCTGCTACATCACCTTCCACTGCGCCCCCAAGCGCGGGGACGGCAACCGCGGCCTGCTGAACCGCAGGACGCGTCGGCGTCGGAGTCGCTGATGTAATGGCCCAACAGCCGTCGCCAGCGCCCGCCTCAACAGATCGCCCCGCCCCGCACGCCCCCCACTGGCTCCTCTGGTCGCTCTTCCTCGCCTCCTCGTGGGCCTGGTGCATCGGAATGTACCTCCCCGCCCTCCTGCGCGACACCTACGGCTCGGCCGCCCTCTGGGCCTTCGGCATCCCAAATGTCCTCGGCGTCATGCTCTTCGGTCGGCTCTTCTCCTCAGCCGCTCGCAGCCACCGCTTCAGCACGGCTCATCGTCCCTGGCAACTGCTCTTCTCCGCTGTCACCGTCGCCTTTCACCTGTGGTTTGTGACCTGGATCTGGACCGGCGAACTGGATGTCGATCCGGTGCGGGCCGCCATGACCAGCGTGCCGCTGCTGATCGGCGCACTGACCTTCGTGACCTTCTCCGACCGGATCTTCGTCTCACTTGGAGCCGCCGCATTCCTGACCTCGATGGGCCTCCTGCTCTGGTACGCCCTTCAGCCCGAGCCGGCAACGCCAAGAACACCGATCTGGAGCCCGCGCGAATCCTGGCAACTGGCCTGCCTCACTCCCGTCCTCATCCTCGGCTTCCTCTCCTGCCCCGCCTACGACCGCTCCTTCCATCGCGCAGCCGCCGCACTGGACTCTCCCGCGCGCATCTCACGCGCCTTCATCGGCTTCGGCCTCCTCTTCATCCCGATCATCCTCTTCACCGCGCTTTACGCCGTGCGCGGCTTCACCCTCGCCGTCATGGCGCACATCGTCCTCCAATCGTGGTTCACCGTGGCCGTCCACCTCCGTGAACTCCGCGAAGGACTGCACGACCGCCCCGGCGCCTTCCCGGGAATCGTCATTCTGCTGGCCGCCTCCGCAGGCCTCGCCTTCATCCCGATCATGGATTACCGATACTGGTTCGTTTTCTACGGCCTGCTCTTCCCCGGCCACCTCGCATGGATGGCCCTTGCGAGTCGCTCCGCGCTCTCGCGCAGCGCCAGAATGGGCATCTTCGCGGGCTACTGCATCATCGCGCCGATCTGCGGATACGCCGGGTTTATCCTTGACTTCGAGTGGGCCTTGCTGATTCCCGCCCTGATGGCGCTCGTCGGCATTGCCCTCGGCCTCAATCCCTCCGCACACCCCGCCGGAGACGCATGACGTGGTCTCTCTGCTGGTCACCTTCCTCGCCATCGCCTCGGGCCTCAGCGCCGCCGTGTTGCTGGCATTTATTCCGGCCTGGCTCCCACATCGACTCGCGCTGACGCCCAGGACACTCCGCAAAGTCCGCCTCCGAGCCGCCCTGATGACCCTCATCTGCGCCTGCAGCGCCTCGCTGCTGCACTTCGGAATCAGCCGCGACGGCTGGTTTCGACGCTCCGTGCCCGACTCCATCCTCATCAGCGAAGTCACCAACGATCGCTACGCCGACTCCGCCCTTAACGAACTGCTCCGCCGACGCGATGACCCCGCCGCGCCGCAACTGCCCCGTGAACAGATCCTCCACCTGACAGACCTGATTCTCACCGATGAAGACCGCCTCCGCGCTGCCCCGCCGGAATCCCCGCGTCTCGCCTGGCTGCATCACGTCACCCTCCACGCTGAGATCTCCCGCGAACAGCTCACCGCCTGGCTCACGCTCCAGCCGCCCCCCTTCTTCTCACTCCCCGAATCCGCCGGCGACAACCTCCAACTCCCGCCCAACACCCTCCTGGTCGCCCGGTACGGCCGCCACTGGTCGCACCGCCACGGCCTGCCTTACGAAATCTCCGCGCTCACAGTCCACGAGGTCCGCGTCAACGAGACAGCAACGCCCCACACCGTCACCCACCTGCCTTCCTTCGACGACCCCGCGCTGGGCCGCTACGCCAACGACGTCATCCTGGCCGTGACGACAATCGACTCGCCCAACCCGCTCCCCGATGGCTCAATCGCGGTCGAATACTCCCTGAGTCTCTTTCCCGGCCCCCACGAAGACCTCGGGCCCTTCCTCTGGGAATCACAGCCCTGAGCGGCAGGTTCGCGCTTGGCCGGGCGGACAACCCGCATACAGTCATCCATGCCCGACCAGAGTGCGCGACCCAGCCCGTCCCGACCCTCCAGCACAGACTTCCTCTCCGCCTTCGGAGCCCCTGAAGAAACCCAGGAGCAGTACTCGCCCCGACCGGCAGGGTACGTCCCCGGCGAACACAAATACGTCGCCGTCGTCGGCACGGTCATGTCCGGCCTCGGCAAGGGCATCTTCAGCTCCTCGATAGCCAAACTCCTCAAAGACAAGGGCCTCCGCGTCGCCCCCATCAAGCTCGAGGGCTACCTCAACGTCGATTCCGGCACTCTCAACCCCTATCGCCACGGTGAAGTCTTCGTCCTCGACGACGGAACCGAGTGCGACATGGACCTCGGCACCTACGAGCGAATGCTCGATCAGAACCTCACCAGGCAGAACTTCGCCACCTCGGGCCAGATCTACACCAAAATCCTCGAACGGGAACGCAAAGGCGGGTATCTCGGCCGCGACGTCCAGATGATCCCCCACGTCACCGGCGAGGTGAAACGCATGTTGCGCGACCTGGCCATGAACGGCTGCCCGCGCAACGGAAGGCCCGGCCCCGCTGACGTCGTCTTCGTCGAGGTCGGCGGAACCGCAGGCGACTACGAAAACGGCTTCTACATCGAGGCCCTGCGCGAACTGGCCTTCGAAGAGGGCCCCGGCAACGTCTGCTTCGTCGCCCTCACCTACGTCATCGAGCCGGATATCCTCGGCGAGCAGAAGAGCAAAGCGGCGCAACTCGGCATCAAGCGCCTCATGGAGGCCGGCATTCAGCCCCACATCCTCGCCTGCCGCGCCAAACACCCGGTCACCGAGACCGTCCGCCAGAAGATCTCCATGTTCTCCAACGTGCCGATGAATCGCACCTTCTCGATGCACGACCGCGAATCCATCTACGTCATCCCCGACGCCCTCCGCGCTGAAGGCCTCGACCGCCAGGTCCTCTCCATCCTCGACATTCACGACAAGGTCAACCAGTCGCAGGAAGATGACGCCCGACGACGCTGGTCGAAATTCGTCGACGTCCTCACCGGCCCCAAGCGCCACAGCGTCACCATCGGTATTACCGGCAAGTACGCCGCCCTCCGCGATGCCTACGCCTCCATCGACAAGGCCCTCGAACACTGCAGCGCTGCCCTCTCAGCCGACATCAGCGTCAAGTGGATCGAAACCACCGAACTCTCCGACAAAGACGTCGCCTCAGAACTCAACGGCCTCAACGGCGTCATCGTGCCCGGCGGCTTCGGCGCCCGCGGCGTCGAGGGCAAGATCCGCTGCGTCCGCCATTGCCGCGAACACGCGCTGCCCTACCTCGGCATCTGCCTCGGCTTCCAGGTCGCCGTCATCGAATACGCCAGACACATCCTCAAACTCAAAGACGCCAACTCAACAGAGTTCGACTCCCTCTGCGCCGACCCCGTCATCAGCGAACTCCCCGAACAGAAGAAAATCGAAAACCTCGGCGGCTCAATGCGCCTCGGCGGACACGAAGTCCTCCTCACCGACGCCTCACTGGCCGCACACCTCTACGGCTCAACCTCCATCCGCGAACGCTTCCGCCACCGCTTCGAGGTCGAGCCCGACTACATCGCACGCCTCGAAGACGCCGGGCTGATCTTCTCCGGCCGCCACCCCGCCCACCCCATCATGCAGATTCTCGAACTGCCCGCCGACGCCCACCCGTATTTCGTCGGCTCGCAGTTCCACCCCGAGCTCACCAGCAGGCCCCAGCGCCCCGCGCCGCTCTTTGCGGGCCTCATCGCCGCCGCCATCCGCCACGCCGAAGGCCCCGGTCTCTCGATGGATGAAGGACTGCGGAGGTGGCTTCGGCCCACGGGCGTAGAAACCGCCCTGCAGGGCAACGGCGCCGCCGCGGCCGCAGGCGCTTGACGGTCAGAGGACATCGACTACGATGCGGGACGGCCCGAACGAGGCGGAATCGCTGTTTCCGGGTCGATACGGCGGTATAGCTCAGCTGGTTAGAGCGAGGGATTCATAAGCCCTAGGTCGCTGGTTCGAGTCCAGCTACCGCCATT
>CAZPFK010000016.1:0-45774 GCA_964585855.1 uncultured Vicinamibacteraceae bacterium
AAGTGCTGGTACGACCTCTCCGCAACCCCCGGCCGCCGCTGCAGCGAGTGCGGTTATGAGGCACGGAGCGAACGCCGCCTCCACCGTTTCCGCCGCCGCTGGGGCCTCGCGCTGATCGCGCTGCTCATCGCCGCAGGCGGTGAACGCGCGCAACACTGGCCGGATGTCCAGCGACACGGCTGGGGCGCGCTGATTCCCGCAACGGCCCTGATGGTGATTCTTGAACTACAGGACTGGCCGCCACCCGGAACGCAGGAGCTCGTCACGCAGGAACTGTTGCGGCGCTGGCGCGCGTTTGAACTCTCACAGTGGCAGGAGGACCTCATCCGCGAACTCGCGCTGCGCCGTTCCCTTCATTACAGGAGCACGTGGGTCGAGGGTGTGCCGTGGCGGTGCTCGTTTGTTCCCGACCGCTGGCTCATGAGCGCTGACGTCCCGGTCTCGATGACGCTGACTGATGAGGCCGGCGTGGTCATCTACTCCCGCACCCTCTCTGCAAGGGAGCAACACTCCGCTTCCCTCCATGGCTTGAGCGCCTCGGTCGCACCCGAGCTGCTGCGCTCCGGAATGTCGCTCCGCTGCGAGGTCGGGCTGGGCGAGATCGACTTCAACGCGCCCGGAGCGCGTCCCGGCTTCAGCCGCTCTCGCAAGCCGCTCACGGCCACCACCTCGTGGTCGCACACGGTGAAACTTCGCCTCAAACCCGACATCCACGACATCCTCACGCCCGTCCACTCCGAAGAACTCACCCGTATTGCGCGCGAAAGCCTCCGCCCAGTCACGCCGACAACCATGGTTCCGCGCTACTCCTTCCACTACCACGTGCCGCGCGAGCGCTGGCCCGAGGACATCGCCTTCGGTGCCGACATCCGCATCTATCGCGACGGCGAACTCAAAGTCGAACAGATGGCCTCGAGCGGTGGACCTGGCCTGTTGCCGCCGGTGCCCGGCGCCTACACGCTGCTGGCCAAACTGGCCCGACACGATCTCACCCAGGGCGAGTGGATCGTCCGCGTGACCGCCAATCCGCGCAGCGCCCTGCACAATATCGACTGCGACCGCTACTGGGCCGGTGAATTCGAGATACCTCTGCTGGAGGTGCCCGACCTCCTCGCCGCCGTCGATGCCGAGCGGGAAGAGATCCGCCGGCGGGAGCAAAGCCTCCGCGAGGGGTTCTTCGGCGAGGGACGCCACAACGGCCCCACCTTAATCCCCCAGCGGGTCGAATCCGAAGACGAGCCGTGAGTACCGCCGTACCTCCGCATCCTCGCTCACCAGACGCCGGAACACCGCATCCTCACGGAACGCCTCCCACCGGCTCCCCGTGCGCATCTCCCGCGCCCGGCCGTCAAACGCTCGACCGTCGAAACTGCTCGCCCGGCCGAACTGCGGCACCGTATCCAGCCCGCGCGTCGAGTACGACAGTCCGATCGCTGCGGACACCTCCCGCCGATACGCCTCATCGCCGCGCCAGCGGTTGTAGTTGATCGTCACCACGCCCTGCGGCAGCGGCCGCTCGCCCGCAAAGGCCGCCGCCGTCTGTTTCCACACCGCCATCGTCGCCTCATCGGTCGGGCAGCGCGCCTGCCCGCCCCGGTCCATCGCCAGGCGCGAGGCGATCAGATTGAACGGATCACGCAGCACCAGCACATCGCTGACCTGCGCTGCCCGCGGCGCGTGCGCCACCCCCTGCGCCCGCACCGCCTCCACCTGCGCCGGCCCGTCGGCCTCAAAGAGCATCAGGTGCGCAGTCGCCCGCAACACCCGCGCGCCCGGCTCCAGCGGTACGTACCGCTCGCCCACGACCCGATACGCCTGGCCCGGCGCCGGCGGACGGGAGGGATCGGCCATGTTGTTCCAGAAGAGCCGCGGATCGGGAAAGTGGCACAGCAGCCAGTGGCAGATCGGGTGCAATCCTGAGCGCGAAAGGCCGAACACGCGAATCTGCCGCCGGATCATGGCCATACCCCGAACGCCGAATCAACTGCCGGCATCGCGCTTCGCCTCGTGCACCGACGCCCCTAGCGCCCCGATGTCGCCGCCGGCCTCTGGGGTCGTCTGCCACGAGCCGGATGCGCCGCCCTGCTGCGCCATCCGCGTCCGCAGCAGGTCGATACGGTCGCGCACCTCCGCCGCCATCCGCGTGTTGGGAAACTCCCGCATGATCCGCTCGCCCACGCGCACCGCCGACACCCAGTCGTGGTCGCGCACCGCCAGCTTGAACTGCAATCCCAGATTCTCCCGCGCCTTCCCGATCACGCCCCGCGCCACCTCACGGTACGGCTCGGCCTCCGCCGGCGTCAGGTACTGATCGATCGTCTTCAGCAGCGCCATTGCCGCCTCCACATCGCCCCGGCCCGCGGCATCGAGAAACTCCTGTTCCACGGCATGCTTGTGCCGCTCCCAGGCGTCCTTGATCTCCGCCTCCAGCCGGCCGACCTCCATCCGCTCCGGATACAGCCGCTGCAGCCGTGCCGCCTCGGCGTGCGCTGCGGCCCAGTCGTGCGCCGCCAGGGCCGTGCGGAAGCGCGAAAGCGCCTCCTCCAATTTTCGACTCTCCACGCCGCTGCGGGCATCCTCGATGCGCTGGCGAAACTCCTCCGCCTCCTCGCGATAGCCGAACTCGCGCGCCATCGCATCCACCAGCACCCGCGCCGCCTGCCACTCCTGCCGCGCCAGGTCCTCCTCGATCGCCCGGCGAAGCAGCTCCAGTTCCTCACGGCGATACGCAATCCGCTTGGCCGAATCCGACAGCAGCGTGTGCTCGTGAATCTTCCGCAACAACTCCGACTGCTCAGCGAGCACCTTCGCCGCACCCCCGGCCCCAACCTGCCGGTCCGCCGCCTGCTGCAGCGCCAGCGGCACAACTGCCCCGACGACAATCAGCCCAAGCGCCCCCGCCGCAAGTAATTCCGCTCCCTCCCCGGCGTTGAGCCGCACGATCCCCGCCACAAGCAGCGTCGCCGAGGCAATCAGCAGGATGACGTAGGTCAGCAGCATCCATACGTCGCGCGTCGAGGTCTTCATCCTGGTCCTCCCGGATTCATCGTCATCGGTCCGCGATCACCGCAGCCCGCCCCGGCTCACGAGCCCGGCGTCGGCGTGCCGCAGTCAAAGGTCGTCGGCACCATGCACAGAAATGTCAGCTCCGCACCCTGATCGGCGCGAAACTGGTGCTCCGCATTGGCAGGCACATACAGCGAGTCGCCGGCCGAGATCTCCCGCACCTCTCCGTTGACCTCCACGCTGCCGCGCCCGCCGACAATCCAGATGCCGTGTTCATAGTTGTGCGAGTGATGCGGCGTGTGCCCTCCGGCCGAAACCGTAAAGTGGCGCATCGCAAACGTCGGCGCGCCATCGGCGCGCCCCAGCAGCAGACGCATCTGCACCGCCTCCGCCCCAGCCATCTGCACCGGCTGCCCATCCATCTCCGCTGCACGACGAACCTGCATGGCCATCGGCTCCTCTCTACAATTCCCGCACGTCCTCATTCTACCCGAAAATCACGCCCGACACCCCGACCAGTTCATGAACACCGCCCCGCCGCGAATCCTCACCTGCACCCTCGGCCCCTGGGAGACCAACTGCTACCTCGTCGCTCCCCCAGACTCCGAACACTGCTGGATCATCGACGTCGGCTTCGAGCCGCAGCCCCTCATCGATTCCGTCCGCCGCCACGGCCTCACCCCCGTGCGGATCCTCCTCACCCACGCCCACCTCGACCACATCGCCGGCATCGACGAAGTCCTCGACGCCTTCGGCGAAATGCCGATCGCCATCCATCCTGCCGAAGCCCCCGCACTCACCGATCCCCTCCTGAATCTCTCCGCCCTGATCGGCATGAACGTCAGCGTCCACCCCGCAACCGAATCACTCGAAGACGGCCAATCCCTCTCCCTCGACGACATGACCTGGTCGGTCATGCACACCCCCGGCCACTCCCCCGGCGGCATCTCCCTCTACCACCAGCCCTCCCGCACCGCCATCGTCGGCGACACGCTCTTTGCCGGCTCCATCGGCCGATACGACTTCCCCAACAGCAACGGCCGACAACTGCTCGACTCCATCCGCACCCGGCTGCTCACGCTACCCGATGACGTTCGAGTGCTTCCCGGCCACGGTCCCGAGACGACCATCGGTGCCGAACGCGCCGACAACCCCTTCCTCAACCCGTAGCGGCCGCCAGTGGCACGGGCATCTTGCCTGTGCGGATCGGTCACACTCCGTCATGCCCGCGCAGGCGGGCATCCAGTCCGTAGGGGCCGCCGTGCGGACCGTTCGGGGTGCCACGGCCAGCGAGCGCAGCGAGTCGGCCGTGCGTTGCGATCCAAAGCGAGCCCGACGCGTCAGCGAGGGTCAGGAAATGAGCCGCACACGAAGTAAGCGGACTCCAATCTCCCTCCCTCGCTTGCCGGGGAGGGCAGGTGTGGGGGTTCGTGTGCCGTGGTCTGAGCGAGCAACGCGAGCGATGGCCACGCGGCTCACGATCCTCACTGACCGTACCAGGCCGACGCGTGAGCGAGGCCATAAACCTGAATGAGTCCAGCGGCTTCGCCTGCGCTTCAGCCTGGTCTGCACACAACCCCTCCGGCGGCGGGGTTGCAGGGGAGGCAGCGGGCCTCCCCTGCGGCTGCGACGGCTCGTCGTGCCAGGCGGTCCGTCGCTGACGCTTCCGGCTCGTTGTTGAGACAGAAGGCCTTCACTTGCGCTTCAGCCTGGTTGGTCTGTGAGGAATTGGTCGAAGCGCGCAGGCAAGATGCCTGCGCCACCGGAAAGCCGCCCACCTCACCCCACCTCCACCACGCGCACCGCCGGGCCGATCGGCCCCCACACCCTCGGGTCCGTACACCGGAACAGCGCCGCCGTCGGCACACCCATCTGCGCGGCCAGATGCGTCGGGCCTGTGTCAAACCCCACGTACCCGTGCGCTCCGGCGATCACCGCCGCCAGCGCCTCCAGACTCTCAACATACTCCCCGCCCGCCTCCGCAAACACCCTCCGTTCCGCCTCCTCAAACCGCTCCCGCTCTACCGCACCGGCAATCAGTCGAACCGCTCCCCCGCCTGATCCAAAGCCCGCCCACTCCTGTGGGTGGGCGACAAGCGCTGCCATCTCGCCCGCCCTCTCGACAGACTCCTCAACACTCCATCGCTTCGCCCTCGACCCCGCACCCACATGAAAGACCACCGGCCCCTCCGCGACACGTCGCACCGGAGGATGCAACGCCGGGTCCTCAAGCCGCAGCGGCGGCCGCGTCTGTCGAAACTCAATCGTCGCATTCGGAAAGGCCGCCCGCGCCCCGCGCGCCCACACCGAGTCATCATCGGCAACGAAACTCACCACGCGCCCAATTGCGGGAAACCGCTCATCCGCCCCTCCACCGCGCCACAGCGCATTGAAAAAGGCCGTCTCGATCTCCACTCCGCGCACCCCCGGCAGCAGCCGCTCCGCCAGCCGCGCACGCTCGCCCGGCGCAGCCACCACGCACGGCGACAACGCCCGAAGCAACGGCCAGATCAGAATGAAATCACCAAGCGCTGCCTGATGAACCACCAGCGTCGAAGCGCCTGAAAGGTTCACACCCGGCTTACTCGTCGTCGCTGGCCGCAGGTTCATTCGCCGCCGGCGCCAGTTGCTTCGCCGTCGTCGTCAGGTCGCCGAAGAAGTGCTGCACGGCCGGCCGGTACGGCGCGGGGATGAAGTTGTTGTCCAGCTCTTCCTGGTAGCGGCTGTGCGCCACATCGATCATCGCCTGGAAGGTCGCCGCCGACTCGCCCCGCAGCAGCTGCGAGCTCTCTACGAACTGCGAGCCGATGATCGGCCCGCCCTGATTGTTCACGTTGGCCTTCGTCGGCGTGAATCCCATCGGGGTCGCAAAGCGCGTTCCGTAGCCGCCGGCGCCCTGCCCGCGATTGCCCATGCCCGGGCCGCGCCCGCCCATGTTGTTCTGAATCCACGCCTGCATCGCCGCGTTCTGGCTGATGCCCTGCCCCTGCCCCATCCCCTGGCACAGGCCCATGCCCTGCCCCATCCCCTGGCACTGGCCCGACAGCTCCGTGAGCATGGCGCTGAGCTCCTGCATCTGCATCTGCGTCATTTCCATCTGCGAGAGCGTCTCCATCATCCCCTCCATCGCCGCCGACATCTCGCCCATTTCGCCCATCTGCCCCTGCATGCCCTGCTGACCCGCCATCTGCGATGCCATGCCCTGCATGCACTGCCCCATGTTCTCGCACGCCTGCGCTGCCTGCTGCTGCGCCTGCGCCATCTGCTGCAACTGCTGCTTCTGCGCCTCGCTGAGGTTCTGCGCCTGTTGCAGCGCCTGCTGCAGCGCCTGCGGGTTGTTCGCCAGATTCGGGTCCATCCCCGCCTGCTTCAGCGCCTCCTGCAACTGCTGATTCTGCTGCGCCAACTGGTTCAGTTGCTCGCCGAGACGATTCAACTGATCAGCCAGCGCCTGCTTCTCCTCTGCAGAGGTCTCCCCGCTCTCCATCTTCTTCTGCAGTTCCTCAAGCGCCTCTTTCGCCTTGGAGAAGTCGCCGCTCTGCAGCGCCTTGGCAAGCTCCGTCGCCGCCGAGTCATTCGCATCAGCCTTCAGCTGCGCCAGCTGCTCGCTCAGCGCCTCCAGCGCCTTGGCCTGGTCGCTGGCCATCGCCTTCTCAACCTGCTCCGTCAGCGCGCTGAGCGTCTTGAACGCCTCCTTGCGCACCTCGTCAGGCGTCTCGGGCAGCGACTCCGCATCCTCGCTCATCGGCCGGCCCTCTTCCAGCGCCTCCTCCAGCTCCTTCTTGTCCACGCCGAGCTTCTTGGCCGCTTCGGCAATCGACTCCTCCACCGTGGCCTCGATCTGCTTCACCTCCACCCGCTGCGTCTCATCGATGACAACCTGCTCATCCTCAAACAACGTGGAATACGGAACCCACAGCCCCACTCCTGCCGCTCCAAGCGCCAGACACGGCCCCACCCACCACCGCCTCGGCGCGCGGACCGCAAACTCCCGCGCCAGCCGCGGCTTCAGCGCAGGGTCGCCTGCAAGTCGCTCCGCATCCTCAACGGCCGCCAGCGCAAATGCATCGCTCCGCCCCCGGCACAGCAGCGCGGTGCTCAGCGCCTCGCGCAGACTCAGCCGCTCATCAACCTCCATCGCCACAGACAGCCGGCTGCGCCGCCCCGCCATCCACCACGCCAGCGCTGCAACCACCGCCGCACCGGCAAGCGCCGCCCCGACGATCCACCACTCAACCCGCCCCTGCAGCGCAGGAACCACCCGCTCAAGAACCACAACGACCAGCCCCGCGCCCGCTGCAGCCATCACCGTCACGCTCAGCCGATCGAAAAACTCCGTCAGCCCAAGACGCCGACCGGCCGCTCGCAGAATCCCGGAAATGTGCTGCATCATGTGTCTCCTGAATCGATGTCCGACCGCAAACGCCCCCGCCTTCTACTCAACAGGACGCAGAAGGGTTCCCGTCTGTTCCCGGAATCCTCCCGGGCACGAATCGGCCCCCGCAACGTCCATCGGTTATGATACACGAAAATGGGGCCTCCACAGCCCTGATTCGTGAAATCCCCGTGCAATTGCACCTTGCAACCCCTTCGATATCGGCCCGGAAAGGCGGTTTCCCATGAAACTCAACCCCCTCGCCCTCATCGCCCTGCTCCTGATCGTCCTCGCCCCGGCCCTCCCGGCCCCGGCCCAGCCCTCGATGGACCCCGCCGCCGCCCAGCAGATTGCCGCCCTCGAAGCCCGTGTCCAGGAGCTCGAAGAGGCCCTCGCCCGCGCCGAGGCGCGCGTCGCTGAACTTGAAGCCGCGCTCGCGGCAGCCCAGGGCGGAGCCGCCCCCGGCGAACCGGGCCTCACCCTCCCGGCCGACAAGCCCACCGCCTCACCCGATGCCGCACTGGTCGCCCTCAAGGCCTCCTACGCCGACACCTTCAAGGATCGCTCCTTCGCCACCGACGCCGAGAAGGCCGACTACAACAAGACACTCCGATCCTGGCTGGCAGCGCAGGAGCGCGAGTTCCGCGGCCACGTCGAGTGGGTCTGCACCGTCAGCAACCGAGAAGTCCTCACCAACGGCGATCAATTCCTGACCGTCGAAGTCATCGACCCCGACACCGGCGATCTCTGGAGCCGCCCCTTCGTCCTCGAAATCCCCCGACGCCAGGGCGGCGCACTGGCCCGACTCGACCTCAGCCGGCCGCTGGTCGTCGGCGGCATCTTCCAACTCGACCTGACCGTCAACGAGAACCGCCCGGAAGAGGGCATGTTCAACGATCCCCCCTTCGTCGGCGCCTTCGTCGAGTACGGCTACAACTTCCGCCTCCAGTCCATCTCCCAATATGTTCCCCCGCGCACAACAGATCGCCCCTGACCTCGCCGCTCTGCTGCTGACGCACACCGCCTCAGTCGCGCAGCCCCTCCTCCTCGACCGGACCGACTCACTCGGCCTCGGCGCCGACATCCTCGGACCCGGCATCGCCCGCTGCGCCCTGATCGACCTCAACAACGACCACTTCCCCGACGTCGTCATCGACCGCACCCGCATCTTCCTCAATACCCCTGACGACTCCGCCCCCCTCGGCCGCCGCTTCCTCGAAGTCGCCGACACCGGCCTGCCCCCGCTGCACACCGGCGACCTCGCCGTCTACGCCGACCTCGACAACGACGGCAACCGCGACGCCCTCATCACCAGATACATCGACCTCCACAACGAGAAGTGGAACGACCACGGCCTCCGCACCGCCTGGCACCGGGGCCTCGGCGACGGAACCTTCGACCCCGAGCCCAACCCCATCGCCGCCGCAACTCCCGCAACCACCTGCGCCGTCGCAATCGCCGACTTCGACGCTGACGGCCGTCTCGACCTCGCCTTCGGCAACTGGTACACGCACTACGGCGTCTCCCTCGAAGCCTACTCAACCGACATCCTCCTCCAGCGCACCGACGCCGAAGGCCTCATCATCTTCGAACGCCTCCCCCTCGCGCAGGATCTCGCCTCCTTCGACGAAGAGAACGACGCCGCCGGCCGCCCCACCTACGGCCTCCTCGCCGCTTTCCTCCCCGAACTCTCGGCGCCCCTCCACCTCCCCTGCCTCTTCGAGGGCAACTACGGCCGCCGCTGGAACCGCCTCCTCGTCCCCGTTCCCGACGACTCCGCCCCCCTCGGCTGGCGCTATGAAAACCGCGCTGCTGCCCTCGGCCTCGACGGCGACGACATCCGCCACGGACGACACCCCGACTGGCTCGCCGAACGCGCCAAAACCGACCCCCGCTTCGACCGCCCCGACGAAAAACCCTTCCGCGCCAACGGCAACACCTTCGACGCCTCACTCGGCGACTTCGACAACGACGCCGACTTCGACCTCCTCATCACCGAAATCACCCACGGCTGGGCCGGCGACTCCTCCGACCGCTCCCGCCTCCTGCTCTATCACCGGGGCACGCAACGCTTCGAGCCCGATGCATCCCTTTCCCTCGACCGCATCCCCCCCGACGCGCAGAACTGGAACCACGGCGACCTCTTCGGACACCTCGGCGACTTCAACAACGACTCCCGCCTCGACATCCTCCTCTCCAGCGGCGACTACCCCGACAACCAGCGACTCCGCCTCTTCCTCCAGCAGCCCGACGGCTCCCTCCGCGACGCCACCGCCGACATCGCCCTCGACCACGACGGCTCACAGCAGATCGCCGTCGGCGACCTCGACAACGACGGCTCGCTCGACCTCCTCGTCGGCCAGACCTTCTTCCGCTACACCGCCGAAATGAAGGAAGGCCGCACCCCCGCGCTCAAGGCCTTCATGGGCGATCCGGCCGCGCAGGGAACCAGTCTCACCCTCCGCCTCCAGGGTGACCCGGACAAGGGCGTCAGCCGCGACGCCCTCGGCGCGATGGTCCGCCTCCGCCTCGACGACGGCTCACTCCGCATCGCGCAACTCACCGGCGTCGGCGGCCACGCCGGCAAGCAGAACGACTTCCTCCTCCATTTCGGCCTCGGCGACCGCGAACGCATCGCCATGCTCGAAGTGATGTGGCCCGATCGCGCCCGCACCCGTGAGGTCTTCGAAGACGTCGCCCCGGGCGCCTGGTCGCTCACACAGGGCCGCACACTCACGCCGCTGCCCGGCGACGACCGGCCATAGTTTTCACCACTTGCCCCCGCGCACCGGTTTACTTGGAGGCATCAACCGCGACTTTCGCACGTCTCTTCGGCACTTTCGTAGACAGTGCGTGTCTGGCACAAACCTTGCACAGCCCAATTCAGTGACGGCTTCGGACACCCCTCGACCCCTCCCGGGAGAATGACCATGACACACGCCACGACGCGAATCGCCGCCCTGGGCGCCCTCCTGATCACTGCCGCCGCCGGCGCGCAGGAATACCGCATGATCCTCGTCGAACCCTGGAACACCGAGTACGACCTCGCCGTTTCCGGTTTCGCAGACATCAACAACCACAACGTCGCCACCGGATGCGCCACCCCCTACAGCGGGCCCTGCTCCTTCATCTGGACTCTCGACGGCGGAAAAGTCGTCAGCGAAATCGCCGGCCCCATCAACGACCTGGGTGTCATCGCCAGCGACATCTCCATCCTCTATCCCGACGGCGAACTCTTCATCATCCCCGACATCACCGAGATCAGCGGCCTCAACAACAACAACGTCGTCGCCGGGGCCGCCACCTCGCGCTACTGGGGCGGCTGCCGCTACACCCGCACCGCGAAAGTCTGGGATGAAGTCAACGGCACTCGATCGCTGATCGACCTCGGCGTCCCCGACGCACACCACGCACGAGCCATCAACAACCACAACCAGATCGTCGGCGTCCGCTCCTTCACCGGCTCCTGCGGCGACTTCGAAGCCTTCCTCCTCGACCTCGACTCAGGTCAGCACATCGACATCCACCGGGAACTCCTTGGCGACACCATGGGCATCACCGACGCCTTCGACATCAACGACGCCGGCGTCGTCGTCGGAGAAGGCCCCTACGGAACCAGTATCGGCGAAGCCGGGCCATTCATCTGGAGCGATGACGACGGCTTCACCTTCCTTCCCGCCATCCCCGACGGAAGCACTGCAGACACCCATGCCTACGCCCTCAACAACCTCGGCACCGTCGTCGGCGGAGGCATCGTCACCGACGATTTCGGCGGTCTCGAATGGCACGCCTTCGTCTGGGATGAGACGCGCGGCATCCGCGACCTCAACAAAATCACCCTCGGCATCCCCGACAACTTCACCATCACCTCCGCCCACGGAATCAACGACAACGGCTGGATCATCGCCTACGGCCTCTACGGCTCCTGGAGCCCGGAGCGCGCCGTCGTGCTCATCCCCCGCAAGCCCCGCCCCCGGACCCTCACCGCAGGTCAATAAGCACGCTCACTCCGCTCCGCCGGGTGTCCCCACAAGCGCCCGGCGGAGTGCGTGCCACGGCAGCGTCGCACACTTCACCCTCACCGGAAATCGCCGAACCCCCGCAAAAGGCGCAAACGCCTCCGCCGCCCCCTCCGCGCTCCCCTCCCCCGCCACCAGTGCGTGAAACGACTCAAACGCGGCCTCCGCCTCCTCCACGCTCCTGCCCGTTACCGTCTCGCACATCACCGACGCCGACGCCGTGCAGATCGCGCAGCCGCTGGTCATATGCGTGATCCGCTCAATCTGCGACTCCGACTCATCCAGATCAATATACAGCCGCACACGATCCCCGCAGAACGGGTTGTGCCCCTCCGCAAACCGATCAGCCTCCGGCCGCTCCCCCACGCACCGCGGATGCCGACCGTGATCGACCAGCATCTCCTGGTACAACTCCCGCACATCATCCGAGAGCGGCTCGTCCCGGCTCATCGCAGAACCTCGATCGTCCGCCGCAGCGCCTCCGCCAGCGCCTCTACCTCCTCGGCCGTGTTGTACACACCGAAGGAGGCCCGCGCCGTCGCCGGCACGCCGAACCGCTCCATCAGCGGCTGCGTGCAGTGGTGCCCCGTGCGGATCGCCACCCCGAAGGAATCCATCACCGTCCCGAGATCGTGCGGGTGCAGCCCCTCGATCACGAACGACACCGCCCCCGTCTTCCGCGCCGCCGTCCCGACGAAGCGCATCCCCGCAATCTCGCCCAGACGCTCATGGGCAAGACGCACCAGCCCATCCTCGTGCGCTGCCGCCCCCTCTCGATCCAGCGACTCCAGAAACTCAAGCGCCGCCCCCATCCCGATCACCCCGGCAATGTTCGGCGTCCCCGCCTCAAACTTGTGCGGCAGCCGGTTCCACGTCGTCTTCGCAAACGAGACCGACTCGATCATGTCCCCGCCTCCCTGCCACGGCTCCATCTCCTCCAGCAGCGCCCGGCGTCCGACCAGCACGCCCGCCCCCGTCGGCCCGTACGCCTTGTGCGCACTCATCGCATAAAAGTCGCAGCCGATCTCCGCGACGTTCACCCGCACATGCGGAGCCGCCTGCGCTCCGTCGATCATCACGACCGCACCCTGCGCCTTGGCCAGCGCCACCGCCTCCTCCACCGGGTTGATCGTTCCCAGCGCGTTGGAAACATGAACCATCGAGACGACCTTCGTCCGCGCTGACAGCATCGACGCAAACGCATCCATATCCAGCTCGCCCCGATCCGTCACCGGCACGACCCGGATCACCGCCCCCGTCTGCTCCGCAACCATCTGCCACGGCACGATGTTTGAGTGATGCTCCATCTCCGTCAGCAGAATCTCATCGCCCGGCCTGAGGCGCGGCCGCGCAAACGACTGCGCCACCAGGTTCACCCCCTCGGTCGTCCCCCGCGTAAATATCACGCTCTCGGTCCCCTCCGCCCCGAGAAACCGCGCCGCCGTCCGCCGCGCTGCCTCAAACGCCTCCGTCGCCTCCTGCGACAACGCATGCACCCCCCGATGCACGTTCGCATTGTGCCGCCGGTAATACTCCGCCACCGCCTCGATCACCGCATCCGGCTTCTGCGCCGTCGCCGCCGTGTCGAGATAGACCAGCGGCCGGCCATGCACCATCCGATTGAGGATGGGAAAGCGCAGCCGCACGGCCTCGACGTCAAAGCCGCGCTTTGCCCGCTCCGGAGTTGTCGCCTGCTGCTGAGCCATGAGTGCGTCCGCCGCTCAATCCTACGCCCTCGCCTCCCGCCCCAGCCGATCCTCGATCACCCCCACCGTCCGCTCCGCAAACGCCTCCGCATCACGCATCGAAGCCCCCGGCCATCGCAGCCCCACCCACGCCAGCTGCGCCACTGCCAGCGGCGGATACCACCACCACGCGTAGATCGACGGAAGAAAGTAGTCCGTCAGCCACGGCCCGAAGATCACGTTGAGCACCAGTACCGCAAGCAGCACCCCGAAGCGCCCCCGCTCCAGTTCCGTCGCAAAGACGATCCGCCGCTCCGGCCCCGCCCCCTCAATCTCCCCCCGCAGGCGCACCGGCAGCGGCCGCGACGGCAACGACAGCACAAACGCCTCTTCCCCTTCCCACCGTACCTCCGCAAGCCGGCCCCGCCGGTTCGCCGCCTCAAGGCGCGACCGGATCTCCCCGACCGGCAGCCCCGTGACGACCGTCCGCGCTTCGCTCATCGCCGATCCGCCCCGGGACGAATCGGCTCAGCGCTCAGATCAAGCGTCTGCGCCCGGTCCGGCCCCACGCTCACCCGCGTAATCGGCACGCCGACGAAGTTCGCGATCACCTGCAGATACGCCCGCGCCGATTCCGGCAACTCCTCCGCACGCCGCGCCCCGGTCACATCCTCGGCAAACCCCGGCAACGTGCGATACACCGGCCGCACCCGCTCCAGCGCCCACGCATCCGGCAGGAAGCGATCCGTCGGAGCCCCATCGAGTTCATACGCCGTGCAGATCTTCACCTCGTCGATGCCCGCCAGCACGTCAAAGAGCATCACCGACAACTGCGTGACCCCCGAAATCATCGCGCTGTACCGCACCGCCACCAGGTCCAGCCACCCGCACCGCCTCGGCCGGCCCGTCGTCGTGCCGTACTCCCGGCCCCGATCGCGGATGCCGTCGCCGATCGCGTCGGTCAGTTCCGTCGGAAAGGGCCCCGCGCCGACGCGCGTCGAGTACGCCTTCATCACCCCCACGATCTCCGAGAGGTACGTCCCGGGAATCCCCGTCCCGGCCGGAATCCCAAGCGCCGAGCAGTTCGAGGAGGTGACATACGGAAAGGTCCCGTGATCGATGTCCAGCAGCGAGGCGTTCGCCCCCTCAAAGAGAATCCGCTTCCCCGCCGCGTGCGCTTCGTGCAGCAGATAGGTCGTGTCCGTCACGTGCGCGCGCAGTGCATCGCCGAAACCGGCGTACGCCTCGGTGAGTTCCTCGACGTCAAAGAGTTCGCTCTCCGGGTCCAGCGCCCGCAATTGCGCATTCTTGATGCTCGTCGCCACCTCGAGCCGCCCGCGCAGCCGCTCCCGGTCCAGCAGGTCCGCCATCCGAACCGCCGTGGCGCGCGTGATCTTGTCCGCATACGCCGGCCCGATCCCCCGCCGTGTCGTGCCGATGGAGTTGTCATCGCCGCTGCGGGCCGAGAGCACCGTCTCCAGCGCTGCATCCAGCCTCCGGTGCCACGGCATCACTACGTGCGCACGATCCGAGATCCGAAGCGTCTCCGGGCCGATCGCCACCCCCCGCGCCCGCAGCGCCTCGCACTCCTTGAGCACCTGTGCCGGGTCCACCACTACCCCGTTGCCGATGACGTTGATGCACCCCGGCTCCAGCACCCCCGACGGCAGCAGGTGCAGCGCAAAACGCTCCCCCGCCACTACCACCGTGTGCCCGGCGTTGGCCCCGCCGTTGTACCGCACCACGAAATCGTGCTGCCGCGTCAGCAGGTTGGTGATCTTCCCCTTGCCCTCATCCCCCCATTGCAGTCCCACCACCGCGGTGTGCCTGGGCGTCCTCACGGGCTCTGTCCACCTCTCAGCGTCAGAAAATGGCCTCACGCCGCTCCGCGGCGCACCACACAGGGTAGTCTCTTCCGACAATGCAGACCGAGCTCCCCGCTATCGGACGCCCGACCCGGCCCGATACTCAAGACTCACACCTGCCCCGCCGATGATCACCGACAGAACCCCTCCCGGCCCCCTTGCAGGGCCAACGGGATTGCGACCATGAGTGATGTCGTACGAATCATGTGCCCGGCCCTGAACTGCCGACGCGTTCTCTCTGTCCCCATCGCCGCACGGGGCAAGGTCGTCCGCTGCCCCGGATGCCGCAAGCGCCTCCGCGTGCCCCAGGCCCGCGAGGCCGACACCCCCGCCGGCACAGATTCCACAGCGCAGACTCCCGCCGGCAACTGAACCCGGCACTCCCTCAGTTCTGCACCGTCACCGTGCTCTTGCCTTCGACCAGGCAGTCAAAGAGCAGCGCGATGTCATCATCCAACAGCCGGATGCACCCCATCGACATCTGCCGGCCGATCGACTCCGGCTCAATTGTGCCGTGCAGCCCGATTCCCTCGATGGCCGACGTGTCCGGATCGGTCCCCCGCATTCCGATCCAGTAGTCGCCGATCGGGTTCAGCGGATCATCGGGCTTGAAGAACTCGCCCGTCCTCGGATTCCGCCACGACGGATTGTGCGTGCGGCTGTTTTCCCGCACGATCCACCCGCCGTTGGGCGTCGAGTCGTTCTCGCCCAGCCCGACGGCAAATGACCGCACATAGACCGCCGAGGCCGAGCCCGGAGGACCGCCAAGATACAGGTCAAGTCGATAGTCGCTCTTGTCAACCTGCGCGTGGAAGGGACCGCGAATCATCTTCAGCGAGGCCCCGGCGTTGATCCGCGAGGGATCGGCCACGCGATTGATCCGCTGCAGAAATGAGGCGTACACGTCGTACCGCGGCGCGATGCGCACCAGGTAATCCCCCCGCTGGAAGGTGTAGGACTCCGCAAAGGGATCACCCCGCACCACCGTCGGGCTGAAAACCAACACCTCGTTGATCTCCGTCAGACGCTCGCGAATCTCCTCGGCCGCAATGCCCGCCGCCGGATGCGTCAGCGCCTGGTTGTAGACATCGCGCGCGCGCACCAGTTCATTGGCGCGAACCAGCTCCGAGCCGCGATTCATCAGCGCCAGCACCGCCTCGTTAACCCCCGGGCTGGTCGGCTGCCTCACAGGCGGCGGTGTCACCTCCGGCTGTGCCTGCTCCGTGGCCTGCGGCTCCGGCAAGATCGGCTCGTTACGCAGACCCTCCCCCATCACGATCACCCCGGTGGATTCATCCTCGGCCGCTCCCGGATCGGGAAGCGCCGGGCCGCGCTCAGGGCGCTCCTGCGGCTCCGCGCCGGCAAGCACACCGGGAGAATCTCCCCCACCCGGCGGCGAGGTCGTCCCGCCCGCATCCGCCACGCCCGCATCCTCGGGCAGCGTTCCCGCATCGCGGGGCCAGATCATCCATCCCACCCCGATGAGAATGGCCAGAAAAAGCACATACGCCCAGCGGCCCACGCTGCGGCGACGCTTGGCGAACATATCGGATCGGCCGCTTCCGGGCCGTCCTTGCTGGGAAGCGAGAACCATGAGGCGTCTCCTGCGCCCTCGACCACAATCGCCCCGCCTCGGACATCCGTGTCCGGAAGCAGCGCCGACGAAACGCCTACAGGCGAGCCGAGGGCTGCGGGCGACCGGCTATGAGGCGCCGATCGGTCACCACGAAATCCAGTTGTTTATCATGCCCTTCGCGCGGCACACGGTCAACGACCTGGAAGTCAAAAGCGACTCCGATCCGCACCGCGCTCATCCGCGACTGACCCAGAAATCGATCGTAGAAACCCCCGCCGCGACCCACCCGGTACCCCTCGGCATCAAACGCCAGCCCCGGAACCACCACCGCATCGATCATGTCCACGGGCATCGGCTCCTCGCACCCCGGCCGGTTCAGATCCTTCCGGGACGCCGGCAGACATCGATCATCGAAGCTCCGCAGCCGCACCGGGCTCATCCGCCCGTGGTCCCAGTCGATCCGGGGTACGCACAGTGTTGCCTGGCTCTGAAGACACCGAAGCATCAGCCGGGAGATGTCCGGCTCATCCGGCAGCGGCAGGTAGAGCATCACCAGCCCCGCATGGGCAAAGGCCTCAAGCCGCGAGAGCCCGGCCATGATCCGCTCCGACTGGATCCGCCTGGTCTCCTCATCCATCGCGGCCAGACGCTCACGCATCTCCGCCCGGACCGCTGTCTTCTGCTGACTGACATCATCCACTGACAAACCCTCCAGACCGCACCACAACGCCCCGGCCCACTCCGGTCTGACGCCTCCGCGACGTCCCGCTTCCAACAACTATCGGAACAACCGTGCCGAAGATGTGAGCAATCCCACGACGCTGCCCGCCGACACCGCCGCGCCACACGCCTCCACTCCCCGCCCGACACGCGAACTTGATTCTACGCGTGCCGAAGCCAGATACGTCAACCCGTGCTGCGCGGTTCCATCCGACCCCGCGCCGCCGCCGCCAGCGCCTCCACCGGCTCGCTTCCCGTCGACGCCAGAACATGCGCACACCGCCGCGCCGTCATCGCCCCACACACCAGGTCCAGGTGCGCCCCCAGCCGCCGGCGATACGCCGACCCCGCCTCCGAGAGCGTCGCCTCAACCGCCTCCCCGCTCTCCGGCTCCACGTACCGCCCGGACCCCGCGCCGCCGGCCGACTCCGGATGCAGCTCATCTTCTGCCAGCACCTGCACTCCCCGAACCTCCGCCCCGCACGCCAGCCAGCGGTCAAATACGCCCGTCCACCCCCCCGGCTCATCGAGAAAATCTGAAAACACCACCGCCAGCGTCCCCCGCCCCGCCTCCACCGCCGTTGCCGACCCCCACGCAGGACCGCCCCCCGGCTCCACCGCAAGCAACGCCGTACAGACCGCCCGCAACGCCGCCGCCCCCCGCTGCACCGGCAGCCCCCTTGCCCCGGATTCCTGCAGCACCGTCACCCGCACCGGATCGCCCTGCCGAAGCGCCAGCGCTGCGAGCCCCGCCCCGACCGTTGCCGCAAACAGATACTTCGACCTCCCCGGTCGCCGCCCCAGACTCGCAAACGCCATCGATGCCGACGCATCCAGCACCAGGTGCAGCCCCACCTCCGCCTGGTGCGCAAATTGCCGCACAAAGAGCCGATCGCTTCGCCCCCAGACCTTCCAGTCAATCCGCCGCGCATCGTCCCCCGGCGCATAGCCCCGGTAATCGTAAAACTCCGACGACTGCCCCCGCCCGCCCCCCCGATGCCGGCCGTGCCGCAGCGCCGAGGCCAGCAGCCCCGCAGACAACTCCAGCCCCTCCACCTCCGCGACGTCCACCAGCGACTCCATCGCCGCGTCCGCCCGCGCCGAATCAGAAGACCTCGAAATCGGCACGATACCGCACTCCCCGCGCTTCCAGTTCGCTCAGCACATGCTCCACCAGCGGCCCGTCGGCCCCCAGAACCTCAGGAGCCGCCACCCCCGGCCTGCGCAACGAACCGTCGGCCAGTTTGCGCGCAAAAATCGTCGCCGGGAAGGCCGTGGTCCGCGACATCGAGGTGTGCTGCTCCACCTCGTCGTACCGGTCGAAGAGGTCCCACGTAAACCGCCTCCCCCGGTCGCCGCTCCGCCCCTCCACCTGCACCCGCATCACCGTCAGGTCCTCCTCGCCCGGCTCATAGGTCCACTTCGGAAACAGCAGCGCCGCGGTGAGGTCAATCGGCCGCACCTCCGCCTCGCCGAGGCGCACCGGATCGTGGCTGAAGAAGCCGCTGTGGCGCAGCACGCGCATCAGTTCATAATGTCCCGGATAGCGCAGCGTCTTCTCCCGCATCCGCCGCGCACAGATCGTCTCCACCAGCGTTCGCAGCCCGTCGGTGTTGACCGCCTCCAGCGACCCCAGCCCCGGAACATCGATCAGTTCCGCATCGCTGAGCGCCTCCTTTGTCACCACTTCTCCGCGCTCCACCAGCCGCGCCGGCCGAACATACTCCTCGATCACGTCATACGGCGAGAAGCCCGCCTTGTAGTTGTACGGCCAGTGCCGCTCCACCGGCAGACCGCCGACGTAGATCGCCACATCGTCAGTCTGGTCCAGCTGCGACGCCGCATGCCCCACGAGCAGGTTCGACATCCCCGGCGCCACCCCGCAATCCACGATCGCCGTCACCCCCCGCTCCTTTGCCAGGCCATCCAGCTCCAGCGGGTTCTCAGACATGAAGCAGATGTCGCAGTAGTTCTTCCCCGCCTCGATCACCGCACGCAACGCCGCAAAGCCGATCCGGCTGCCAAGCGCCCCCAGCACCACGTCAAAGGGCTCCACGATCCGCCGGATCTCCTCCGGCTTCGAGAGGTCCGCCCGGATGGTCTTCACCCGCCCATCGGTGCGCTCCGAGACGCGGCGCAGCGCCTCCTCTCGCACGTCGGCGATCGTCACCGACCGCCCCTGGTCGCGCGAGAGATCCCACGCCATGACCGATCCGACCAGTCCCGCTCCAAGTACCACTGCGCTGCTCATGCTCGATCGTAGTCGCGGCAACGCTTACTGCCCCGGCGAATCATCCTCCGCCCCCGTCTCCGAGAGCCGGTGCGTGAGCGAGATCCGAAGCCGCAGCGTGACATCACAAACCCACGCCGCCACGAAGCACGCCGCCGCCGCCTGCCCGCTGATCAGTTCCGACCCCCACGCCGCCGCCGCGATCCCCGCCTGCACGTGCATCGCATCCGTCAGCGGAGCCGCCAGCCGGAACCCCGTCCCCCACGGCATTCCCAGCCACCGAAGACCCGACGCCGCCCCCAGCCAGCGCCCGTCGCCCCCCACGATCCCCCCCAGCAGCACCGCCGCCAGCGCCTCGCCGCCGGTCAACTCCAGCCGGCACACCACCGCCGCCACCGCCGTCGGAATCAGCAGCATGATAATCGCCGACATCATCCACGCCCGCAGCAGATGCCCCTTCGCCCGCTGCGCTGTCCACAGCCCCGCAACCGCGCACACCCCAAGCGCCGTCCACCCCGGCCACCCCTGCCCGTACCCCGCCGCCCCGAGCGCCGCCGCCAGCGCCAGCCACATCCCCGTCCCCGACAGCGAACTGACCGTCCGCAACGGTCCCTCCGCCGCGCCGATCTCCTCCCGCATCGGCGTCCGCCACGTCAGACGAAGCCCCGCGGGAAGTGCAAACGCAAGCCCCGTCACGATCGCACCGGTGCGCGGCTCGCCCATCAGGTACACCGCAATCAGCCCCACCCCGCCCACCACGACCACGCTCGTCCACGCCGTCACAAACGCCGCCGCCGAATCGGGCCGAAACATCCGCCCCCGCCGCACACACAGCGAGAGCGCCACCGCCGCGACCAGGCCAATCCCCAGCGCCGACGCACGGCGATGCTCCCGCTGCGCCTCCTCGAAGGCCTCGCGCAGCGGCGCGGCCTCCGCCTCGTGCGCCTCGCGCTGCTCGACGATTGCGTCCTCGCTCACCCCCGTCTTCTGCAGTGCAAACATCGCCGCCTGCTGCTGCTCCGCAAGCGTTACAAGCGCTGCCCGCTCCGGCAGACCCCCCTCAAAAAGCGCCCGGTGCGCCTCCGGCCACGCACGCCCAAGCACCAGCGGCCCAAGCAGCACGCCGGCCAGCGCCCCGGCCGGAATCGCCGGATGGCGCATCCCCGCGGTCCGCAGGACCACGGCAAAAAACAGCGCAGCACTCCCCAGCAGGACAAACTGCGCAACGATCAGCATGGAAAATCACCACCCGGAATCATCAGAGCATCCTATGCGCTGACGATCCCCGCGCCGTCACTCCCCGCGAGCCGCCCGACGCGCCTCCTCCACCCGCTGCGCCAGACGCTCAAGCCGGCTCTGCGCCTCCGCATCCCCTGACTCGATTCGAGTGATCGCCGTCGCCGTCTGCACCTTCCGCCGCATCACCAGGTCGAAGTACCGCTCCCGGTCGGCGATCGTCAGCGTGTTCAGCCGCGACACCACCGCCGCAAAGGTTGTCCGAAACCGCGTCTCATCCATCGTCAGGCCTCCCGTCGTGCAGCGTCTCTTCTCACACTGCCGGGACTGAGAGGCAATCCCCCGGCCGCGCGGGCCCCGCGCCCCGGATGCTGATAAGAACCCCCGCCGACTCGCTGCAACTGGCGATTGTGTGAACTCGCACCCACCCGCCCCGGGGCCGGTCATGCCGACCGTTGCCGAAACGCAACGCGCCCCCGTTGCCCGCCCTCAACGCCCCGCAAACGCCAGCCGCGGAGAACGCAGCACCACCACATCCTCGATCGGCCCGCGCCCCGCCTCCTCCACCGCAATCTCCAGCATCCGCGCCCGGGCAAACTCCACCGAAACCTCCGCCCGCCACTGACCGTTCCCCAGCTCGTGCCGCGCCGCCTCACGACCATCGACCCGCACCACCAGCGAGAGATCGGCCCACAGCCGGCTCTCGGCCGGAACCTCCGCCTCGGCCCGGAAGATGCCCGTCCGCCCCTCCAGCACGTAGACGGCGCGCACCGGCCCGCGAAACAGCACATCCGAAAGCCCAAGCGCCGCCCCCGGCTCCGCCACCGCAGGCGATTCCACCGCCCCGGGCAGATCGCTCGGCGAGGAAACCGCCGGCGTGAGCCGCGCCAGCGGAACAAACGCCCGCTCATCGAAACAGATCGCCGAGAGTTCATCAAGCGGGATCGTCACCTCGCCGCTTCGCAGTGAGGAGAAGTTCACCTGCGGATACTCCATCCGTACCGCCTCGGCCTCCACCACCGAGCCACTGCTGGTCCACAGCGAGATGCCCTCCGCCGCGGCGCGCGGGTTCAGCAGCGCCACCGACGCCACGCGGATCGCCTCCAGCGTCAGCGGCTCGCCCTCCATCGGCTCGACCACGATCTCGCTGCCCATCGAGGCCAGGAACCCCTCCACCGCATCGCCGTTGCTCAACAGCAGACGGTCGCCCGCCGCATCGGCCGCAAGGCGCGGAATCGCCGCGCCGCGACGAAGCCGCATCGCGGCGACCTCCTCCAGTGGAATCGAAAGCGTGCCGAGATAATCGCTCGACCACGAGACCCGCCCCTCCTCCGCCGTCTCACCCAGGCGCGGATCGAAGACGCCGACAATTCGCCGGCCGTCGACAAACTCCACCATCGGCGACTCCCCATTGGCCGGCACGCTCGCCTCCAGCCGCACCAGGCCGAGCAGATCGCTCAGCGGGCGCGTCGTCTCCGCGCCGTCGACGCGGATCGTCGCCTCGCGCTCATCGAGGCCCAGCAGCTCGCCGCGCAGCAGGTCGAGGTCGCGCTCGATCAGCAGCACCCGGCGCAGCCCATCCTCGGCCGATCCCTGCGCCAAAGCCGGCAGCGTGACCGCCGCGCTCAGGGCCGCCGCCATCACCACCGACGTCATGGTGTCAACTCGCGCCATGCCTTACCTCTGGAAGATCGGAAGATATCGCTTCGGCATCTGCAGCACGATGCACGCCATCGCCGTTGCATACGGTCCACCGGCGAAGTGGTCCAGCCAGCCGCCCGTCGCCGGGTCCTGCCGCGAAAGAATGTCATCCCGGCAGGCGGGCCACCACCGCGCCCAGTAGTCGCCGCCGGCCAGGTACATCGCCTGCGCGGCGTAGTAGTTGCCGTAGTAGTAATGCGCCTGCGAGCGCCGCGCGCCCGGAAAGGCGTTGTCCATCAGGTACTGCAGCCCGCGCGTGATCGCCTCATCCTCGTACACGCCGGCGTAATACAGACTCGCCACCCCGGCCGCCGAGCGCGGCCATGCCGAGCCGCCCGGCGACATCATGTATCGGAAGCCGCCGTCGGGATTCTGACACTGCCGCACGTATTCCACGGCCCGGTCGATCGTCTCTTTGGGAACCTTGATGCCGGCGTTCCGCGCCGAGCGCAGCGCCATGATCTCGCAGATCGTTACCGAGACGTCGGCATCCTCCGGCACGGGGTTGTACCGCCACCCGCCCTCCGGATTCTGACTGTTGACAATCAGCCGCGTCGCCTTCACCAGCGTCTCCCGCAGCCGGCCGTCCTGTGTGTCGCCGGTCATCCCGTAGATCTCGCCGAGAAAGAGCGTTGCAAAACCGTGGCCGTACATCGGCCCGTGCGAGGTTTCTCCCGCCAGCAGCCCCGACTCGCTGGCGTTGTCGAGGACGAACTTCAGCGCCCGCTCAACATTCACCCCGTAGCGCCCCCGGCCCGGCAGATGTCCGTCGGACATGAAGGCCAGCGCGCAGAGCCCCGTGATGCCCACGTTCTTCCCGTAGCGCGTGTCCTGCCCGAAGGAGCCATCCTCATTCTGCTGCGAGGCGATGTAGTCCAGCCCGCGCCGCACCGACGAGAGCAACTCCGCCGTGATCTCCGGATCATCCAGCAGCGGCGCGCTCTCCGCGCCTCCCGGAACGCCGGGGTTTTCGACCTCCGGCTGCACACCGGTCGCACCCCAGAAGGAGAGCGACGCGGCCAGCACTCCGCACACGGCCCACTGCATCACTCTGCCTCCTCCGCCAGACGGCGGTAATACTCCTCGGTCAGGCGGCGATAGAGACTCGCAGGCGTTCGGCTCCGCCCCTGCCGCAACTGGTCGCGCACCCGCTGCGGCAGCGAGCCCCACTCCGTCCCGCCCTCCTCCAGCGACCCGCCCAGTTCTTCCTCGCGACGGCCCGGACGGTTGTCCTGGTCCTGGTTGTCCTGCTGACCGGCCTGCTCGCTTTGGGTCTGCTGCTGTTGCTGCTCGGCCTGCGTCTCGCCGCGCTGCTGTTGCTGCTGCTGCTGTTGTTGTTGCTGCTGTTGCTGTTGCTGTTGTGCCTGGCGGATCAGCGTGTCGAGCTTCAGCAGCACATCCTCCTGGAGTCGCTGCGTCGTCAGCCCCGCATCGTGCTCCTCGCTCAGACGCTTCGCCGAACGCCGCATCGACTCGATGGCGTCGAGGAACAACTCAGAAATCGCCGCCTCCGCCTCTTCGCCGGTCAGCTCCTCCATCGCATCGGGCAACCCCGACTCACCGCCCTCCGACTCCTCCAAACCAAGCAGTTCATCGAGACTCGGCTGCTCATCCTTTTCCGTCGGCTGAACCTCCTCCGGCTCGGCGGGCTCCTCCTGCGCCGTCGCCGTTGAGGACACCACACAAACCGCCAGCATCGAAGTGATCACGTATCGCACCATCACGGCTCCTCCCCGGAGGGTTCCGCCGGTTCTACCGGCTCGATCGGATCGGGATCCACCGGCGCCGGCGGCGCACCGCCCTGCTGCATCGTCAACAGAAACTCTCCGCTCAACTCCGTCAGGTCTGACTGCGACCGCCCCAGTTCCTCGATCCGCCGCGCCCGCAGCGCCTCATCAAGCCCCGCCCGATCGCTCACCCGGCGCGTGGCGCGATAAATCGAATCCTGCAACCCCCGCAGCAACTTCAACTCCGCAATCGGCGGAATCAGCGGCTGTTCACCCCCCTGCCCCGGCTGGCCGCCCTGCCCGCCCCCGGGAGCGCCGGCCGCATCGGCAAACTCCGACTGCTCCTGGCTCTCGCGCATCGCCTCCATCAGCGCCAGAAAGCGATCGGCGACGTCCTCTTCGGCCATCACCACCGTCGCATCCAGCGCGCCGTCACGCAACAACTCAACGACCGTCTCGGCTGTCTGTGAGATCTGCGCGTGGCCCGCCTCGAAGACAAGCGTCTCCTGCGCTTCCTGCACCCGCGCCAGCACCTCATCGGCCGAGGTCACGATCGCATCCTGCTCGTTGGCAAGCGCCCGCGCCTGCTGCAGCGTCCGCCGATCGCGCTGCCCGGCGGCCACGAGTTCGCCCGTCGCCGCCACCAGCCGCATCTGCCGCTCATACAGCACGCGATACGCCGCCATCAGTTCCTGCCGCTCCTGCCGCTGCTGCTGCGATTCGTTCTGCCGCGCCGCCTCCGCCACAAGATCGCGCGCCTGCGTCAGCGCCGACAGACTCGCCTCCTCGTGAACCCGGGCCGACTCCGCATCGACCGGCTCGCTCCGCAGCGCCCCCACCGCCGACTCCTGCGCTGCAGCCGCTTCCATGATCAACCCCGCTGCAAGCCGCATCTCCTCGCCCGATGCCGACGCCGCCGCCTCTTCGGCCTGCGCACCGACCGCCAGCGTGTTCACGCTTAACTGGATCATCGCCGCGGCCCGCGCAGCCGGGTCCATCCCCTCGGGCGATCCCAGCGCCGACAACTCCGCCTCCTGCTGCGCAATCAGATGCTCAAGTGCTGCGGCCAGACTGTCCAGCAGTCGCGCCAGCCGCTCCGCACGCGCCTGCTCCGCCCGGTCGAGCTCCTCCAGTACCTCGCGCAGCGCCTCGGCCGCCTCCTCCTGCGACTGCTCGGCTCGCTCGCCCTGGTTATCGCGAATCTGCTCCGCTGCCTCCTCCTGTCGCTGCGATGCGCCCGACTGCTCCGCCCGTTGCGCCGCCTGCCGAAGCGCTTCGGCCAGTTCCCGCTCCGAACCCTCCATCCGCTCAGCCCGCTCGCTCAGATCGTCAACGAGCGACTCCGTGCGCTCCGCAAGCGACTCCTGCCGGTCAGCCAGACCCGAGAGATCGCGCTGCTCCTGTTCTGACAGCGCCTCGGCATCGCGGCCGCGCATCGGCCCGGTCGTCTCCCGCGTCTGCTCCGCAAGCCGCTCCTGCTCCTCGATCAGCCGCTCCAGCGATCGCCTCGCCCCCCACAGGTCATCACCGCGATCAAGCCGGTCCGCCAGTTCCTCCAGACGCCGCGAGGTCGTCTCCTGCGACTCCCGCGCCTCCTCCCTCGCTTCCTGCTCGGCCTGGTCGTTTCCGCGTTGCTCCTCCGCCTGCGCCCGCGCCAGCGACTCCGCCGCCTGTGCTGAGGCCTCGCCGGCCTGCCGCAGCAGTTCGTCGCCGTCGCGCACCGCGCTTTCAAATTCCGCATCCTCGAAGCGATTCTCTTCAAGCCGCTCCGCCACACGCCGCAGCGCCTCACGCAGACCCGAGACCCGCTCGGTCGTCCGCTCCTGCTCCCGCCGCGCTCGACCGTCCACGCCATCGGCCAGATCCAGCTCCTCCACCAGCGCGCTCTGATCCTGCTCCAGGCGCATCGCGCCGTCCCGGATCGAGCCGAGATCGCGCAGCACCTGGTCGGCAAAATCCGCCTCGCTGATGATCCGGAACCGCCGCGGCGTCGAGCGCACCGGCTCATGCACCTCGCCGTTGAGATAGAAGCCGTCAAGCGCAGTGGCCGTGACTTCGAAGGTCATCCCCGCCGAGGCGCCCAGTTCAGCAAAGTCGAGCACCGTCTCCAGCCGCTCCACGCCCCCCTCGCCCACCACCGAAGACAGCAAGCGCACACCCTCTTCCCCGACCCGCTGCGACTCCAGCCGAAGCGAGGCCACCGCCACATCGTCCCGCCCCTCCGCCTCCAGCGCCGCCCGCGCGGTCGCCAGCACATCGCGATCGGAGACCGGCTCGACGATCGTCACCGTCGGCGGCCGATCCTCCGTCGTCTCCACGGCAAAGAAGATCTCCCCGGCCCGCAGCCCGTGCTCATCGACCAGTCTCGGCCGCAACTCCGCCCGCTCCGCCGCCGTGTAGCGCATCTGCCACGCGGTGGCCCTCCCTCCCTCGCTTCGCCCCCAGACCGGAACGCCGAAGGCCGGCTGCGCTCCGCTGCTTTCTCGCCACCCCGTCGCCTCCAGCCATGCAACGTCGTCGTCCGGCAACGGAATCGCCTTGTTGAAGACCAGCGTGATCGCCACCTCGCTGCCCGGAAGAATCAGCCCTGGAACCGGCCCGCCGTTTCGCCCATCCCCCGTCCCAAGGTCAAAGCGCACCGGCTCCACCACCCCCTGCGCATACGCCGGCGGATGCGACTCCACCATCGCGCTGACCACCGCCGGCCGCTCCTCGATGCGGATGATCTCCGGCTCGGTCTGGTCGTCGTTGCCCTCGTACCACACTTCGACGCCCGCCGCATCCGACTCGATCAATCGCTCAAACATGCCGCCCGGCTGCGGCGTCAGCACCAGCGTCCGCCACGGCGACTCCGTCGTTTCCCCCTGCTCCGGCAGGATGCGATAGTGCGCGTAGACCCGCATCCCCGCATACAGCCCCCGCACCACCTGCGCCCGCAGCGGCAGCGCCTGCCCGCGCGGATGCACCGTCACTCCGTGCGCCGAGTTCAGTTCCGTCCGCCGGGGCCACTCCGTGCCTCCGAAGGGAACAAAGATACGCTCCATCGCAATCTGCGCATGCGCCGGCGCGCCGATCCACGCCGCGGTGAAAACCACCGCCGCCGCCGCGCACGCGCCGACCGCTGGCCACAGACGCCGATAGTTCAGCACCTCGCCAAGCGCCACCCGCTCCGCCTCGCGCTCCGCCTCCGCCACCGCCTCGGCCGCAAGGCCCGACTCCCGATCCGCCCCGGCAAGCGCAAACTCAATCCCCGACGCCAGCCGCCCCCGCAACTGCGGAAAGAGCCGCTCGGCCCGCAACGCAATCGAGGTCAGTCCAGGCCGGAACAGGATCGCCGGCAGCACATACCACACGCCGGTGATCCCCGCGCCAACGAGCAGCGCGGAGAGGAAGACCGCCCGCACCTCCGCCGGGAAGCGAAAGACATAATCCACCGCTGCAAGAACCGCCACGACCCCCGCAAGCCCCGCCGCCCACAGCAAGGCGCGCCGCAGCGCCAGCAGCACCCTCGCCCGTCGGGCCACTCGCCGGATGTCCTCAATGAGGTGCTGCATGAATCCTCCAGAACGCTCCAGAACACCAGCCCCGTACCAGACTCTACCTTAAGGATACTGAATCGGTTCCCGGACCGTCACCGATTACCCCTAAACCAGCCGAATCACACGCCGAACCACCCACTCCGCCGTCAGAAGCAGCACCAGCAGCCCCAGACACAGCGGCGAATCCCAGATCGGCTCCTCAATGTCCATCGGACTCACCACCGACCGGTTCGGCAACAATTCCGGCAACCCCGCCCGCGCCTCGGGCGTCTCCAGCACCCGCCCGCCCGTCTGCGCTGCAAGGTCACGCAGCAGATCGTGATCCGCCTGCGCCCGCTGCATCTCCTCATCCCGCACTGCTGAACTCACCAGAGCCGTCGATCCCCCCAGGAACGCTGCCGGCGCCGCGACCCGCACCTCGTACTCCCCCTCACCCAGCAACGTCACCCCCGAAAATCGCGAGCCATCCCCCTCAACAGCCGACAACTCCACCTCATCCGTCGCCCCGCTCCGCCGCTCCCGCACCTCGACCACCACCGTCTCAATCTCCTCCTGCAGCACACGCTGATCGTTCACCCGCACCTCGATCACCGCGGCCTCGCCCGGCTCCACCCGACGCGGCGACACCGAGACCGTCACCGGCCCCTCCTGCAACTCCAGCCGCCCCCGCGCCAGCGACCGCGCCAGCGGAACCCAGAACTGCCCGATCAGCGCATCGCCGTGACCGTATCGCCACCGCCAGATCTCATCGGTCGCCATCAGCATCGACATCCCCGCCCCATAGCGCATCGAGACCGCAATCGGCAAGGGCTCCTCATCGACCGTCTCCAGCAGCACCTCCGCCGTCGGCTTCAACTGCTCCGGCTCGATGCGCAGCGCCCACACCATCGCCGCCCACGTGATCGCCGGGTCAGAGAGAAACGACCACGCGCTGCCTCCGCCCCCCACCGACTCGATCTGAAACTGCCCAAGCGCCTCGGCCGCCTCAGTCGGCTTCAGCCACACCGGGCTGACGTGCTGCGCCAGCCGCAGCCCGCCCGTCAACGGCATCAGCCCCGCCAACTCTGTCTGCGCATAACTGACCGGGGTGAACCGGGGCCCGGCAATCCACAGAATCCCCGCGCCGTTCTCGGCCACCTGGTCGCGGATCATCTCCCGCTGCCTCGGCGAGAGCGATCCCGCCGCCACATCTCCGATCATGATCACGTCAAACGGCTCCCACTCCCCGGGCGAGTTCGGCAGCCGCGCCAGCGGCGTGTGGCCCTCCTGTGCGAAATCCTGGTCCGCCGTCAACTGCAGGAAACTCGTATCCAGCGTCGTCTCGCGGAGCATCAGGTCGCGGATGAAGCGGAACTCCCACCTCGGATCACCTTCCACGTACAGCAGCCGTAGCGGGCGATCCACAAACTCAATCGAAAACGACTCCCTGTTGTCCGCCTCGAAGAAGTCGCGCGAGTCCGGAACCACCTCCGCAATGTACGTCCGCTCACCGGCCCCCTCCGGCTGCACAAAGAGCGTCACGCCCTCCTCGCGGCTCAGATCCTCGACGCGCGCGGAATCCACCACCGCTCCGCTGCGCTCGTCAACCAGTCGCACCTCGCCCGAGAGACCGCCGAGCCGATCGGGGTCATCCGACGCCTCAATGTCCACCCGCACGCGCACCGGGTCATGCACCAGCGCCCGCCCGGGCGCATCAACGCGTTCTACCGCAAAATTCGCCAACGCCTCGCCGGAGCCGAGCGGAACCGGGTAAATCCCCACCCCCTCCTCCCGCAGCCGCACCAGCGTCTCCCCGCCGGGAGGATTCGGCGTCCGTCCGTCGCTGAGAATGACGATCCCGCTGATCGGCCGCCCCGCCAGCCGCTGCAGCGCCGCCGTCACCGCCGCATCCAGCGAGGTCTGTCGCCCCTGCGGCTCGTCGAGGTTTGGGAGGCCATCTGGCCCCGCGGAAAGTTCGCTCGCCGTTGCGTCAAACCCCATCCACAGGACCTGCCGCTCCTCCGCAAGGCGCGACAACGCCGGCGCTGACTCGGCGAGAATCTCCCGCAACTGCGCCTCGCGCGTCAGCGCTTGCTCCTCCCGCTGCACGTCGGCAACCTGCATCGAGGCCGATCGGTCCACAAGCGCCACCAGCCAGTCCTGCTCCACATGCTCCTGCGGCATCACCAGCATCGGACCGGCCAGAAGCAGCGCCAGCCCGAAGAGCGCCGTGAAGCGAAGCACCGCCAGCAATCCGCGCACCCGCCGGTTGCCGCTCAGCCCCGAGTAACTCCACACCGCATACAGACCCAGCGAAAAGACAATCACAAGCCAGACCCACTCCGGCCACTCCCGCGCCCACGCCAGGTGCACCTCCGCCGCATCGGCCGGGATCTGCTCAAGGTCCAGCACACGCCGCCACAGGTCGCTCATGCGGCCGCCCCCCCGTCTTCGGGCGCATCACGCCGCGCATGGCTGAACCACCGCGCCAGCACCGTCTCTCCAAGCGCCAGCGCCCCCGCAAGCGCCAGCAGCAGGAGCGAGGCCTCCGCGCCGCTCTCCCGCGCCGACAACATTCCCGTAAGCCCCGAGCCGTCCAGCAGCCGCCACTCCCCCGACTGCCCAAGCCACGTCGAAACCGCCTCAATCCCCTGCGCCACCGTCGAACCGGCCTCCGGCTCGACATTCACCGCCGCAAGGTCCACCCGACGCCCCTGCGCATCGAGCAGTTCGTAGGCACCCGCGCGTTGCAGCGGCTCAATGGGCGTGCCCGACGAAACCGCCGTCGCCTCCCCGCCCTCAAGCCGCACCGCCGAACGCACCGGCTCCGGCAGCCGCGCCGATGCATCGCCCGCGAGCGCCTCCGTCCCGCGCCGGGCCAGACTCACCCCCTGCCGAACTATCTCCTGGCACAGGGCGACCATCAGCGGCGTTGCCGGCAGGTTTGTCCACTCCAGTTCCGGGCTGACCGACTGATACACCACCAGCCCGCGCCCGACCGGCGCCGCGCACAGCAGCGGCACGCCGTCGGCAAAATCCAGAACCCGCGCCTCATCGCCGACGCTCTCCGGTTCAACGGCCAGCCGGCGCATCGCCTCCACGCCGACAGAGATCTCCTCAAGTTCGCCCGAGAGCAGCGAAAGCAGCGCCGACCTCGGCTGCCGCGCTGCCGTCTCGAAGACCGTGCCCTCCTCCGCCTCCTCCCGCTCCCGCCGCCACTGCCACCCCGTGCCCAGCGACTCCGCCCCGTCGGCCCACAACGCCACCGTCTCCGCGCCCGGAGGCATCAGCCACACCACGCCCCCCTGCCGGGCAAACTCCCCAAGCGCTCCCCAGCCCCCGCTCTCCACCAGGTCGGGCCGCACCACCGCCAGCACATCATGCTCACCCACGCCCCCGGCAAGGCTCCCCGGGGAAACCTCGCTTACCTCGAGCGTGCCGTCGCCCGTCGGGTCCAGCGCTCGCCGCAGCCACGCTCCTGCACCGTACTCCCCGATCTCGCCGCGCCGATCAAACGCTCCCGCGCCGACCAGCCCCACCCGCACCGCGCCGGCATGCCGCACCGTGAAGTACCGCGCATTATCCGACTCCAGCCGGTCCCCATCCACACGCACACCCACCACCCCCAGCGAATCGCGCCGGGCGTCAGCCCGAAGCGGCAGCCGCACCGTCGCCTCCGCCTGACCCTGCTCCCAGGAAATCGTCTCCGATGTCGTTGACGCCGCATCGGCCGTCGTCAGCCGAACCGTCGTCAGTTCGCCATCCTCCAGCGGACCGAAGCGCCGCACCTGAACTGTCACCGGGTTGCCCGCGCCCGGCTCATCCTGCATCAGCACGCGGCGCAGCGGCTCCACTTCCGTGACCTGCACGTTGGCGATCGTCGTCTCCGCAGGTGTGAGTGCGGCCAGCGTCACCGGTCGCGCCAGATCCTCAAACGATGTTGTCATCGCCCGCTCCAGCGGAGCCGACCCCGCGCGAAACTCCGAGAGCACGATCGCCGCCACCGGCACGCCCGTCTCCCCCTCCGCTTCCAGCGCCCCGCGCAGCGCCTCAAGCCCACCGGCAATGTCCGTCGCCGCATCCGACCCTTCAAGATTTTCGATCACGCGGCGAATCGCCTCCACATCGACCGCCGCCGGACTGACCACCGCACGTGCTGGCTTCGCCAGCGTCACCAGCCCGACCCGGTCGGACGATCCCAGAGCGTTGAGAACCGTCTCGGCCGTCCGCCGATGCTGCGCCAGCGCCGACTCCCCATCTTCAAGGATCACGCTCGAGGCCAATCCGTTGTCAATCAGCAGGTACACCACCCGCCCGCCCCCAAGCGCTCCGACCGCCTCGCCGGAGAAGATCGGCCGCGCCAGCGCCATCCCAAGTGCAACCAGCAGGAGACAGCGGGTTGCCAGCAGCAGCCACTGCTCCAGCCGCGCCCGTTTCTGCGTGCGCTTGGCCGCCTCCAGCAGAAAGCGCATCGCCCCCCACAGCACCGGCTTGCGCCTCTGCCGGAACAGCAGATGGATGACAATCGGGATCAGCGCTGCCGCGACCCCCGCAATCGCCAGTCCCGTGTGCAGGAAAGTCAATGCCTCACTCCATCACCGCTTGCTCAGTCGCGACATCCGCCGCGCCAGGAACACGCCAAGGGCCGCTCCGAGCGGCTCGTGCGAATTCAACCCCTGGTAGTCATACCCGAACCCCCGCGCTGCCCGGTCCAGCGCCTCGCAGTGCTCCTCCACAATCCGCAGATACTCCTTGCGAAGCACCCGCGGATCCAGAAACACCCGCCCCTCCGCCTCCAGGCCCTCAAAAGGGCTCGGCGAGCGGAAGCGGAAGGTCCGCTCCTGCGCATCGAGCACCTGCATCAGGATCAGATCATGCCCCCGGTGCCGCGCCCGCGCCATCGCCGTCCGCACCCGCTCCACCTCCTCAAACAGATCGCTCAACAGCACGATCAGCACCCGGTTGTTCAGCTTCGCCAGCACCTGGTCCATGCTCCGGCCCAGGTTCGTCGGCCGCTCCACCGGCTGCGTCGAGAGCGCAGAGACGATCTGCCGCCAGTGGCCGCCGGCGCTGCTGCGGTTGACCAGCGAGCGGATGCCGTCGGCATAGACGCACAGCCCGACGCGATCGCCCTGCCGCAGCGCCAGGTGCGCCATCGCCGCCGCACACGCCGTCGCATGATCAAACTTCCGCCACGTGCGCATCCGTCCCTTGGCGTCTCGTCCCTCCAGCGTGCCGTAGCCCATGGACCCCGAGGAATCCACGAGGATCATCACGTCAAGGTTCGTCTCCTGCTGGTACTGCTTCAGGTACAACTTGTCGCTGCGCGCATAGACCTTCCAGTCCAGGTGCCGCGTGTCATCCCCGTGTACGTATTGCCGGTGCTGCGCAAACTCCACGCTCACGCCCTGGTAGGGGCTCTGGTGCATCCCCGAGCGAACCCCCTCCACGATCATCTTCGCGCGCAGCTCGAACGTCGAGACCTTCAGCAGCGTCTCCGGAGAAAGGTAATCGTGCGTCACCTCGGCCATCACCGCCTCCGCGTCAGCCCGTTGAGCGCATCACCGAGTCCAGACGCCGCGCCGTCGCCGCATCCTCGCTCTCCACCTTCACCGTCTCCAGCAGCCGCTCGATCACATCGTCAGTCGTGATGCCGTCTGCCTCTGCATTGAAGTTCGCAATCAGCCGATGCCGCAGCACCGGCGCGGCAATCGCCTTCACGTGCTCGGGCGTCACGTGCGTCGCCCCCTCCATCAGCGCCTTCGCCTTTGCCCCGAGAACCAGGAACTGGCTGGCACGCGGACCCGCCCCCCACGAGAGGTACTCCCGCACCACCGCCGGCTTCTCCAGCCCCGCTTCCTTCACGCGCGTGGCCCGCACGATTGAAAGCGCATATCGCATCACGTGCTCGGCAACCGGAATCGCCCGCACCACCGCCTGCACCCGCTCCACCTCGTTGCCGTCCATCACGTGGGCAACGGTCGTCTCCCCGCCAGCCGTCGTCCGCCGAACGACCTCCAGCTCCTGGTCCATCTCCGGGTAGTTGATCTGGATCATGAACATGAAGCGGTCCAGCTGCGCCTCGGGCAGCGGGTAGGTCCCCTCCTGCTCGATCGGGTTCTGCGTCGCCAGCACGAAGAACGGCTCCGGCAGCGGATACCGCACACCGCCGGTCGTCACCTGCTGCTCCTGCATCGCCTCCAGCAGCGCCGCCTGCGTCTTCGGTGGCGTCCGGTTGATCTCGTCGGCCAGGATCACGTTGGCGAAAATCGGTCCCTTCACGAAGCGCAGCCGCCGCTCCCCCGTCGAGCGATCCTCGTCGATCACCTCCGTCCCGGTGATGTCCGAGGGCATCAGGTCCGGCGTGAACTGGATGCGGCTGAAGCCCAGGTCCAGCGTCCGCGCGATCGTCGAGATCAGCAGCGTCTTGGCAAGCCCCGGAACCCCGACCACCACCGCATGCCCCCGGCAGAACATCGCCATCAGCAATTGCTCGACGACGTCGTCCTGCCCGACGATCACCTTCCCGATCTCTCGCCGCAGCACCGCGATCCGCTCGTGCGCCTCACGCATCGCCGCCCCGGCTCCGCCCGCCTGCTCCTGACTCATCCCGATCCTTTCTTCTGCGGCCGGGCTTCCGCCCGCCAGTTCACGGAACGTCCATTATACAACGACGCCCACCAGGCCCCGGTCATGCTCTCTTATCGGCTTCTCTGAGAGATACGCTCCCCTTCCCGCACGGGATCACCCCCATCCACAGCAGAAAAACACAACCCGCCTGCGATTCCTCGCAGACGGGCTGCAATGGAACTTGCAAAATCACCTCATGGCCGAACGACGTTCGACGTCGCGCACGAGGCCACGTCCAGGGCCTGAATCCGCAGCGAGCCGCACGCCCCGGCCGGCACGTTCGTCGTCACCGTCACGTTCCCCGAGGCGTCCGCTGTGAACTGCTGGTAGGCCAGCCCTGGCCCGCCCACTTCGAGCATCGTCCCGGCACAGGGGAAGCCGCCCGGAACCGTCGTCGGCCCGTCGCCGGCTCCGTAGACCACCGCCACAGCACGGCTCGGCGTCGCGCCGCTGATCGAAAACGTCATCTGCCCCGGACAGTCGCCCCGGAAGGAGAGCCCAAGCCCGCCCCCGTAGCCCAGCCAGGTCGCGACATTCGCCGAGTATTGCGCTCCATCCTCCGTGGCCCAGCGATCATTCTCGAAGACGTTCACATCCAGCATCGTCAGGACGTTCTCCTGGCCGTTGCCGTCCCACAGCGTCGCGGTGTTCGTCGTGAAGAGACTCGTGCCGCCGTTGGCGATTCCGCCGTTTGGAATGTGAATGCTCGTCACGCCCGCCGTCAGAACCGGGTGCGCATTCAGCACCGTGTACGAGCCGTTGGACTCCGAATTCGTGGACGATCCACCGCCCACGTTGCAGATGTCGTCGTTCCACTCAAACCACAGACTCGGATTCTCGCCAATCAGCAGCACTCGACGGCCCGAGGCAACGTACGCATCAAGATTGGCCTGCTCCGTCGGCGACAGCGTCGCCCCCCACTCCCGGATCTGCACCATGATCGAGTCGTACTGATTCATTGCGCTCAGATCCGACAGGTCCGTCACCGTCGTCACCGTCCCGAAGTACCCGTCAATCTCCGCCGAGAAGTTGCCGTACCGGCTTCCGCCGTAGTTGAATCCGAAGCCGTGCGTGTCCAGCGTACACATCAGACTCCGCTGCGCTGTCGCCGGACCTGCCGCGGCTCCAGCCACGACCGCCGCCCCAATCACCGCCAGTTTCATCGCTCTCATCACATCGCTCCTTTCCTTTAATGACCGCAAACAACCACCCCATCCTACAGAGTGCCGCCCGTTTCCACAACCGCAAATCCCCCATGCCCGAACTTCCCGAAGTCGAATCCATCCGCCTCGCCCTCGTGCCTCGCCTCCTGGGCCGCACCGTCGCCGCCGTCCGCATCCGCCGCCCCGACGTCATCAACGCCTCCAGCCAGGGTCGCCGCACCCCCCGAAAGGCCCCGCACCGCACCCACCTTCTCCAGGGCCAATCCCTCACCGCCCTCCACCGCCACGGCAAACAACTCGCCCTCGTCGCCGACACCGGCCGCCTCCTGGTCATCCAGCTGGGCATGTCGGGCCGCCTGACCCTCGATTCCGACGCCCCGACCGACCACGTGCACGTGGAATGGACCTTCGCTCCGACCGCCGATGACCCCCACCCCCTTACCCTGCGCTTCCGCGACCCTCGCCGCTTCGGCGCCCTCTGGACGCACCCCTCCCTCGACGACCTCCACGCGCGCCGCTGGGCCGCCCTCGGCCCGGACGCCCTGGCTGACCCGAAATTGCTCCGCCGCGCCTGCGAATCGCGCCTGCGCGCCTCACAGCGCCTCCTCAAGGCCGCCCTGCTCGATCAGACGCTGATCGCCGGCCTGGGGAACATCTACGTGGATGAGGCGCTCTGGCACGCCCGCCTGCACCCGCTGACCCGTTGCTGCGAGATCGACGACCGCCAGGCCCGCGACCTCTTCACCGCCATCAGCCGCGTCCTTCGCGAGGCCGTTCGCCACCGCGGCTCAACCCTGCGCGATTACCTCCTGCCCGACCAGACCGGCGGGGACTTTCAAAACCGCCACGCCGCCTACGGCCGTGAGAATCTCCCCTGCGGCCGGTGCGGGACGCCGATGATCGCGATCCGGGTGGCGGGGCGGGCGTCCACATTTTGCCCACATTGCCAGGGGGGACCGAAGTTGTGAGAAGACCCGACACCTCCGGCGACGGCCCTCCGGAAGGGAGAGGGAAGAGAAAAAGAAACCCCTCTTCTCTCTTTAACCGCCTGTCCGATTGTGGGCTCCTGCCGGGCAGACGCTTGTAAATCAAGCAAACAACAGCACTTATACCCGACGTTCCCGACTGGGCGACCTGTCCGTTGCGGGTTGGATTCTGCTGCTCCCGGATTCAATTCACACGCAGTTCACACCCCGGATTAACCTTCCGGGCGGCAGGAGATAGTCGATTGGAGACCGCTGCGGTGCCGCCGGAGACCGGCTGCCCACATCCTGCACACATCGTCTGTCCATAGCGGCTCAGTCGGTGCGGACCCCGAGTCGGCGCTCCAGTTCGTGAATCTGGGCCATGAAGCCGGTGTCCTCATCACAGAGGGACTTCACCTTCTTCTCGGCGTGAATCACCGTGGTGTGATCGCGGCCGCCGAGTTTGCCCCCGATTTCCTTGAGACTCTGCCGAGTGTGCAGGCGGGCGAGGTACATGACGACCTGCCGAGGCAGTGTGATCGACTGATACCGCGAATCTGAGACGAGGTCGCTCGCCTTGACGCCGAAGTGCTCGCAGACGGCTTGGGTGATGTCCTCCATCGTCAGCCGGGGCGCAGGGGCGTTGCCGGACCGGGTGGCGGCGACGGCGCGACGGGCGACCTCGATGGAGATCTCCTGGCCGCTGGACATGGCTTCGCCCTGGACCTGCGTCAGCGAGGCCTCGAGATCGCGGATGTTGCACTCCCGCTGGGCCAGATACTCCACGACTTCCGACGGCAGCATCAGGCCGCGCATCTTCGCCTTGAGCTCGAGAATCTCCTTGCGTGTCTCGAAGCTTGCCGGGCCGATCCGGGCCACGAGGCCGGAGGTGAATCGGCTCTTGAGTCGTTCCTCGATGTCGGGGATTTCCTCGGGGCTGGCGTCGGAGCTGAGGACGACCTGTTTTCGTGCGTGGTACAGACTGTTAAAGGTGTGGAAGAACTCTTCCTGGCTTCGGTCGTGCCTGGAGAGAAAGTGGATGTCATCCATCACCAGCATGTCGATGGTGCGGAAACGGTGGCGGAACTCGTTGACGGCGTTGTTCTGCACCGCCTCAAGGTACTGGGAGCGGAATCCCTCGCAGGAGATGTAGTAAATGCGGAAACCCCGGTGGCGGTTGAGAATCTCCCGGCAGACCGCCTGGAGCAGGTGCGTCTTGCCCAACCCGACGCCCCCGTGAACAAAGAGCGGGTTGAAGGAGCGGCCGGGGTCGTCACAGATCGCCACCGCCGCCGCGTGCCCCAGCTGATTGTGCGGCCCGACGACGAAGGTGTCGAAGGTGTAATCGGGGTTGATCACCATGTCTTCGTACATGGTGCCAAGCGACGGATCGCCCGTGCTGTACTGCACTGCCGCCGGCGAATGCGGGGCCGCGGGGGGCGTTTCAACAGCCGTCTGGCCGCCGGGTCCCTCAAACTGGACGGTGACGAAGTGCTGTGTGACCTGCTGCACCGCCTCGTTGAAGAGGCCGCGGCACTCGCTCTTGAGGTAACGCAGCTGCACCTCGTCATCAACGCGGACGCGCAGGACGCCCTGGTTGAGGTCGATGACTTCGAGGTCGCCGAACCAGTGTCGTGCGCGGTCGGGATGGTGCCGCCGCACATGCGCAACGATGCTTTCCCAGATCATGGGATCTGGTTCAATCATTGAAGTCTGTCCCACAAAAATGTCCGTGTCGGTCGAACCCTGACGCGTGCAACCCGGATGCCGTCCCTGGCCCACCAACGACGGCGAATGCGAGCCGGTCAAAGGTAAAGACTTCGTGTGCCGATGTCAACTGCGAGGCGATTGAAAGTGCTTGCTCTTTGTGCGCGCTGACCTGTCATGTCCCGGCCGCACTCGCTGCTGCGCGTTCCGCTTCAGCCACTTGCGATTCGTACCGGGCCCGGTTGGTCTTGTGATCCATCAGAATAAAAACCCGGCTGCGATCCTCCTCGCTCAGCCGCGACGCCAGCGCCTTGTGGGCGGTGGTGAGGTTCGTCCGCCGCGAAAGGTGCGTCAGCACCAGCGCTTCGCAGGAGAGCCGGGGAAGGAGCTCGGCGATGTCATCCACGTGTACGTGCTTGCCGATGACGGCGCGATCGCGGTGATCGCCGTCCATGAAGGTGCACTCGATGATCACGACCTTGGCAGTCAGCACCTCTTCGCGCATCAGGCAGGGGCCGGGCAGCACGTCGCCGATGTAGGTGACCAGCGGAATCCGCACCTCGCGGGTGATTTCCACGCCCTCATCCTTGAGCCGGCGGATCTCGCTCTGCGGATACTCGGCAAACTCCGTGCGGAGCTTCGTCCGCCGCTCGATCAGCGAATAGGCCATGGACGGCACGGTGTGGTCGACGTGGAAGCCGCGCAGGAAGATGTTGTTCTTGACTTCGACTTCCCCGCCGTCGTCGAGGCCGATGATCTCGTGGCTGGTCTGCTGCTGTTCGACGTCGACCCACCCCCGCATCATGGCGGAAATCGCCGGGGCGATCCGCGCATCGCAGACGCAGACGCCCGTTCCCATGCCCTGGAAGAAGCGCTGGCTGAAGTAGTACGGAAGTGCGGCCACGTGATCCATGTGTCCGTGGGAGAGCGCAACAAACTTGGCGGGCAGGATCGGCTTGTGGCAGACGCCGATGTCAAAGCAGACATCGAACTCCGGAACCATCACCGCCGTCGCCTCACCGGCGACCGACCATCCCTGTACGCGGAAGGGAGGGAAGTAGAGAAATCCGGGTGATTGCGGCCGCGGCGGGGGCTTGGGAAGCATCGACTCATCCGAAAAGTCACGAAACGGCTGACGTGGCTGGCTCGTGGTACCGGCGGCAACGCCACAACGCCTGCGCCGGTTGCCGCAGTATAGCGTGCCGGCGCGCCGATCGGAGACAGGATTACTGCATTTGCGCCAAACGTTGCAGCACGCGCCGCTGCCACCCCCATCGGGCCTGCGCCGCTGCCTGCCGGCACGCGCTGCGCGAAAACAGAAGCGGTGCAGCGTTGGTAAAACCGCTCCGCCGCGCAGCCGCATGCGCCGCCCACGCCTGAGCGCGGGAGAGCCCCGCCGACCGGCACATCCGCCGCGCCTCGCTCCCCAGCATCGCCCGGTCCCGCGCCAGCGCCCGCCACAGCGCGATGCTGAGCACACAGATGACGATCAGCCCCAGCACGCCGGCGATGATCGCATCCTCATGCGGAAAGCGATCCGCCCGCATACCCTCGGCAACACGCGCCAGCCAGGGTTCGGTTGTCGCCAGAAACCGGTTCATGCCGCCCTCCCCCGGCCGCGCAGGCCCCGCAAAGCCCGCTTTGCCCGCGCACCGACCTCAACGGCCGGATCGCGCGCCGCCAACTGCGCCAACGCCGAGGCGCACTCGGAGAGTTCCTCCGCCTCCGCCGCCCAGACCCCGCTGAGACGGTGCAGGGCCCGGCCATCCTCCAGCATCTGTGCCACAGCCGCAACCCCCCGGCGGCGATCAACGGCCAGCAGCGCAGCCGCCGCATTGGCGCGCAGGCGGTTGTGCGGGTCGCCGGTCATCGCGATGATGGCCTCCTCCGCTTCCTTCAGAGCGCTGACCGGGAGGGCTTCGACGGCATTGGCGCGGACACGGCCGTTGGCATGCTCCAGCGCTGCCCGCACCGTCGCCAGAGAGGCCTCAGAGTCGATCGTTCCCAGCAGCCGCACAGCGGTGGCCGCGACGTACGCATCCCCGCTTGCAGCCGCGGCAATCAGCGCCGGCTCGAAGTCGCCGGCGGCGTGCAGATCGGCGATCATCCGCATCGCGCGCAGCGCCTCGTCCCGCGAATCAGCCGTCAGCCGCTGCCGCAGAAATGGCGCAAACGACTCCCGCTGCTCCCGGTAGAGAGCCCGCACACGCACGGCAACACCCGGAACGACCGTCTCGGCCGCCCATGCCCGCCAGGCGTCGTTGAAGTTCCGTTCCACGACCCATGCCCGCGCCGTGGCGCGGACGCTCGGATGGGGGCTTCGCAGGCATCGCCGCACAACGTCTGTTCCCTCCCCGCTGCGCAGAGTGTGCCGCAAAGCCAGCCGCGCGATCATCTCATCGGCATCGAAGCAGAAGTCCGCACACCGCTCAACACCCGGCGCTCCCAGTTCGATCAGCCCGCGAAGCGCCGTCAGCCGGGCCTCCGCCGACTCCGCGCTGATCGCCTCCCCAAGCCGGGCCGCCTTCTCCTCCGGGGGCAAGGGGAGCCGGGCAAGCCACGCCGCTGAAGCGGCAGTCATGTCCAAATGGGCCGGCTCCGCCGGCCTGCGCGGTTGACGTACGCGCGCCAGGCGTGCGCGGCGTCGAGGTTCTTCCAGCAGATGCGCCGAGCCAGGGACGGCAGTTGAATCGACAAAGAGCCGACGGTCTTCAAGCATTCGTGAAACCTGCGGGGCCAGCGCCGGGGTCCCGAGCCACCAGGTCGCGTTGGCGAGCACAACATCCTCCGGTTGCCTCCGGACGACGCCCCGCAGCGCCATCTGCCCCGCATCCTCCCCCTCAAGCCACCGGGCCAGAGCGGGTCCCCCGAGGGCAGCGCACTCCGCGGCCGCGATCAGCACCCGGTCCTCCCGATGCGTGTCATAGGCATCTGCCGCCCGGGCAAGAAGTGCGTCCGCCGCTGCGACAAGACCTGCCTCGACGGTGGATCGGGGCCGGCGGGTCAGCCGGCCGACGGCCTCGCAGAGCACGGTGACGGCCGATTCGCGAAGCGCGGCATCGTGACGCTCGCAGACGATCCGGGTCGCGGCTTCGAGGGCCTCGATCCTTCCGGAGTTCGCAAGGGCTTCCAGGCAGCGGGCCTGCTGCTGCGGGCGGCCGCACAGCGTCAGTTGCATGAGGCCTTCGGCGATTCGATCACTCCGCGCGGGATTCCGAAGGGCGGACTGGATCAGGTCGTCCGGCAGTCGATCGAAGGCGGAGATGACGGCGGTCAGAGCCCGGGAGGCGGGGGCGGGCGTGCGGATGTCCAGCAGCGCCTCGGCAAGCGGGCGCGCTTCGTCGGCGTCGGCACAGCGCAGCGCCTCGGAAAGCGCGGTGACGCGTGCATCGTCGGGCCACGCCGCCATCATCCTGATGAATCGTCGGCCTCTGGTCATAATCCTGCCGGAAAGGTGCGGGGCTCCGCCCCGATGTGGAGGGAAGGTCGGGCGTCGGACCTTGATTCGTGCAAAATTCTGAAAAAAACACCACAAGGAATGAATTATTGGGCATTTGTGGTATAAACGTGGCATCTCTGATCGTGTGCAGAGGATCCACGTGCATGAGCCCCCTGTCGCCCCGCACCGCCACCGCCCTGCAAGCCTTCCGGCTGATGGTCTACCGCAAAGCGCTGCACCCGGAGTTTTTCGACATCCGCCGCCGCTTTTCCGCCTCGACCGACGCCTACGAGATCGAGGCGTGGCTCTCGGCGCAGGCGCACATGGTGCGGTTCCAGGTCGAGGATATCTGCATCGTGGAGATGCTCACCACCCGTCCCGGAGCCCAGCCCCGTGCCGGGCTGCTCACCTCCTTCCCCTGCGCCGGTGAGCGAGACTTTGAACACCGCGCCCCGCGCCACATCGTCTACCTCGCCAGCGTGCAGACCGAGATCGTCTCACAAACCCTCTACGCATCCACCTTCCGGGAGATGATCGACTTCGGCCGTGAACAGGGAGCCCTCGAACTCCGCTGGCCCGGAAGCGATGGGCTGACCGAGAACCTCTCCCTGCTCTCCCTGCAGCGCTTCCACCGCGAGGTTCACTGCCAGAGCTGGCACCTGGACTCCGCCGCGGGCGTCGTGGTGCGGACGCAGGCGATTTTTGAGGCCGACCCGCACTCGTAAGCCGCCCCGCCGGTCACGCCTCAGTGCGCATTTGGATGGTGAAATCCGCGGAAGATCGTCAAGAAGAGAATCCGCACGTCGAAGCCCAGCGACCAGTTGCGGATGTAGTACAGGTCGTACTGCAGCCGCTTCCGCGCGCTCGTCGATCCGCGCAGCCCGTTGATCTGTGCCCACCCCGTCATCCCCGCCTTCATGTTCTGCCGAAGCATGTAGCCCCGTCGGCCCTGGCGGAAGTCATCCAGCAGGTCCAGACGTTCCGGCCTCGGGCCGACCAGCGACATATCTCCCTTGAGCACGTTGAAGAGCTGCGGCAGCTCATCCAGCGAGAAACGCCGCAGCCAGCGCCCCACCCGCGTGATCCGGGGATCGCCGGGCTGCGTCCACGCCTCCTCGGCGCGCAGCCGGTCCCCATCGGCAACGGCCGCCGGCTCCCAGCGCATGGTGCGAAACTTGTAGATGTCGAAAGTCCTCCCCCCCATCCCGACGCGCCGCTGCTTAAAGAGGATCGGCCCCGGCGACTCCAGTCGCACCAGCGAGGCGATTGCCAGCATCGGCAGACCGAAGAAGAGGATCGCGGCAAGACTGACCGAGACATCCAGCGCCCGCTTGGCCGCCGCGCCATAGCCGTGAATCGGCGACTGCCGGACGGAAAGAATCGCCAGCCCGTCAAGTTCGTGGACGGCAAAGTGCAGCGGCATGTGTCGCGGACTGATCTCGGGGATGATCCGCACTTCGACGGCAAACCGCTCCAGCCGAGTAAGCAGGCTGGTCATCAGGTGGGAGCGACGCTGCGGCAGCGCGATGATCACGCTGTCGACCGGCGTTGATTCCAGCGCCGACTCCAGGTCTGCCAGCCCGCCCCGGATCGGCCGGCCGTACGCCTTTGACCGCTCCGCGTGGTCGTGGTGGCTGATGAAGTACGCCGGGTGCAGCCCCGTCCATGAGTTTCGCCGGATAGTCTCCAGGGCCTGCCGGCCCAGCCGCCCGGTTCCGATGATCGCCACGTGCCGCAGGTTGAGGCCGCGCCGGCGGATGAGGCGGAGGAATATGCGGAAGGAATAGCGTTCGGCCGTCAGCAGCGCCAGCAGCAGGCCCGCAAAGACGGACAACTGCTGCGAGGACTGCGGCGAGGCGAAGCGTTGCGGGAAGAGGGTGTCCAGGGCGACAATCAGGATGGCCCAACAGCAGAAGGTGGCCTTGATCAGATCCCAGAACTCGCCGGGAAAAGCCCGGTCCCGCCGCGCCCGGTACAGCCCGAAGACCGTCATGCACAGGAGCATGACCGGGATCGCCGAGACAAAAGGCGCCAGCGCCGTCCCGGATGGGATCGCCCCGCGCCAGCCGGAGATCTCCCCCGCCGCCAAGCGCGCAAGGGTGACAGTGCCCACGGCCGAAGCCGCAATCATGAGGGTGTCGCAGACAGCCAGAAGCGACACGAAGACCTGATGGCGTTCCTTGAGCACGTCGGGGTCCACCCGTGCAGGTGTGATTCGCAGGCGACAACGATGTCCATCGCCGGCAAACGGGGTTTCAGGCCCGGCGATGCTCCGTCTGTGTCATTCCGCCATGCCGCAGCCCGATCTTCCATGACCGGCACCATCCGTCCGGCAGCACAGCGACAGCGATTGGGGTATTTGAGCCGAAGAACGCCTCGCGGTCAAGTCCACGGCTCGCCCTGACGGGGATTCGGCAGGCGCGAGCCGATCTCCCGAAGCGCGGCGGCATCGGCCTCCGAGAGCCCCCGGGGAGCCGTGATCTGCACGCGGGCATAGAGATTGCCGCGCCGGCCGGCCGCATCCTCCACTCCCTGCCCGGGAATCCGCAGCAATTTTCCGGAATCGGTCCCGGAGGGAATCTTCAGCGTCACGGAGCCCCGAAGCGTGGGCATCGTCACCGAGACGCCTGTTGCCGCCTCGGCGATGGTGATGGGCACATCCAGGGTGAGGTCCAGCCCCTTTCGTTCAAACCAGGGATGGGCGCCGACGCGGATTGTCAGAATGATGTCGCCGGGAGGCCCGCCCTGCAGCGAGGGATTGCCGCGCCCGCGCACCCGAAGCTTCGCGCCGTCCTCGATCCCCTTCGGAATCGTGACGTCGATCGACTCCGTCGTGCCGTCGGCCCGGCTCAGCCGCAGCGTCTCCTTGCCGCCGGAGACGGCGGTGTGGAAGGTGATCGAGAGTTCGGTGCGGATGTCCTGCCCGCGATCAGCCGCCCCGGCCGACGCGCCCCGGCCGGGCCGAGCCCCCCGACCCCGACCGCGCCGGCCGCCGAAGAGGTCCTCAAAAATCGAGGAGAACTCCTCCGGCGCTGGCCCGCCGTCGGTCGAACTCCAGGCGTAGGTGTGCGCTGCGCCCGGACGCTGGCCGCCGGCGGCCGAGGCACCGGCGTGTCCGAAGCGGTCGTAGGCGCGACGCTTTTCCGGATCGGAGAGGATGTCGTAGGCCTCCTGAATCTCCGAGAAGCGCTTGGAGGCGTCGGGGTCCTTGTTGACGTCCGGATGCCACTTCCGGGCCAGTTGCCGATAGGCGGATTTCAGGTCATCGGCGGAAGCGTCGCGCGCGACACCGAGGACTTCGTAGTAATCTCGCTGACTCATGGATGCGACCACATACTCAGGTGACGCGCGAATGTCGCTCCGCCGTCACGCCGGAAAATTGATCCTATCAGGGCGCTTCGATCGGATCGACCAGCCCAGTCGCCCGCCATCGCTCCGCCGAGACCGCCGCCGCATCCCACGGCCGGCTCACTCCGCGAAGGTCCAGCGCCACGGCCGCCGAGTATCCACGGGTGACCAGCGCCACCTGGTACTCGACCAGAGAGAGCCGGCCCGTTCCCGGGGCAACCCGCCCGTGCCGGTCGGAGTCGGAGAAGCGCGCTGCGTTGAGGCGATCTGCCGCCGACGCCTCACCGGCGGGGTTCTTCCCGGCAAGCAGCAAGGTGGCGGGATCGATGCCGACGCCGAGTCTCGCCCGGTGCGCTCCGAAGTCGGCCAGCGGCACACCGGCCGCATCGGCGCGGGACTCCAGCGCATCGAGCAGATCGACGGGCGCTGCCCCCGGCAGATCGATGCTCAGTGGAATCCGGCCCAGGTCTGCCGCCAGCGCCACGGCATCGAGCAGGGCCGAGGCGGCGCGGTCGGCATGAAGCGGGTCGGTGAGGTGCTCCGGAGGAATCCACAGGTCGATCCCGGCGGGCTGGAGTTCGAGGCGGCGCAGGCGTGCGAGGAGGTCGCGCCGTGCGGAGCGGTCGAGGTCGCGCGGGCGGAGGGAGGGGATGGCGGCGGAGAGTTGCACGGCCCGGAAGCGGAGATCGGCGAGTTTCGCGAGGGCTGCGCGGAGGTCTTCGCCGGGCACAGTCAGCGATGCGAGCGTGGGTGCGAGTGGAAGCGGCATTGGGGGATTGTTGGCGGCCGCTTCGTTCGTCTCTCAATGAGCCGGAAGCGTCAGCGAGGGATGCGTCGCGTCCTCCGCCCCAACGGGACGCAGGA
>CAZPFK010000017.1:0-45236 GCA_964585855.1 uncultured Vicinamibacteraceae bacterium
GTCCGCACGGCGGACCCTACTCATTGTACAGGAAGTCAGAGGAAAGCGGAAGGGGGTTATTGCGGTGATTGGCGCAGAATCTGCTCCTGCGGCAGCCGCAACGCCGTCGGGCCCACCGTCGCCAGCGTGAACTGCGGCTCGGGGGAGCGGTGCAGCCAGGTATTGACCGCATCGAGGGTCACACCGTCAACTTCCGCGGCGGCCTCATCGAGGGTGCGGGCGCGGCCGCGGACGAAGATGTCCTGGGCGATCGCGGAGGCGCGTGCGCCGGTGGATTCGCCCTGCATGACCAGGCGCGACTTCATGCCGACCAGGGCGCGCCGGAGTTCGGCGTCGGTGACGCCGGCGCGGATCCTGCGCAGTTCGGCGGAGAGGACGTCGAGCGTCTCCTGGGCGCGCTGGGGGGTGGTGCCCGAGTAGGCGATGATGGCGCCGCGATCGCGACCTGCGGCGTAGGAGGCGTGGACGGAGTAGCACAGCGAGCGCTTCTCGCGGACCTCGGTGAAGAGGCGGCCGCTCATTCCCCCGGAGAGAACGGCCGCAGCGGCGCGCTGGAGGATGCTGTCGGGGTGGGGCTCCGGCGGAGCGTCGTGGGCCAGGGCGATGTGGACCTGCGCGGAGTCCTCGCCTTCGTGGTCGATGCCGTGCCGGGCGGGTGCGGTTTCCCGGGGCTCGCTGGTGGGCGTGTCGATGGACCAGTCAGCGGTGAGTTCTTCGAGCAGCGCGATGACGGCGTCGGGATCGACGCAGCCGGCGAGGCCGACGATGCATCGAGCGGGGTCGAGGTGGGTGAGGTACAGAGTGCGGCAGGTGTGGGGGTTGAGGCGGGCGATGTCTTCGGCGCGGCCGAGTTCGGAGCGATTGAATGGAGCGGGGAAGTGGCGGCGTCGGACGTTGATCATGCAGCGCTGCTGCGGCTCATCCTTGAGGCCTTCGATGGCCTGGAGGGAGAGGTCAACGGCGGGGCCATAGGCATCGTCGCTGAAGCGCGGGGTACGAAGGGTTTCGAGGAGGAGGCGGAGGCCGTCGTTGAGGTGGACGCCCAGGAGGGTGCCTCGGATGTGGGTGTGGTAGATGTGGACGCTGCTGGAACGTTGCATGCCGAGGCGGTCGAGGGCGTCGGAGTGTTGCCGGGCGTCGAGTCGCTGCGTGCCGCGCCAGAGCCATTCGGAGAGGACCGTCGCAGCGCCCTGGGCGTTGTCGGGCTCTGCTGCGGTTCCGAAGGGCGTGAGGATGGTGACGGCGGCGGACTCGGCAGCCGAGTGGCGTTCGATGGCCAGTTGGAGGCCGCAGGAGAGGGCGTGATGGGTGATCGGGTTGGTCACGGCGTGGTCTGTTCCGTGTGGGGGAGGATGGGGGAAGTGGATGGTAGACGGACGACGGCAGCATGCGTGCATCAAACGTGGGAGGCTATTGTCCCGCAGTGTGCTGAGAGGTCTGTGTTGTATTGGGAGAGTTGTGTTGCCGCGAGTCGCCCTGCCCGTTCTGAAGGCCCTTCCGCTGCCGGAGCAGCGGTATTCGTGCCATAGTTGCGCGCGGTGCTGCCGGGATTTCACCGTGCAGCTGCGGGAGAGCGATGTCGAGAAACTCCGCCGGCAGGGCTGGGCGGCGGAACTCGGCTTTGAGCCGTGGGTGGAGTTCCGCGGGGTGCGGTATCTGCGGCAGCGTGAGGATGGAGCGTGCGTGTTCCTGCGCGAGGATGGGCTGTGCGAGATTCACGCCCGGGCGGGGCTGGCCGCCAAGCCGGTGGCATGCCAGATGTTTCCCTTCTCGCTCACGCCTGTGGAGGGGGCGGTGCAGATCGGCATGAGTTTCGCGTGTCCATCGGCGATTGAGAATCGCGGCGCGGAGCTCTCGTCGCACCTGGAGGAGATCCGTCGCCTCGTGCGGGAGATTCCCGAGGCCAGGCCTGGACGCGGAGTTGTGCTGCGCGACGGGATCGCGCTTGCGGCGGCCGATGTGCAGGTGTTGGCGAGCGCGTTTGCCGGGCACCTGCGCTGTGAGCCCGGGCGGCTTCGGGGGCGCGTGCTCGGGTGCGTTCTTCTGACTCGCGCTTTGCGCGAGGAGCGGGCGATTGAGAAGATCGTTGCCGGCGGGAAGTTCGGTGACATGCTGGTCCAGTTGACGGCGGTGCTGGATGAGGAGGTCGCCTCGCTGTCGGTCGCAGCGCCGACGACGCGACAGATGAAGCAGATGCGGCAGTTCGCCTATGCCCACATTGAGGATGTCAAGATCGGCGAGGTCAGCGGGGGAATCGTTGCCCGGCAGCGACGGGCGCTGCGGCAGCTGCGCATCAATCGGCGGTTCTCGGTTGGAAAGGGCCGGTTGCCGGAAGGTTTCCGGGTGGCCTTCGACTGGCCGGATGTGACGACCTTGGACCTGCGCGACGTTTCGAGTGTGGCGGGGCTGAGCGGGGCCGATGCGGCGTGGGGGGAGGAGGCGGTGAGCCGGTGGCTGCGCGGGCGGGTGCTCGGGGGCCGGGCGTGGGGGGCGGGGTACTACGGCTTTGACGCGCTGGCGGGGCTGGAGACGTTGTGGCTGGAGGTGGCGGCAATGGGGTGGCTGGCGCGGCTGCACGCGGCGGCGCGGGGCGTTGAGGCGTTGGCAACGGAGGATGTGGAGGCAGCGATCCTGCGAGTCGACCGTGCTGCGGGGCGGGCGCCGTGGCTGGGCTCGGCCGCCGAACGGCTGCGGCTGCGCTATCTTCGCGAGGGGCTGGAGGCGCTGGTGGGGCGGTGGTGGGTGGGGGATGTTGATCAGTAGCGCGATGGCGCAAGCGACGATCGGGAGTGCGATCCCAGACGGGGATGGCCTTGCAGGGCGTCATCGCTGTGGTCCAGTACGAGTCGGATACACTCTGCCTGTTCCGCATGAACTCCACTCTTGAACATTGGAGATGTGACCATGCCCCACAGCGACCCGGCCGAGATCCTGATGATCCACAACCGCTGGGCCAACGAGCAGCTGCTTGCAGCGTGTGCTTCACTCACCGATCAGCAGCTGGATCGGGAGTTCGAGATGGGCGTCAACACACTGCGCAAGACACTCACGCACATTCTCGGAGCGATGCGCGGCTGGACCGACATGCTCGCCGGCCGTGAGCAGCGACCACGACTGGAGCACGAGCAGCGCAGCGTTGCGGAACTTGCCGCCCTGCATGAGGAGGCGGCTGATGACTTCGAGGCGGCGGTGCGGGCGCATCCGCTGGAGGGGATGGCGACGGGAACGCGGGCCGGCCGGACGTATTCGTTTGCACGAGGCGCGGTGCTGACGCACGTGACGACCCACGGCATGCATCATCGCGCCCAGGCGCTCAACATGCTGCGGCAACTGGGCGTCGATCCCCTGCCTCGCTCAGCGGTGGTGGAGTGGATGGTGTACGTGGACGGCCCGGCATCCTGACTCGTTGCGGGTCAGTGGATGAAGCGCATCTCGCCGAAGTTTGGCGCCAGGCGGATCATCCGCTCCGAGACGCCCTCGGGCGAGGGGAAGTAGACGAAGAAGGCCTTGCCGAGCATGAGTTCGCGGGGGATGACGCCCTCGGCATCGTCGAATTCGGCAGCGATCCACGGATCGGGATATCCCCAGAGGCGACCGTCGAGACTGTCGGGGCTGTTGTCGCCGCAGACGAAGTACTCATCGTCAGTCAGCGTCGGCAGGAAGTTGGGATGAGTTGCGAGGGCGGCGCGGTAATCGAAGTCGCGATTCTCGGAGGGCTGGTAGTAGAGGTCGCGATCCAGCTCCACGCGATGCAGCGTCAGCGTCGAGCCGGAGAAGCGCCAGCGGATGATCGGCTCGCGCGGGCCGTAGCGCCGGGCGTAGGCGTTGCCTTCACCGCCGCTTTCGGGGCCTTCCTGTTCAAGCAGTTGCGAGGCGCTCATGCCGGTGGCGTGCAGCAGGCGGCGATCGGCGTCCCAGTCGTACTCGCCGTAGAGCACTTCCCGTCCGTTTACGAACAGACGAAGCGACTGGTCCACATGCCAGAACTCGACGTTGGTGACGACTCCGGTCGGGAGCGGCTCGACGGTTGTTTCATCCAGCGTCGTCCAGGTGTCGGCGGCATCGAGCGGGCGCATCCGCAGCGACGCCCGGCCCGACGCATCGATCACCGCCTGAAACTCGTGTTCGCGGCAGGTAAGGGAGATGATCGATTCGAGGCCGGAGTCATCGGGCTGAATGCCCCCGGCGAGGCGGATGTCGGAGACGGCAAAATACTGGTAGGAGCGCTCGCGTGACTGGTTGTAGGCGTACCAGTCTTCGATGCGGCGGAGACTGTGGCGGGGTGGGCCGAGCTCCGGCGCGGAGCGGAAGGTGAGGTCGGTCGGCTGGGCCGTTGTCTTGCGGTAGCTGCGGCCTTCAGTGTCCCAGTCTTCGCCGCTCCAGGGCGGACGCCATTGCGGGACGATGTTGTCAGGTCGAAGGGGAATCTCCTGGCTGTGGTAGATTGGCTGCCAGGCGCGCTTCTGCACGTGCACGGGCTTGCGCTGCACACGGAAGGGCTCGTTGGACTTCGCGAGCCGGGCGAAGACGTCGCCGTCGGCCAGCCAGATGATCTCGCCGGGGAGGCCGATGAGGCGCTTGATGTAGTTCTCCGTGGGGCGCGTCGGATTCTTGAAGACGACGACGTCGAAGCGTTTGGGCTCAAAGAGGATGTAGAGGTACTTGAGGACGAGAATGCGATCGCCCATGCGCGTCCGCGCGTTGCGGAAGGTGACCTGGCCGGCCGAGCCGCGCAGCGGCCTGGATTCATCGAGCAGCATCGGGTCGCGGACGATGATGGGCCCGCCGGCCTGGTCGCTGCCCTGGACGGGGGCGGCGGTCGACGTGGCGCCCAGCAGATCGCGGGGGCCGACGGCAAAGGAGTAGCCGGTTTCGGGGCTGAGGGCCAGGAGGTGGGCGCCGCGCAGCGTCGGGGCCATTGAGCCGGTGGGGATGACGAAGGGCTCGACGATGAAGGAGCGGAAGACAAAGGCCAGGGCAAAGGCGATCAGCAGCGACTGCAGCGTCTCTGCCAACTCGAAGCGGCCTGGCTCACCGGGTCCCGGTCGGGCGATGGTTTCATCACGGGAGGTTCTCAAGGGTCAATCCTTGACGCTCTGGGGCGTGGTCGCGGGCAACTCTATTCCGGCGGGGTGCGAACTTCACCGGATTCTGACGGTGCAGTCGCGGGACCATTCTGTATCATGTCGGCATGAGAACTCCCCTCCTTGCACTGCTGGCCGTATCGCTCCTGCCGGGTTCACCGCTGCCGGCCCATCCGGGCGAGAAGCACGACCACCCCCACAACGCCCCGCACCCGACCGTGGCCGACCCGGCTCGATTCACGACCAGCCGCGATGCTGCCGCGCTGCCCCTGCCCGGCGAGGAGGATGCCTTCTTCTTCGTCGTCTTCGGCGATCGCACCGGCGGGCCGGCCGAGGGCATTGAAGTCCTTAAACAGGCCGTCGCCGACACCAACCTGCTGGAGCCCGACCTGGTGATGACCGTCGGCGACCTCGTCGAGGGCTACAACGCGCAGGAGGAGTGGATGGTGCAGATGCAGGAGTACACCGGCGTCATGGACGGCCTGCTTATGCCGTGGTTTCCTGTCGTCGGCAATCACGACATCTACTGGCGCGGTCCGGATCGGCCCGAGGGCGAGCACGAGGCCGACTACGAAACGCACTTCGGCCCGCTGTGGTATGCCTTCGAACACAAGAACTGCTGGTTCGTCGCGCTCTACTCCGACGAGGGCAATCCGGAGACGGGCGAGAAGAGTTTCGAGAAGCCCGAGAGCCAGCGGATGAGCCCGGAGCAGTTCGCGTGGCTGGCCGAGACGCTGGAGCAGGCCGATGAGGCGCAGCACATCTTCCTCTTCCTCCACCATCCGCGCTGGCTGGGCGGAAACTACGGCGACGACTGGAACCGCGTGCACGACCTGCTCGTCGAGGCGGGCAATGTCACGGCGGTCTTTGCCGGGCACATCCATCGCATGCGCTACGACGGCCCGCGCGACGGCATCGAGTATGTCACCCTCGCCACCGTCGGCGGCGGGCAGAACGGGGCGGTTCCGGAGGCGGGCTACCTGCACCAGTTTCACGTGGTCACGGTGCGAAAGAATCAGGTCGCGATGGCCTCGATCCCCGTCGGCGAGGTCATGGACGTGCGCGAGATCACCGGGACCGTCAGCGATGAGACCCGGAGACTCGCCGGCATGAGGCCCGCCGTTGACGCCGTCATCCCGCTCTCCTCCGACGGCTCAGCACAGGAGGAGATCGCCGTGCGGGTGGTCAACCCCGTCTCCCGGCCCATTGAGATCACGCTCACGCCCCACAGCGAAGACAGCCGCTGGATCTTCCAGCCCCAACACGTCCACGGCACACTGCAGCCGGGCGGCTCGGCGGAGTTCGGCTTCCGCGTGCATCGCATGGCCGATCCGCTCGATGAGACCTTCCGCCTGCCGGAGCTGACGCTTTCGACCGATTACCTCACCGAAGCCCGGCGCTACCGCATTCCCGATTCAACCATCGACCTGCCCATGAACGTCTCGCTGCCCGAACCGGCGCACCCGGCCGACGAACACGTGCTCCTGCTCGACGGCGAGGGTGATTACGCGATGGTGGAGTCCGAGGCGATCGCGCTTCCCGACGGGCCGATGACGCTGGAGTGCTGGTTCAGCGCCCGCTCCTTCGGCTCGCGCACCGCCCTGCTCTGCAAGACCGAGAATTCCGAATACGGCTTCTTCGTCAGCAACGGCCGCCCCGGCTTCTTCCTCTATCTCGGCGACCGTTACGTCGAACTGGAAACGCCCGGGGCGATCCTGCAGACCGGCCGCTGGCACCACCTGGCGGGCGTCTACGACGGTTCAGAGGTGCGCCTCTACGTCGACGGACATCTGCTGGTCTCAGAAGAGCGCAGCGGCATCCGTCGCCGCAATGACTTTCCGCTCCTGATCGGGGCTGATGTCGATTCCCGGGGCCGGCCCGTTTCGTTCTTCAACGGTCTGATCGACGAAGTGCGTCTTTCGTCAGCGGCGCGGTATGCCGGTGAATCGTTCACGCCCGCGCGCCGCCATGAGGCCGATGCCTCGACGCTGCTGCTGCTGAACTTCGACGCAGCGCAGGGGCCCTTCCTCTACGATGCGTCCGGGCGCGAAGCGCACGCGGTGCTGCGCGGGGAGGCGAGAGTGGGAGGGGAGTGAGGCAATGGCGGCTGTCGTGCCCCGGCGAGTGTTGACGCCGAGTCGTCAATGGCCGGTGCCGACTACTTCGCCAGTTCCGCCCACCGTTCATAGGCGATCAACTCCGTGATCGCAGTGATGCGCATCTGGCGTTCCTTCTTCGGCCGGTGCAGCCGGCCCTGTTTCTCCGGAACCGGATTCGACTCGCTGAAGGACTCGACGAACGCACGAATCGCAGGCCGGATCGCATCCACATATGCCTCACGAACGCCGGCTGCGTTCTCAGGGATCGTCAGTGTCTCAAGGTTCTCAAAGAAGGCCTTGTACAAGGCCTTGCGATTGTCTCCGCTGCAGAGTTCGCTGACGGCATATTGAAGCGTCGTAAACCCAGCCTCATCTTCGGCCAGAGGGTCTGCGCCGGCTCGAAGAAGCGGTTGGACACATTCCTCCCAGTCGCCGACTGCGCTTCGGATCGTCAGCAGCAGCGGCGGAAGATCAACGCCTCTGTTGCCGAAGCGGGCGATCGCCGTCATTCGAGTCGGCGCGTTCGGATCGGCCCCGATCTCGCACAGGGCGCGTACCTCCTCCGGCCTGCCCTTCTCGATGGCGTGACCCAGCGGTGTCTCGCCGTCTAGATTTCGATGCTCGATGTTCACGCCGAGTGCCCGCAAATACCCCAGAACGCTTCGGACGCGCGACTCCCAGTCATCGTCGCCGGAGGTGTCCACGGCAGCATGAAAGGCGTTCCAGCCGTACTCGCTGACGGCGTGCGGGTCGGCTCCAAGATCGACGAGCAACTGCAGCATCTCGACGCTGCGTTCATGTGCGCCGGCCGCAGACATGAAGACTGTGAAGCCGTGGTCGTGGGTCTCATTGACATCTGCTCCGACGGCGACCAGTGCGCGCACGCGCGTCAGCCCATGCTCACCATCGTGGACGGCATCGACCAGCGGTGACCAGCCGAGGTGATCCGCATCAGTTGTGCTCAGGCCGTGTTCGTGCAGCAGGCGCACCATCGGCTCCGAGCGGGCCAGGTACAGTGCAGATTGACGGCTGTTGTCACGGATCAGCGGATCGGCCCCCCTGTCAAGAAGGAGGCGGACGCACTCGATCGAATCGGCTTCAACGGCTTCAAAGAGGGGGATCTCGTGAGACCATGGGGCGCTTGCATGCCGAAGCAATTCTTCCACACTGCAGCCGACATCGAGTGCAAGCCTGAAGCTGCTCTCCAGTGCCGCTTCGCGATCCCAGACCGGATTGGCCGATGCCCCGGCATCAAGCAGCAGGCGCAGAAGCGCGACATCTCCACGGGCGGCGACGTGAGCGACGAATCGCTCAGCGCTCTCCTCCTCAACAATGAGGGGAACTCTGGCTTCCAGCAGGGCTCTCAGCCGCTCCGGATCGCCGGCGGGCGGGTCCCACCACTCCCGCGCCGCCCAGGTCATGGCCGATCGACCGGCGACGATCATCGCAGGATCAGCCCCCAGAGACAACAGCAGGCGGATCGTCTCACCCGTGGCGCCGTCCCGTGAGGCCGTGGCGGTCATCAGCGGAGTCCGTTGGTCGAAGATGAGGTTCGGGTCATCGCCTGCGCGGATTCGCTCCTCCAGCAGCGCGTGATCGCCGCACCGCGCTGCGGTGTGAATCGGCGGTTCATTCTGGGTGTTGAGGCGTGCCATGACAGCGGATGATGTTTCGAGTACTTGAACTTCAGCCCTCTTCAGCCCGGGTGGTCCCTCTCGGAAGCACTCCCGGCCGCCTCATCTTCCTCCTCCCGCACGACCGTCTCGCAGCCGTGCAGACGCCAGCCCTCAATCGCCGACTCCGCCGCACCGCTCACTTCCGTCGCGAAGATGGCCCCGTCGCCTGCGCTCGCGCCCGACAGGGCCGACGCCGACTCGCTGCGTAATGACGATGTCCACATCCGCCCGAACCGCACCGGTGCTCTGAACTCCATCGCCGCCCCGCCGCTGGCGATCATGAGGTCCCGCGCTTCGAGGTGATCCACCGCCCCGTCCAGCCGGATGGCGCTGACGTCCGTCTCCTGCGTGTCGATCCACAGGCCGTTGAGCGTCAGCTTCGTGATCGCTGAGTCGATGATCACCGCCTCGCCGGTCTCACTCTCGATCCGGATGTTCTCCAGTGTGATGTCGCCGCAGTTCGGGTCATCCTCCTGCCGCCCGACGTATCGGACGACGATGCCCCGGCCGCCCTCGCCCTCGACGATTCCGCGGGTGCGGATCGTCAGGTTCGCAATCGTGACCTCGGTGGCCTCATCGGCGAGGATCGTCAGCGCATCATGCCCGTCCACGCCCTGCAGGACGACCGAGTCGCGGTCGGCCCCGATCAGGCAAAAGCGTGAGCGGTGCAGATGCACCTCCTCCCGGTAGATCCCCGGGTAGATGTAGACGGCCTGCCGCATGATCGTGGGTCTGGTGAAGTCGATGGCGCTCTGAATGTCCACAAACTCCGCACCGTTCTGAAAGTCCACCGTCCGCCACAGCATGGGCCGCTTCTGCTGCGCACCAGCCGGGTCGGCCGTCGTCACGCCCCACAGAACGCCCAGGAACGCCATGATGCTCATCTTTGTCATGTCACAGCCCTCACGAAGGTTTCTGCAGCAGAATCTTCAATCCCGATCCCACATCCCTCCGGATTCCAGTATACTCGACCCCGGAGGCCCGACATGAACACTCTCAGTACTCGGATCGTCTCGCTTGCTATGGCGATCGTCGGCTCCGGTTCAGTCCTCGCAGACGACCTCCCGCCCATCTACCCCGAGCATCCCTGGCCCATGGCCGGGAAGGATGCGCAGCGCACCAATCGCACCACTACGATTGGGCCGAGGAATCCCGAGATCGCGTGGTCGATCCAGTTTGACACATACCGGTATCGTGAGCTTCACGAATCGCAGCCGGCGTTGGATCGAAGCGGCCGCATTCACCTGCGAACTGTTCACGGCACGGCATCGGTTGACGAAGCGACTCGAAGACTTGTGTGGACCTACGAGCCTGGTGTTGGCGAGATGAGTGATGCGAGTCTGCTCGGAGACCGGCTGGTCTGGGGTGACCACGGGCTGTACGGCTTCCTCTACTGTGTGGACATCGCCTCCGGCATCGAAGTCTGGCGCGAGCAGTTCGAGTGGATCACCGCCTCGCCCGCCGTCGATGACTCCGGCTTGGTCTACATCGCCGATCAGAATGGCATCATGGCAGCGCGGTGGATCGACGACGGCTCGGAGTTCTGGACCGTTACCGATGACAATCAGTGGCACAACAGTTCGCCGAGTCTGCGCTGGCCGGAGGAGTACATCGTCAGCGGCGGCGACAGCGCCCGGCAGGTGCTGGCGCGCGACGCCCTCGACGGCTCACCGCTGTGGACCTTCAACAGCAGTGGCTGGGGCATCATGGGCCATCTGCCCATCGAAGGTGACGTTGTGTACCATGCCACGTTCACGGGTGGCACGCTCCACGCTGTCAATGTGCTCACGGGCGAGCAGGAGTGGGAGTTTCCCGTCAACTATGTTAATCGCGGCGCCATCGCCGTCGGCCACAACGGGGTGATCTACACCGGCACGGCGGGAGGACGACGCCCCTTCTTTGCAATCTCTCCCGACGGTGAGGAACTCTGGCAGTGGACGCCGCCGGGCGATGTGATGAATCCGCCCACTATCGGCGGCGACGGAACCATCTACGTCACCTCCTATGAAGCCGTCATCCCCTACCGTGGCTGGGTGCACGCGCTGAACCCCGACGGCACTGAACTCTGGACCGTCGAGATGGGTGAGGAGTGTCAGACCATCTGCTCGCCCACCATCGCACCCGACGGCACCCTCTACGTCACCGGAAGCAACGGCTTCCTCTACGCACTCCACGATCCCCCCAACCCCGCCCTCTCCCTCTCCCTCGACGCCTGCCCCGGACCGGCCACCCTCACCCTCACCGGCCTCTCGCCCGACGGCCGCGCTGCCATCGTCTTTTCCCGCAACCGCGGTCGCCTCGATGTCACCTCCGGCGGCTGCGAGGGCGCGCTGCTCTACCTCGATCCGCCATCGGCCCGTCTCGTGCAGGTCGTCCGCGCTGATGGTAATGGTGAGGCGATTGTGACCGGCTTCGTCCCGGCCGGCGCGTGCTACGGCTACCTCCAGGTGCTCGATCTGGACAGCTGCCACGTCAGCAACGTCGTGCTGGTGGAGTGAGGGTCACACCCCCGCCCTCCCGACCCCGCAATCATTCCCCCATGCAGCCCCTCTCCCTGATCAAGTCCCTCCTCGCCGAGCGGGGGCTGCGCCCCGTCCACCGCCTCGGGCAGAACTTCCTCCACGATCACAACCTCATCCGCCGCCTCGCTGACGCCGCCGAAATCGCTCCCGGAGACCTCATCCTCGAAGTCGGCCCCGGAACCGGCACGCTGACCGAAACGCTTCTCGAGCGCGGGGCGACCGTGGTCGCCTGTGAGATCGACCCGAACATGGCCGCGATCCTGCAGAGGGCAGTGGGGGAGCGCTGCCCTGCCGACAGCGACCGCCTGACGCTCATCAAGGGCGACTGCCTCGCCGGCAAGCACGCCATCAACCCCGTCCTGCTCGATGCCCTGGCCGCACGGGGAAATCGATTCGCGCTTGTCGCCAACCTCCCCTATCAGATCGCAAGCCCGCTGCTGGCGCAACTGCTCATTCACCACTTCCCCGCCCGTGCCCCGCTCCGCTGCCGCGGCATCTTCGTCACCGTTCAGCGCGAAGCGGCGCAGCGCATCACCGCCGCCCCCGGAACACGCGACTACGGTCCGCTGGCCATCCTCGCCGCCCTCCTGGCCAGAGCGAATGCCATCGCCGACCTCCCGCCCTCGTGCTTCTGGCCGGAGCCGAAGGTGACCAGCCGCATGATTGCAATCGTGCCCGACGCCGACGCTCCCGATCTCGGCAGCCGTACCGATTTCGCCCGCTTCCTCGTCGAGGGCTTCTCGCAGCGACGCAAGATGCTCCGCGGCGTCTTCCGCGGTCGGGAAGCCGAACTCGAAGGCATCGATCTCACCCGCCGGGCCGAAGACCTGACGGCTCCGGAGTGGTTCGACCTCTGGCGGCGGCTGCATCAGCCCCCGGAGACTTCCTCGACGCGGATCGAGTCGCGATAGAGGTCCCACACGACCCGTCCCGCCGAACGGCTCTGCCCCGAATCCAGCCACTCGACCGTGACGCGATTGCCGGCATCGGCCTCGAGTGTCGCCAGCAGAACTTTGCGGTCGTAGTGCATCCGGTCGGCAAAAACCCGCTTCTCCGAGGAGATGAAGATCACATCCCCCACGGCGTCTGCAGCGCGGAGTTCAGCCGCGACCGCCCGCTCACCCTGCAGCCCGCCGACGTTGACGCCCCGGTCGAGCGAGGCCGTCAGCGTGTTGCAGTTGAGCCGCGAGGTTTCGCCGCTGCCCGTGGCCCGGTGTCGCACTGTCACATCGTCGCGAATCTCCATCGCCCCGCGAATGGCATCCAGTGTCAGTTGCCCCGACCACGTGAAAAGCGTCTCTCCCCGCCCGCCAAGAGCCGCCGCCCCATCCTCTTCCTGGCCCGGTTGCGCCGGCTCATCGGGACGGTAGTCGGCGACGAGCATCGAGCCGTCTCCGATCGTGCGCATGATCTCCGTCAGCGGGCTGTACTCGATGATGGGCCCATTGACAAAGGCGATCATTTCATGGGCCTGCCGTGTTGCGTCGGTAAACCGCACCGACTTCAGCGCTGCAGGCGACTCCGTTGAGCCGACAGCGCTGACGAAGTTGATCCGTCGCGATCCGAGTTTCTTCGAGTCAAGCAGCGACTCCGGGGCGGCATCCTGTACTGGCGTCGGCTCGCTGAGATCCGCCTCCGCAATCTCCTCATCATCGTCAGCCGGCTTGGTCAGGTACACCGTGAGCCGGTCGGCCTCAAGGTGATCCAGCAGTTCCGGCCGCGTCGACGCGTCCATCAGCACGTTGCCGTGAAAATCGGCGATGCTCTCCGCATCCCGCCACACGAAGTGGTCCTGCCAGGAAATCTTCATGATCTCCAGTGCGGCCGCCCCCTCCACATCCTCGCCCGGCAACGGCTCAGGCGACTCCTCCTGCACCGCGTCCTCGTCGAGACGGCGCTCAAACTCATCCAGAATCTCATCTCCGGTCGTGATCGGATTCCGCTCGCGGCCCTGAGGCAGCTGGAAGTGGAAGATCTGACCGCTGGTCGGAATCGTCGCCGTCCGATCCACGCCGTTGAGTTCGACGCGTGTCGTCACCGCAAGCGCTGTCTCGTTCTGCACCGTCACGCTCTCACCGGTCAGCACGGCCGTCTCCTCACGGGGGTCGGCTTCGAGCCGGTCGCCGGTCGCCAGCAGCCCCCCGGTGTCACGCAGTCGCACCCTGCCCGAGGCGTTCACCGTGGCGACCTCAAGCCCGCCCGACAGGCCCAGGGCATCCGGCTCATCACCCGTGGATCGCTCTGCAAACGTGGCGCGGATGTAATCCGAGTCCAGCCGCGACGTCTCGTTGCTGGCCGACGCCTCGCCGGTCGCCTCGAGGAAGTCGGCAATCGGTCGAGTCGGGTCCTCCGGATCAGCACGGAAGATGACCGCCAGTTCGTTGCCCGCCAGCAGCCCGGCGCTGCCCGCAGCGCGAGCATCCCCGTCGCCGATCAACTGGCTCAGCCGCGATCGATCACCGTCGGGGGTCGCTTCGAACTGCGCCGTCAACATCTCCGCCTCCGCCCAGTACCCCTCCGGATCATCGAAACGTACATCGCCCCGGAAAACGGCCTGTCGCAGCGGCCCGAATCCCTCCGGCGCACCGACATCCCCCGGCATCAGCCCCTCCGGTGCAAAGAAGAAGAACTTCGCATCCTGAACCCACCGGAGCAACGCTCCTGCGGGCAGCCCCGCCGATTCTCCGACGACCGATGGGGCGCGGTCCGGCTGCGGCGCGCGAGTTTCCTCTGCCGTCCCCGCGCCGGTAAACGCAAAGGTGCGCTCGGTAAGGTCGGCAAAGGCCGGCTGCTCCGACTTCGCGCGCATCGTCGCCGCCCCTGACTCCTCATCCAGCAGCGTGATGACCACGGGCAGATCGGCGCCGGGAACAAATGTCGCCGTCTGTCTTGCATCGGAGTAGGCGATCGTCGCCGCCTCCGCCCCGCCGCTGTGTCCCTCGATCCTCGCCGGAGCGCCGAGCAGCTCCAGGTAACGGTCGTTGGCGTTTGCCAGCGTCTCCGGGCGGGCGTCGTACGGACTCAGCCGCATCGGACCCGACGACTCAATCCGTACATCATCCGGAAGAATCTCCTGCGGACCCACCAGCACCATCGGAAACGAAGCCGAGCCCGGCTGGGCCACCGCCGCACTCAGCAGCAGTTCCGCGAACGTCCCCGCCTCAAAGGCCATTCCGCGCCGCTCAGCGCTGGCGTAGTCGGCAAGCATCGGTTGCTTCTCGCGGGTGAGCAGGGGGGCGTCGGAGTCGATGGCGAAATCCGCGTTGAGCGTCATCGCCGTCGCCGTCCAAAGCTCCGTCGCCTCGCCGGTCATCAGCGTCACGCCGTTGCCCAGCGTCAATCGGTAATACAGGTAATCGCGCGCCCGCGGATCATCACTGCGCGGACGAGGTTCGCCCGGCTCGCGCGGTTCTCGAGTCGCGGGGCTCTCATCTTGGCTCTTCACGTTCCGTCGCGCCAGAATGCGAACGTCGGAGTAGACCTGCAGGTCCTCGACGCGGGAGCGCGCATCGGAGTAATCGACAAAAAGCCCCGTGCCGGCAAGCGCTGCCTCTTCCGTCCGTACAAGGATCGCCTCGTCGGTACGAATCGTCAGGTGCGTGACGTCGAAACTGAGCGCCTCCGTCTCCAGCGTCGCGATCGGCTCAGCAGCGTCTGCGTCGAATCCGCGAACCGGCTGGTCGCGGTAGACCGCCAGCCGCACCGACTCGAGCAATTCGCCCTCGCGAAACTCCTCATCAAGCCACAGCGCCTGCCCCCGCGCCGCCGAAATCACCAGCAGCAGGTCATCTCCGAGTTCCAGCCGAACAGTCGGCTCGGTAAAGGATGACCATCCGCCCGGCAGCGGCTCAAGATCGGTCCACTCGTATCGCCGGATGACCCGCCCCTGCTCATCAGGAATCTCGACAAAGCCGCGCTCCGCCGCCATGTGCGTAAACGACATCTTCTCCCGTGCTCCGGCCTCATCCATGCGCACCGGGTCGGCGCCCGATCCCTCCGCCGAGAGGCGGCTGGAGAGTTCCGCAATCCGCTCCGGGTCCGGCTGCCGGCCCTGATCGCTCGACGCGGAATCGCGTTGCGGGATCAGCCGCCAGACCACGAGGACAGCCAGGCACCCGACGGCAAAGGTCACGCCGACAAGCAGTACGCTGCGAAGAACCAGGCCCGGTGTTCGTCTCATGTCGCCTCCACTCCCGCATCCGAAACCTCGGCATACAACGCCACCGCCTCACCCCACCGCCCCGTGCTGCGCAGCAGGTGCTCAACGGCCTCCCGCACCGCCCCCCGTCCCCCGCGTGCCGCCGTGATGTGCGCCGCCTCGGCAAGAATCTCCGGGCACGCATCGGCCACTGCGATCGGATACCCGCACGCCCGCATCATTCCCAGGTCAGGCAAATCATCGCCCATCACCGCGCACTGCGCTGCACTCACTCCGGAACGCTCCAGCACCGTCTGCAACGCGCTTCGTTTGTCCCGGCAACCCTGGATCACCTGCCCGATGCGCAACTCCCTCGCCCGGTGCGTGACCACCATGCTCGACCGGCCCGTGATAATCGCCGTCTGATACCCCAGCCGACGCCACGCCGACAGCCCCGCCCCGTCGCGCACGTCGAAATGCTTCGTCTCCCGGCCCTCGTCGTCGATGATGATGCGGCCGTCGGTCAGCACGCCGTCAACGTCGAGCACAAGCAGGCGGATGGAGTCTGGTGACGAATGCGGCATGGTTTACGGGTCGCGGATGATGCGCAGCGCGATCAGATCCTGCACGTCGAGCAGGCCGACGGGACGCCCCAGGGCGTCGATGACCGGAATCTCATCTCGCCGGGTCTCCCGCACAAGGTCCACCGTGTCGCGCACCAGTTGATCATCACGCAGGGCGCTTGGGTCACGGGTCATCACTTCGCAGATCGGCCGGTCCAGCACGCCCGCATCCTTCATCACCAGGCGACGCAGGTCTCCGTCGGTAAAAATCCCCGCAAGGCGACCATCCTTCTCATCCACGATCAGCAAAGCCCCCGGCCGGCGGCCGATGTCGGCCCGCTTCAGCGCGCCGCGCACCGTCTCGCTCTCGGGAATCAGCGGAAGCGTCTCCGGAACCCGGAATCGCAGCACCTCCGTCACCGGCCGCAGACTCAGGCCCAGCATTCCCCCCGGATGACGTTTGCGATAGTCGTTGGCCGTGAAGTTCCGCAGCCGGCTGGCCGCAAGGCCGATCGCATCCCCCAGGGCCAGCATCGCCGTCGTTGAGGCCGTTGGGGCAAGGTTGTGCGGACACGCCTCGGTGATTTCGCCGAGGGCCAGATGGACGTCGCTGGCTTTCGCCAGGCGCGACGCGCCGTCGGAACTCATCCCGATCACGGGAATCGAGTCGGCCCGCAACAGCGAGGCGAGTGTCACCACCTCCTCGGTGTTCCCCGAGAAACTCATCGCCCACAGCACATCTTCCCGGCGAATCCGCCCCAGATCGCCGTGTACCGCTTCGGCCGGATGCACGAAATGACTGGGAATCCCGATCGAGGAGAGCGTGGCGCTGATCTTCTGCGCGATGAACCCCGATTTGCCCATGCCTGAGACGACGATGTGCCCCCGGCATCCGTTGATCAGGTCAACGGCCCGGTCGATGGACTCCCCGTCAATGGTCCGGGCGATGCTGCAGACCGCCTCCGCCTCCGCCTCCAGCACCGAAACCACATAGGCGCGAGCATCCTGCCCGCTGCTGGGTGCCGACGCGGCGGATTCCGAGGGCTGATCAGCCTTCACGGCATGCGACATGCAGAATCGTAGCCCTTCTGCGCCTTCAGGGACCCCTTGATCGGTGACCCCCGCACCGGCTTCTCCTACCCTGATCTGGACCAATCTGCCGGATCCCCAGGGTCACAGGAAGGGCTCCCGACTCACGATGACCGTTCGCCAGGATGAGTACACAATCTCCATTGAGGCCTTCCACGGCCCCCTCGATCTCCTCCTCTATCTGATCCGGCGGGCGGAAGTTGACCTGTACGACATCCCGATCTCCGAGATCACCCGCCAATACCTCGACTTCCTGAAAGATGTCCGGACCATCGACATCGAGCTCGCCGGTGAGTTTCTCGTCATGGCGGCCACCCTCATGGAGATCAAGAGCCGGATGCTCTCCCCTGCGCCGCCGCCGGGCCAGGAGGGTGAATCCGGCTCTGAGGATGCTGCGGCGGTGGAAGGGCTCGACGCCTCCGACCCGCGCTATGAACTGGTCTGCCAGCTCCTGGCCTACAAGAAGTTCCGCGAAGCCGCCGAAGCCCTCGATGCCCGCCGGCAGAACTGGTCGATGCGCTTCCCCGCCGCCGGGGCCGCCCAGCCGCGTGCCGTCCGGGATGAGCAGGAGGGTCCCGCCCCGGAACAAGCCACCAGTCTCGAAGATGTCAGCGTCTGGGACCTCTATCGCCACTTCGCCCGCATCATCGAAGCCGTCGACTTCGGCCGCATCGGCCAGATGGCCCTCGAGTACGACGACACTCCCATCAGTCTCCACCAGGCCGACCTGCTCGATCAGCTCCACCGAAGCGAGCAGCGATCGCTTTCACTGCGAACCGTTCTCGCCGGTCGTCGCCGGGGTGAGATCCTCGGCCTCTTCCTCGCAACGCTTGAACTGGTCCGTGAGTGGAAGGTCACCGTCCGGCAGGATCGCCTTAACGACGACATCCTCCTGGTCCTTCGCGACGACGCCCCCGAGGGAGCCGGCCATGGCGCGTAATCGCGCCGACCTGCCACAGCCGACCTCATGGACACTCCCCGGCGCGGCCGGCCAGGCCATCCTCGGCAACACCCACATTCCGGCCCTCTCCGGCGAGGCACGAGGCGTTGTGCTCATCCTCCACGGCTTTCTCGGCTACAAGGACTACGGCATGTTTCCCCGCATCGCCGAACGCCTCGCCGAGGCCGGGTTCATCGCCCATCGCTTCAACTTCTCCCATTCGGGCATGACAGAGGAGATCGCGACCTTCGCCCGCCCCGAGCTTTTTGCCGACGACACCTGGAGCCGTCAGGTCTTCGACGTCAATGCCGTCCGCTCTGCCGTCGTTGAGGGCCGGCTTCCCGGCGCAGGCCGACCGATGCTTCTCCTGGGCCACAGCCGCGGCGGCGTGACGGCCATGCTCACGGCCGGCCGCCAGGCGACCGGCCGCGAAGGGACCGACCTCCCGCTCAACGGCCTCGTGACCATTGCCGCGCCCGACACAACCTGCCGCCTCACCCCCGAGCAACAGGAGGAGATGCTCAGCCGCGGCTTCCTCGAAGTTGCCAGCAGCCGGACCGGCCAGGTGCTCCGCATCAACGCCGACTGGCTCCGAGAGCAGCACCGCGATCCCGACGGGCACGACCTGGACGCCCTCATTGCCGCCGTCCGTCTTCCAATGCTGATTGTCCACGGCAGCGCCGACCCCACCGTCCACCCCCGCTGTGCCGAGCAGATCGCCGCCGCAGCCGGCCCCGGAGCTGTCCTCCGATTCATCGCCGCCGCTGACCATGTCTTCAACACGCCGAATCCCTTCCCCGCCGACGCCCCGGAATCGCCGCAATTGTCGGATCTGATCTCGACTGTACTGACATTCTGCCGACGAACCTGCCAATGATCCTGCAGGCCGTCTCAGGAATCCCCCATCATGGCCGCTGACTCCTCCCATTCATTCTGGGCAGACTTCCGACGCTTCTTCGTCCGAGGCCTCGGCGTCCTGCTCCCCTCGGTGCTCACGATCTGGCTCGTTGTGCAGGCCTACAAGTTCGTCAAGGACCGCGTCGCCGAGCCAATCAACCAGATCACCCGCGTCGTCGTCATCAAGACGCTTCCGCTCATCGTCACCGACGCAACCGCCCACCCCGAGTGGTACAAGGTCACCGATCAGGAAATCCAGGATGAAGCGACACGCCGCCGGGCGGAGAAACTGCCCGACCCGGAGAATCGCGAGATCATCGTCGCCGAATTGCGCATGAAGGGTCTGACCCAGTGGTGGCAGCGCCGCGAATGGCTCGACGCCATCGGCCTCATCCTCGCCATTGTTCTCTTCTACCTCGCCGGACGCATCTTCGGAGGGTTCATCGGCCGGCGCGTGCAGAACCGCATCGAGTCTACGCTGGCGCGCGTGCCGATCTTCAAGCAGGTCTACCCCTACGTCAAGCAACTCGTCGACTTCATGCTCGGCGAGACCAAGATCGAGTTCAAGCGCGTCGTCTTCATCGAGTATCCCCGCAAGGGCATCTGGTCGCTTGGCTTTGCTACCGGCGCTCCGCCGACTCCCGTGCAGAACCTCCGCCCGGAAGAACTGGTCACCGTTTTCGTCCCCAGCTCCCCGACACCATTCACCGGTTACACGTTGACGATTGCTCGAAGCGAGATTATCGAAGCCGATTACACCGTGGAGGAGGCGCTGCGATTTACCGTCAGCGGAGGCGTCCTCGTCCCGCGTGTCCACCCCGCTCCGCCCCCGCGACTCCCGAACGCGGGCCAAACCGACGCCGGCGCCTCGCCGTTGCCGGTTGACGAGATCTGACGGCCACTCGACGGATCGTTTTTCCGTTCGGGTAGTGCTACGATCCCGTTGCGATCGGGCGCTTCGTCCTCTCCGGACCGTGGCAGCCCCTCGGTGGGTATCGGATTGACACTCGGACAAAGATCGAGACTTATGCTCATCAGATTCAGCGGAAAACACCTCGACCTCTCAGCGCCCATGCAGGAGTACGCGGAGAAGAAGTGTGAGAAACTGACCCGATACTTTGATCGAATCCAGCAGATCGAAGTCGTCGTGGATCATGACAAGACCGCCTACGAGGTCGAGATGATCGCTCACGTCGAACATCATGACCCCTTCATCGGGTCCGATCGTGCCCACGACTATTACGCCTGCGTCGATCAGGTCCTGGACAAACTCACCAGACAGTTGAGCGATCACAAGGAAAAGATGCGGAACCGCAAGCACCCCGACTGAGGCAGTCGACCGTGGCAAATCCAGCTTGCACCCCCGCCGCACACACCGATTCAGAGGACGGAGCCAGAGTCAGATGAAACTGCAGGACATCATTGTTGAAGGCGCCTTGATCCCCTCGCTGGGTTCCACCACACGAGACGAGGTCGTCACCGAACTCGTCCGATCACTCGTGCAGGCCGGCGCCGTCGATCCCGCACACGAAGAGGAAGTCATCGAACTCGTCCTCGAACGTGAGCGACGAGGTTCCACCGGCTTCGGCAAGGGCGTCGCCGTCCCCCACGTCAAACACCCCGCACTGAAGAAGATGGTCGCCACCATCGGGGTCAGCGCTCAGGGCGTCGATTTCAACGCCCTGGATCGCAAGCCCGTCTTCTCGGTCGTCCTCCTGCTCTCCCCCGGAGACAAGCCCGAAGAACACCTCCGCGCCATGGAGATCATCTTCGGCAACCTCAGCCAGGACACCTTCCGACGCTTCCTCCGCCAGGCCACCACCGTTGATGACATCATCACACTCATCAAGGAAGCCGACAGTCAGCAACTCGTACGCTGACTGATCGTTCACTGATACGTCCGGGGACAGGTTCGTATGCGACGCCGGTTTCCCGCCGGCGCTGACGCCCTTCCCCTTCCCTCACCTTCCCGGAGAGGTCCGCCTCGTGAGCCGGCGCGTCTGCAGGGTGGTCACGGTCAGCAATCGTCTCGGGCTCCACGCCAGGCCCGCGATGATGCTCGTTCAGACTGCGCGAAAGTACAAGGCGAAAATCGCCATCGGCCGCGAAGGCGCCTCGGTCGACGCCAAGGCCATCATCCTCATCCTCACCCTCGGTGCCACCCAGGGAACCGATCTGGAAGTCATCGCCGAGGGCGATGATGCCGAGGAAGCCGTCGCCGCCATCGAGGAACTCTTTCGCGCCAACTTCCACGAAGACGACGAAGGCGCTCCCACCGCCTGAAACCCAACGCCACGGAATCGAACCATGCAGGCCCTCGCCGACCTCCTGGTCAGCCTCCATCAGACCCTCGGAAACGTCTCCTTCCTGATCCTCTCCCTCCTCCTGGCCGCTGCACTCTGCGCCCTGGCCATCCCCTTCACCACCGACCTCATGGTCAACAACGCCGCAGGGCTCAGCGGCCGACTCCTCGGCCCCTCCGCACGAACCTTCACCATCAACGCCTCCACCAACAACCCGGAGGCGGCCACCATGATCGTCTCCATGTCCTTTGCAAAGATGGGCGGCTGGGCCAACCCCCTCGGCTCGCTTCTTGCCAACATCTACCTCATGTATCTCATCGCCCCAGCGTTCGTCGCCCTGCGCTTCGCCCTCGGTCGCAACAGCGCAGGAATCTCTGCCCTCGGCCGCCTGCTCTGGAAGGAGCGGGCCCTGGTCTTCTGGCATGTCGCCATGTCCACCGTGACCTTCGCCGTCGGCGTCGCCGCCCTTTGGCTCGTCGGCTACCACCTCCCCATGCTCGACCGCCTCTTCGGATCGCTCCCCAACGGCGCCGGCCTCACCCCCCACACCGGGCCCCGCCTCTGGGCTGCTCTGGCCGCGCTTGTCGCCGGCATCGCCTTCTTCCTCCTTCTCGAACGCCGCCTCAAGCGCTCCCGGCCCACGCTGTTCTCCGATATCGATGCCGAGCACCACGGTGAGAGCGTCCTGAAGTTCCTCCTCGGAACCGCAGGCCTTATCGCCGCCTGCACCGTGATGAACGGCCTCTTCCTCGCCTGGACTGCCCTCTACGGCGGCAGCCTCTCGACGCTCCTGGGTGCAGCGGTCTACACCGGCCTGCAGTACGTCGTCGGCGCCCTCATCACATCCCTGCCGGAGCTCCTCGTCGCCTGCCGCAACTACCGCCGGTTGACAGTCCCCGACCTCAACACCGCCCTGGGCAGCGCCAGCTACTCCAACATCACCAACCTCATTCTCGCGCTTCTGGGCCTGCTCGCATTCACCGCGCTGGCACTGGGCGGCCGTGTCCTGCCCTGGGAGTGATTACGGCGTCGGAACTTCAGAAAGTTCCGCCTGCGAATCCTGGTACAACTGCGCCAGCCGAGATGCGTTCACGCGGTTGTAGACCTCAAGCGTCCGCCGGTCGCTGATCATCTGCGGCACCCGCGCCCGCAGGATCCCCAGTCTCGGGTTGTACCAGAACGTCGCCCATCCCCGGTCGATTGCCACCGGCTGCCTCGGATGCTGCAGCATCCACTCCGTCGGAGAGGCGATCTCCAGCCACGGATGACCCTGCTGAATCAGCGGATTCTGCGGAACCCCCGATTCAAACCACGCCGGATCGACCGTCTCCGGATAGCCGTACTTGTTCAACGGCGTCTCCTTCAAAACGATCTGCAGCTTGATCTCCTGCTCGATCCGCCGCGTCGCCGCCCGCGCATCGCGCACGCTCTGCTCCATCAGGTCGGCCTGGCTCCGATCGGCAAAAATGGATGCCCCGAGGCCGATAATCGCCACCAGCGCCAGGACTTCCAGAAAAAGACGCATGCCGGTTCCCGTCGAAGCAGGCAGGAAAACCCGTTTCGCCTTATCGAGCCGAATCGCCCGGCACTTGAGCCGATGCCTTGCTCCGTGCTTTCCGCACTCGCTCCAGCACCGGCAAGAGACTCCCCGACACGATCCGCTCCCAGGAGAGCCGCTCCGCAAGCCCCTGTCCGGACTTCAGATACAGCCCCGGATCGGCCTTGAGCGACTCAATCCGCGGCAGCAGCAGCCCGGCGACCGCCGCCGAGACCTCCAGCTCATGGCTTCGCAGCGCCCCTTCATCCAGAGCGAACGCCTCCTCGATGGTCAGCCCCGACGACGGATTCGTGTAGTCGCAGATCAGAACATTCCGGAGCCCCTCCGCCTCATCCCCCGCAGCCGCCTGGGCCGCAAAAGCGCACCCGCTCACCGCGCTCACGACGCAGATCGCGCCCCCCGCCAGCGGCTCCAGCGGTGCAATTCCAAACGGCTCGTACGTTGAGAGACCGAACTCAACCTCAGCCGCCAGCCGAAGGTCCGTCAGCGTCATCCCCGACGGCACGGCCGGCCCGATCGTCTCCGCCGACCACCCGAACTGGTTGACCACCACGGCCCGGATGTTGGCATGATGGGCGTTGAAGCGCGCCGCCTGCTCGGCGATCTCGATCTCCGGGCCGACGAGATCGGGATACCCGTGCCGGTGGTGCAGCGGCCAGCCGTATTCCTGCGCCATCCGCGTCACATCCTCCCGCGACCGGGGCGGCGCGCCGCAGACCAGAAACAGCAGCAGCCCCATCCAGCCCCGCTCCCCGAAGGCCTCATCAAGCCGCGCAGCCACCATCAGGTCCCGCCACATCGCCTTGCTTGCGACCGGCCGGCACACATGCGTCATCAGCACGTCCGCCCGCAGTCCCAGCGCCGACTCGCTCCATGAATCAAACTGCCGGCGTGACTCCGTGACACGCGCCCCATCGGCCGCATACGAGGGCACGCCGTTATACACAAGGTCAACGTGTGCCTGCCGCATCGCCGGCGACAGGAAGTTCATCTCCCGGGCCGTCTCGTCGCCCACGGCCATGATCGCGTCAAACTCATGCGTGTGCGAGATCAGATCGTGCCGCATGGCGAAACTCTGGTCGCCGAAAACGTCGCCGACGCTCTTTCCCTCGCGCATCGCCTGCCGCATGATCGTGTAGAACGCAAGGTCGTGCGCCTCGTGCTCCTCCACCAGCCGCCGCGCCGTCGAGCACTCGTGGGCGTGGAAGATCGTCCGGAACGCGCCGTTGCCGTCAAGGACGCACTTCAGCCCCGTGCACACCCCCATGAACTCGTGGCTGACCACGATACACGGCTGCTCCGGCGCGCTCAGCAGCGCAGACAAGGCGTAGAACGCCGGCTCCGCCAGCCGGCAGTACTCCTCGAACCCCCAGTCCGCCTCATGCCGGGCGCAGTCGATGCCGAACCGCTCCCAGATACGGGTCTTGAAGCCGTTCAGCCGGTCGCGATTCACGCTGTCGACGTTCACCAGGATCAGTTCCGTCGTCGCGTGCCGCCCCGTCGCCTCATCGGTCAGCACGCGATCCGCCACGATCAGCGAGACTCCGAAGGCGTACTCCACGGGCCGAAGCCGCCGACCCAGATCACGGGTGTCAATGCCGTCGCGGGAGGAATACGTGATCCTCGCTGACCCTCCCAGACGGCGCAGCGGTCCTTCAAAGTGGTGCCCGCCGGTCGGCCCGATCAGGAAGGTCCGCCCCACGGCCTGCTGGTAGGCCGGAGCCGTGATCATCCCCTCCAGCACCGTCCCGATGCCCCCGATCTTCTCCACGGCTTCATGCGTAACGTGAGCGACGGTAAGGCGGGCTGAGGGCTGCATTTCCGGGACTTTCAGAGCCAAACGGCCGCGAATAGGCCGTGAAATTTGATAAGCACAATCGGCGACGGCTATGCTAGGGCCCGCTGCGACGCTCTGCCGTGAGGTCGAAACAGCCATCCAGCAACCGCAGGTCCGTGCGCCGGCAGAGATTGCGGCAGACGCTCACTACGTCAGACGGGATCAGATCAACCCACTTACGACGAACATATCGGGCAAGCAAAGGACAGGCTTGATGCTGGGCAAAGTGTTCAAGGCATACGACGTTCGCGCCACCTACCCAAACCCCTTGAACGAATCCACCGCCTGGAAGATCGGGTTCGGCGCTGCTCGTTTTCTCCTCGAACGCGCTCAGGCCGACGGCGACACCGACCCCATGATGCGCCACATCGTCGTCGGCAGGGACATGAGGCCAAGCAGCCCCGCCCTCTGCGACTCCCTCTGCGAAGGCATTCGAAATTTCGGCGGCCACGTCATCGACGTCGGCCTCGTTGACACCCCCTTCCTCTACTTCGCCATCAACCACCTCGACTGCGCCGGCGGTATCCAGACCACCGCAAGCCACAACCCCGCCAACTACAACGGTTTCAAGATCAGCCAGCGCCAGGCCCTCCCCGTCGGCCAGGATTCAGGACTCGAAGAAATCTCCAAGTACGCCGCCATGGCCGACAAGGAGAAGATCAAGCCCGAAGACAACGTCGGCCGCATCGAACAGCGCGATCTCTGGGAGGGCTACCGCCGCCACGTGCTCTCCTTCCTCGACATCGGCAGCCGAAAGTTCAAGATCGTCGTTGACGCCTCAAACGGCATGGCCGGAACGATGATCCCCAGGGTCTTCGGCAACGAGAAGAACCTCAAGATCATCCCGCTCTACTTCGACAACCGCAAGGGCGAGTTCGTCCACGAGCCCAACCCGCTGATTGCAGAAAACCTCGCGGACCTCCGCGCCCGCGTCCTCAAGGAAAAGGCCGACTTCGGCATCTGCTTCGACGGCGATGCCGACCGCGGCATCTTCGTGGATGAAAAGGCGCGCATCATCGGCTGCGACCACCTCACCGCCGTCCTGGCGAAGTTCTTCCTCAAACGCCATCCCGGCTCCGGAATCGTCTACGACCTCCGCTCCAGCCGCGCCGTCAGCGAGGAGATTCAGGCCGCAGGCGGCACCCCGATCGAGTCGCGAGTCGGCCATGTCTACATGAAGCAGGTCCTCCGTCAGCACAACGCCATCTTCGGCGGCGAACTCTCCGGCCACTTCTACTTCCGTAACAACTTCTACGCCGACTCCGGTGCCATCGCCCTCGCAGCCGTACTTTCGATGCTGGCCGCGGAGAACAAGGCGCTCGGCACCCTCATCCGCCCCGTCACCCGATACGCGCAGTCCGGCGAGATCAACTTCCGAAACGAAGAGCCCGATCTCGCCATGGAGAAGATCGTCGAGCATTTCAGCCAGAAGTACAAGGTCTCGCACCTCGACGGCATCACCGTTGACTGCTTTGACAAGGATGGCTGGTGGTGCAACATCCGCAAGTCCAACACCGAGCCGCTCCTTCGCCTCAATCTCGAAGCCCGCGATCGCGAAATCTGCGACGCCAAGGTCGCAGAGATCGCCCCGCGTCTCGGCGAACGCGTCCGCCACTGACCGCTCCCGACTCCTCCGACGCCGTATAGTCTCCCCTGCGCCTGTCTCCGCCGCCCGCGCGGCCCGTTGCGGATCCACGGCATGAATGTCACCGGATTCCTGAAACACTGGGGTGTACGCGAAAACCCCTTCCTGGCCGAAGAAGCCCGCCAGGATGACATCCTCACGCGACTGGCCGGCCGAACCCACCACCCCGATTTCAGCAAAGTGCTCGGCGACCCCGCACGCCCCGCCTCTGCCGTCGTCTTCGGCGAGAAGGGAAGCGGCAAGACGGCCCTTCGTCTCCAGCTCGAAGAGGAAATCCGCAGCCACAACGCAGCCCACCCGGACAACAAGTCGCTCATTGTCGCCTACGACGAGCTCAACCCCGTCCTCGATCGCTTCGCCCGCTCCGTTCGCGGCAAGAATCCCCGCGAGACGCTCGACCAGCTCCGCCTCGTCGATCACATCGATGGCATCCTCTCCGTCGCCGTTCCCGACCTCGTCGACGCCGTCCTCGGCGACATCTCCGAAGGCCACGTCGATCTCAACGTCGATCCCCGCTCCGCTTTCCGCCGACTCGACCCCGCACTCCGACGCGACTGGGTCATCCTCCAGGCCCTCTACGACCGCCCCGAACTCGCCGTCAGCCGGGGCCGCGCCCTCCGCCGCGCGGTCCGCCATCGCGCCTTCTCATGGTACCGCCCCCTGAAGTGGGCCATGATCGCCTCCTGGGCGCTCACTCTCGCCGCCGGCGCCGCCTACTACTGGAAGTTCCGCAGCACCGTCGAGATCCTGCCCGCAGCCGGCCTCACCGCCCTCCTGATCCTCTCGATCTACCTCACCGCCCTTCGGTGGATTGATCGCCGGGAACTCCTCTCCGTCGCCTCACGCATTGCGTCGGAACTGCGCGTCCTCAATCGCGCTCCGGCATCAATCGCGACCTCCCTCTCCGGACTGCCGCGATCAATGGTCACCTCCACCGCCTGGCCGCAGGATGGCCTCGACGACCCGCGTTATGAAATGCTCGAGCGCCTCCGCCGCGTCGTCGCGCCCCTCGGATACCGCCACATCGTCGTCCTCATCGACCGCATCGACGAGCCGACGCTCGTCAGCGGCGACCTCGATCGCATGAAGTCCGTCGTCTGGCCCCTGCTCAACAACAAGCTCCTCCAGCAGGGTCGCATCGCCTTCAAGCTGCTTCTGCCGCTGGAGCTCCGCCACGAGGTGTACCGTCAGAACGCCGCCTTCTTCCAGGAGGCGCGCCTCGACAAGCAGAACATGATCGACCGCCTCACCTGGTCCGGCGCCCTGCTCTACGACCTCTGCAGCGCACGGCTGGAAGTCTGCCGCGAGCCCGAGGCGCCCTCCGTCCTTCTCACCGATCTCTTCGAGGAGAGCGTGACCCGCCAGGACCTCGTCGACTCACTCGACCAGATGCGCCAGCCCCGCGACGCTTTCAAACTCATGTACCAGTGCATCCACGACCACTGCGCCAACACCACCGAGGAAGCCTCCTCGTGGAAAATTCCCCGCCTCATTCTCGAGCAGGTCCGCCGCGCCCAGGTTGACCGGATCGAAGGGCTCCACCGGGGCGTTCGCCCCGCCTGATCACCCCGCAAACCCCGCCGCAGCCGCAATCGTCGTCAGCGCCAGCGCCGTCAGCCCCGTGATCAACGCCGCCCGCACCGTCCGCCGTCCTCGTGCCGCCCGGCCCGATCCCGCCATCCACAACGCCGCACCAAGCGCCCCCGCAACGCACACCGCCGACGCCGCCGGACCCACCAGCCCCGCATCCATCGACAGCAGCCGCCCGATCCCGCTCAACAGCGCGATCACACCGGCCGCAGCGAAGAACCCCCGCTCCCAAGAATCAGGCGACCCGAAAACCGCTTCGGGAAGCAGCGGCCGTGCCGGCTCTTCCCGGCCCGTTCGATGCTGTCGGCGCGTCTCCGCGCGACGGATCGCATCGTCAATCACCGCCGCCGTCACCGGACCGGCTGTTCGAGATTTCGCGGCACACTCTGACATGGCTCTCTGCTTCCTGCAACAGTCCTGTGTGACGGTGGGGGGCGATGCTCCCGCCCCATCCGCTGCGTACAGTCCACGATGACGCGCGGAATGGCCCCGTCCGTCAACCCATGATTGGGTACGTCCGCCCCGTCCTTTCACGTTTCCACCCGCAGGAGTTCCCCGACGTGGGTCACACCCCCGACGACCGCCCTGACACGACCGCCGTCGCCGTCCTCGGAACAGGCCAGATGGGCCTTGTCTGCTGCCAGATTCTCGCCTCGCAGGGCATCAGCGTTCGTCTCTGGGGCCACGATCCCGATCACGTCGCCGAAATCGTCCAGCTTCGTGAGTCACGCCGCCACCTCCCCGGCCTGATCCTCCCCGAAACTGTCGAGATCACGGCCGACTTCGCTGCAACCCTCTTCGAAGACGCTGATTTTGTCGTCTGCGCCGTCCCGACGCAGTTCATCCGTCCCGTCCTCGATGACTTCCGTGCCTCCGTCCCGCCTGGTCTCGGCTTTGTCAGCGTCTCCAAAGGCGTCGAGAACCGCTCCCTCCTCCGCCCCACGCAGATCATCTCCGAGGCCCTCACCGACCGTGAGGACGGCGATCTCCCCCTCTGCTGCCTCCTGGGCCCGACCATCGCCGCCGAACTGGCCCGCTGTCTTCCCGCAACGATGGTCGCCGCGTCGGCGACCGATCCCTTCGCCCGGCAGGTGCAGGCCGCCTTCTCAACCTCCTGGCTCCGTGTTTACACACATTCCGATGTCGTCGGCGTCGAGCTCGCCGGAGCGACCAAGAATGTCATCGCCCTGGCTGCAGGCATGATCGACGGCCTCGCCGCCGGCTACAACGCCAAGTCCGCACTCCTGGCCCGCGGACTGGCCGAGATCACTCGTCTTGGCGTCGCCATGGGCGCACAGCCGGAGACCTTCTTCGGCATCGCCGGCGTCGGCGATCTGGCCACAACCTGCTTCTCCCCGACCGGTCGTAACCGTTCCTGCGGCGAGGAGCTTGGCAAGGGACGCAAACTCTCCGAGATTCTCTCCGAAACCGAATCCGTCGTCGAAGGTGTGCCCACGACCGAATCCGTGATGGCCCTCGCCCGCCGATACGATGTCGAGATGCCCATAACCGAAGCCGTCCACGCAATACTCTTCGAAGGGCTCGACCCCATTGACGCCATTTCCCGCCTCATGAGCCGGCCGATGCGGGAAGAACGCATCGGTTGATACCCTTTTCCTGCTCTCCGACCGGCTCGGCCCGGAAACCGGCCTCTCAGGTCACTACGATTGCCTGAGAATCCATGAGTACAAACGCCGATACCGATCGTCCGAAGCGCCGACGCCGTTCCCGGGGAAGGGGACGGGGAAAGTCTTCCGAACACAACCAGCGGGCTCAGGCCGGCCACGACGAGCCCCGGCCCGAGGTCGGCCCTCAGCCGGAGGTGCCGCCCGATTACCCCTTCGCTCAACTGGGCTTGCGCGACTCCGTCGCCGCCGGAGCGCTGGCTGCCGGGTTCACCCGCCCGACGGAGATACAGGCGCGGCTGATCCCGCTGATCATCTCCGGGAAGGATGTGCTCGGCCAGGCCCGGACCGGCACAGGTAAGACCGCCTCGTTTGCCCTTCCGATCCTGCAGATGGCTGATCCCGGCACTCCCGTCTCCGCGCTGATCCTCGCCCCGACCCGCGAGCTGGCCAAGCAGATCGAAACAGAAGTCAACCGCCTTGGCGTCTACACACCCCTGCGGGCCACCGCCATCTACGGCGGCGAGCCCTTCAAGAAGCAGATCAACCGGCTGGAGAAGGGCGACCAGATCGTTGTCGGCACCCCCGGACGCGTCATGGACCTTCACGGCCAGCGCATCCTCTCCTACGACAACATCCGCGTCGTCGTCCTTGACGAAGTCGATCGAATGCTCGATATCGGCTTCCGCGATGACATCCGCAAGATCCTCAGCGGCATCCGCACCCGCCCGCAGACCGTCTTCGTCTCCGCGACCATCTCGCGGGATATCGAGGAACTCGCCCGACGCTTCATGACCAATCCGGAGAAGGTCGCCACCGTCGAGGGCTCCCTTACCGTCGAGGAAGTTGACCAGTGCTACTTCACCGTCGAGCCCTGGGATAAACGCCGGCTGCTCCACCACCTGCTCACCCGCGAGGAGCCCGACGTCACCCTCGTCTTCTGCCGCACCAAGATGACCGTGGACAAGGTCGCAAAGTACCTTGCAGACAAGGGCGTCCCCTGCAGAGCCATCCACGGCGACATGCCCCAGAGCACACGCAATTCCGTGATGAAGGGCCTGCGCGGCGGCTCCCTCGAAGTCGTCGTCGCCTCCGACGTCGCCGCTCGCGGCCTCGACGTCTCCAACATCTCCCACGTTATAAACTACGACCTCCCCGAAGACCCCGAGATCTACATCCACCGCATCGGCCGGACCGCGCGCGCCGGCCGGCGCGGCATCGCCTGGTCCTTCGTCACCCCCGAAGACGGCTACCTGCTGACCGAGATCGAGAAACTCGCCAACATCCACATCCCCGGCAAGTTCTATCCCGAGTTTCAGCCCGGTCCGATCCCCGAATCGGTACTGCGCGAGCGCGAACAGGGGGAGAAGCGCAAGTCTCGACCGACCAAGAGCCGCTACGCGCCTCCGCCGACGCCGCCGACCAATCCGGCAGAGGTTGATCCCAAGAAGTTCCCCGGCGGAATCGTGCCCTCCGGCAAGCCCGCCAAACGCCTCGGCGGCCGCGTCCGCACCCGCCGTTCTCGCGGTTGACCCGGCACGTTCAGCGGAACCTCAGAAGAGTCGTGTCGTCGCACCGGATGGGGAGAATCCGAATTGACGCACCTCGCCGCCATCCTTCGCCTCATTATCGCCACGCTCCTGCTGGCCGCACCGGTCTCTGCCGATGAATTGCGCACCGACGGCATTCCCGTCCGCGATATTCGCATCACCGGCGTCAGCAACGGCCGGGTGACCTTCATCCTGGGCAACCGGGAACAATCCCGCCCCATCTCCGAAGTGCGATTCAATCTCGATGCCGTCCCCGCCCTGAAGCGTGCGGAGGATTCACTCGACGCCGGCGATTCCGAGCAAGCCCTCGCATACCTCAACGATGCGATGCAGCAGGCCGTTCGACCCTGGGAAACGGCATGGCTGCTCTATCGTCGCATCATCATCCTCGATGCTCAGGGGCGGTTCACCGAGGCCGCGCACGCCTGGGCTGACCTCGTACTTCTCGATGACAGTGCTTCCTGGGATGTCGCCGCTCCCGTGAGCCCCGACGACCGGCCCGTCGATGAAGTCGTCGCCGCCTCCCTGGCCCGACTCCGCGAGGCCCGTGCCGCCACCGACTCAGCCATGCTTCGCCAGTCCCTCGATCGACTGATCGCCCGCGTCGAGACCATCGCCAAGCGTCCCTGGGAGCCGCCGACCGAAGACTCCGATCCGCCTCCACTCCCCAGCCCCGAGCCCGAATCCCCGCCGACTGACGCCCCCTCCTCCGAACCGCCGGACCCCGCTCCCGCTGAGGCGCCGCCCGATGAGGTCCGGTCCCCCGTCGGCGAGCCGGCCCCCTCGCCCGCTCCGCGCTCCGTCCCGACGTCGCTCCCACTTCCGACGCCCCATGAAACCGCCGAGCGCGTCACCGCCGCACTCCGCGCCGGCGAATGGTCGGCCGCACGCAACCTCCTGACGCCCTACCTCAGCGATACACGCGATTACCCCCTCGACCTGCTGCTGCTCCAGTACGGCCGCATCCTCGTCGAAACCGGCGACCACGAAATCGGAGTGCTCCGGCTCCTGCAGTGCGTGATCCTCTTTCCCCAGTCGCCCCACGCCGAAGAGGCCGCACGCCGTGCAGCGGAACTCTGCGAGGGCTCACTCAATCGCCCCGAGCTCGCCGAACGCCTGCGCAGCCGCAGCGTCTCCGGCTGAACCGGTCGATTCCGTCCTGATCCTTGATTAGCGCTTACGAACTCTGCTCGCCGCGAACATGCTGGCGGTAGACCGCATACCCCATTCCCCCAAGCAGCGAGAATGGCACGCCGAGCAGGAAGATGATCGACAGCGCATACCCCAGAGCCGGGTTGCCCTGATTTCCCTGTTCCACCATGTCGCGGGAGGTATCGGCCGTCGTTTCCGAGCAGTGGGGACAGGCCGAGGCGGGCGCAGAAACCGCCAGCACGCAGCCAATCGCCGCCGCTGCAATCCACCCCTTCGTCACCATCAGACTTCTCGTCTTCATCGTGAAATCCTATCCGCTGCCGGGTCCAGGGAAAGTCCTCACGCCCCGCCCGAAATCGCCGGGTACAGGTGATACAGCATCGCGTAGACCAGGACACCTGTGACCGACACATACACCCAGATCGGCCAGGTGATCCGCGCAATTCGCCGGTGCCGGACATCCTCCCGCTTCAGCCCCCGCCGAAGCGTCACGACAGCCAGAAACGGCACGATTGCAGCGAGAATGATGTGCGTGATCAGGATGAAGTAATACACCTTCTGCAGCACGCCGGGCATCTCCCACCGTGTGTGGACATCACCCTTGAGCGTGTGGTAGATGACGTAACTGATCAGGAAAAGCACCGACATCGAAAACGCGCCCAGCATCGCCCTGCGGTGCGACTCAATCCGCCTGCGCCGTATCAGCACGAACCCCGCCACCAGAAAGCACAGCGCCACGCCGTTGAGCGAGGCGTTCAGGGCCGGCATCCATCGGATCAGTTCCTCGCGCATCGACCCTCCCTCAGTCAAGCAACTCTCGAAGATGCGCCCGCAGCGCCTCGAATCCGTCCGCATCGGTCGCGATATACGCGCCGACCATCCTGCCCTCCCGATCCACCAGCACGATCCGCGTGCTGTGCACGATCGGGCCCGAATGCACCTGGCTCGAGCCCTCGCCGCGAAGCACCGAGAGCCGGAACCCCTCCGCCGCCAACGCCTGAATCACCTCATACTCGCCGGTCAGAAACGTCCACGACTCCACGTCCGCCCCGTACGCTGCCGCATAGGCCCGCAGCGCCTCGGGCGTGTCGCGATTCGGGTCCACCGAAACCGAAACCAGCCGAAGCCCCGCTTCACCGAACTCCCGCTGCAGATCACGCATCCGCTCGGTCATGTACGGACACGGCCCCGCACAGTTGGTGAAGATGAAGTCCACGACCCAGACCTCACCGGCCAGCGACTCGCTGTCGAAGGCCTCACCATCCTGATCGGTCAGCAGGATCCGAGGAGCAGGGGGGTGCTCGATCGCATCGACCGCCTCATCCTCTGCTACGCCGGTTCCGGCATCCGTCGGGCGAAGCATCGCCCAGGCGATCACCGCGCTGCAGGAAACAATCATCACCCCCCACAGCAGCAGGTCGTGCAGCCCCACGCCCCGTCGACTCATCGCATCCATCAGAATGTCACCCTCCGAGTCGGCCGCGCCATCAGCACGACCGCCCACCCGAATGAAACCACCGCAAACGCTGTCAGCAGCAGGAAGTGTACCGCGTCCACCCTCGACTCCAGACCGCCCAGCATCGCCTGCTGGCTCCAGTGCAGGGGATTGACGGCCATCACCCATCGCAGCCACTCCGGCCCGTCCTGCGGGGCAAAGACCGCCCCCGAGAGCAGCCAGGCCGGCATCAGAACCAGATTCATTACCGCATGAAAGCCCTGGATGGAGTCCCGCTGCCAGGCGAAGGCCACGCCGACCGACGTGATCGCCACCGCTGACAGCGCCAGTGCCGCCAGCACGATCCCGATTCCTGCCGCTCCCGGCCGCACATCCAGAAGCACCAGTGCGAAGAGCAACGCCCCCGCCTGCGCGAACGCCAGCGTCGAACCCCCCGCCACCTTCCCAAGCGCCAGTGCCCAGCGCGGCGCAGGAGAGACCAGCGCCCCCCGCAGCCACCCTTCGTTGCGATCCTCAATGATCGAGATCGCAGAGAAGATCGCCGTGAACATCGCCACCAGCGTCATCATGCCCGGCAACAGGTATGTCGCATATGTCGGGTCTGACCCATCGCCTGCCGAGTTGACCGGCTGCGAAAACCCCGCCGCCATGAAGGCCCAGATCATCACCGGCGTGCCGACGGCGGCGCCGATCCGGTTGGGCTGTCGCAGAAAGCGCACGCATTCACGGCCGAAAACGGTCCGTGCGGCGCGCATGCCCAGGCCGCGCGGTACAAGTGCAGTCGAACTGACCCCCTCGCCCGTCACGTCACGAATGCTCCAGTCGCTTCATCTGTCCGACCCACCGCGCGTACTCCAGCACCTCGTGAAGAGTCGCCTTCCTCGGTTGAGCCGACCCGAAGGCCGTCTCCGCCCGCCATCGCCAGTAGGCGCTGCGCTGCAGCCGAAAGCCGCTTCGCGCGGTCAGCATTCCGAGTCGCAACAGGCCGGCGACCGTATCCCGGATGCATGTGACCATTGGCGGGAACCTCCGAATCGCATCAACAGCGGGGCATTCTAGTCTGATTGGGCGGATGTGATGTACACAGCGCTGCGGCGGCGAGGTGAGAGAAAATGAAAGCCCGGGCTCACGGGAGCCCGGGCTGAAAGAACCACTCGAGGTCGCCACAGGCAGATCAGTTGATCTGCGTCAGGACGAGGTTGCTCTCCAGGCCCGACTGAGCAGCCTGGATCCAGATCACGCGAGGCGTCTGGATGTTGGGAATCGTCCGGAAGAACGTCCCGTTGCCGTTGGAGTCCGTCGTGGCCGAAAGGCCCAGAACGCAGTTCTGCAGGTCCAGCGAGACGTTGAAGCCGCTGACAAAGCAGGCGTCAGTGTCCTCTCCGCGAACGCTGTAATAGAAGCGGACCTCGCTGTTGGGCGTGCCGCCGGTCACTGAGAACTCACCGGTCTGGCCGGCGAAGAGGTCGCCGACGGCGATCTCCATGTCAAAGGCCTCGTCGAGGCAGTTGCGGGTGTTGCGGAAGGAGACGATCGAGTTGATCTCGCTCGTACCGAACGAGGTCACGATGCCGGAGCAGCCACCCAGGCACGGGCACATGATCCGGCACGACGAGCAGCCCGAGCACGAACCGCAGCAGTGCGGTGCGTTCCAGTTGTGGCCGACTTCGTGCGCCGTCAGCGCGACGCGATTGTTGTAGTTGCTGGTGTAACGCGACTCGCTCAGTCCGTAGGCCGAACCGATGTTGCAGATCACGCCGAGGTAAGCCACGCCGATGACGCCGCCGTTGAGGTTCTTGCCCGTCATCAGGTGGGCCACGTCGCGCTGCACGCCCTGCTGCTGCGAGTTCCAGTGATTCTGGAACTGTCCCAGCAGTGTGCCCGGATCGGTGCTCGAATACGGATCGTTGGAGGTCGTGCGGACGATGATCGTCGTGATCAGGTACTCAATCTCGGTATCACGCTCGTAGATCACCTCTACGCCGTTCATGACGTTCTCGATGTCGGCAATCGTGTTGCTCTCGCTGCTGCTGTTCTTCTGGTAGAACTCGTAGTCAGCGTCGAAGGCGATCTCGCACAGCGAGTTGGCCGCAGGGAAAATCGTGTCATCATCCTCGGCCGATTCGCCGAAGCCGACTTCCCGATCGCCGTGGTTGCAGTCGTCGCCGTGCACGTGCCCGCCGTCTTCCGGATGAGCGTCGGCCGGCGGAGCAATCTGCAGCCCGTCAACGAAGTCGTTGGCGCAGAAACGCTCCTCCACCGTCACATCGTCCATGCTGAAGAAGACGTGCAGGTTCGAGGGAGCGCCGGCAATCAGATCGTCGGCCGGCTGAATGTAGTAGCCCGTCGTATCGTCGAGAATGATCATCGCGTTCAGCCCGTCGTTGATCACCGAGGCCGAAACACGGCTGCCCGGCACCTCAAGGACCGTCCCGCGATAGGTCGTCGGGGCCGGCGCCTCGATCTCGCGGTAACCGGCATCATCCTGCACGATCACCCGGAAGTCGGGCGAGCGCAGGGAGTGGGGTGAGAGCATCAGGGTGTACTCCGCGCCGCCGACCTGCACCGGCACGAAGAACTCACCGCCCCAGGTTTCGGGAAGGTTGTCAATCCGCAGCGTCTCATAGGCCGCAACCTCGAAACGCTCCTTGATCTGTGTATCCAGATTCCGCTGTCCGAACGCACCGGCTGTCAGACCGACGGCCAGTCCGAGACCGGCACACAGTGCCGCTGACTTTCCACTTTGACGCGCCATTTCCTTGATTCCTTTCCTGTCTTTGAGGCAGTACTCATAGAGCCACAACCGGAGTCTCAGCAACTCCTCATGCAGGCCAACCGCCCGCTCAGAGGGGTTATTCCCGGGCCTCACGCAGCCGCATGACGGCGCAGCGGACAACCCGCCCCAGAATACCCGATTTCAGGCATGCCGGGGGCAAAAAACCGCAATTTCTGAGAAATCAGCCCATCCGAAGCGGCTCACCCGCCCCAGATGAAGATGTCGTCGAAGACGTCCAGATCATCGCCGGAGAAGTCCGACGGAGCACCCCCGCTTCCGAAGGCGTCCTGCTCGGCGAAGATGTTGTCTGGGCCCGCCGAGAAGATCACAAACCGCGACCGGACCGTCCCCAGGAGCGTCGGGTGCTCCACGATCGCCTGGGTCACGTCTGCCACATCGCTGTACGACGCCGACAGGGCGCTCTCAGCCCGCTGATTGACCGCCGTCGCCCCGCTCCGGCCCACTGCAAGCGCCGGGGCCGCGGTGTAACTCTGGAAGGAGGCGTAGTAGTACGCCGACGAGAAAGAGGGCGATGATTCAAAGGCGACAAACTCGTTCTGCGATGTCGGCTTCTCCCCGCTGCCGCGCCAGAAGACCAGCGGTGCCCCCCACGAATCCACCAGCTCCGGAAGCGCCGCCGCCCCGTCCGGGTCGTTCGGGTCATCGACATCGGCCTGCCGCCCCTGACCGTTCACGTACCGCAGATCCGAGGGATCGGGAACGAGAAACGCATCGTACTTGTTGCCGTTGACGACCGGGCCCCGGCCGATGGCGTCGCGATAAATCTCGATGCCGCCGAAGGAAATGCGGTCGTCGCCGGTCGGCTCCAGCCCGCCCATCAGTTCAATCAGCGTGTTCTCAGTGCCGCTGAGGTACTCATACCGCCGGCCTGACGCCAGCTCCCGCTCGCTGAGGAAGCCCGGAAGCCGGCCGACCTGCATCTCGAAGGAGAGGGCGGCGTTGCTGAACTCCGTCATCAGCGTCTCGGTTTCGGTCGCCTGGGCGGTGCGGCGGACGCTGGCCAGCGCCGGCAGCAGCAGGCCGATCAAAAGCACGATGATGCCGATGACAACCAGCAGCTCGATGAGCGTGAAGGCGCGGGTGGGCAGCGGTCGGGACGATCGCAGAGCGCGATGCATGGCCGGATTCCTTTCGTTTCTCTCGAGGCCGAGTCAACCTCGTGATGGTCACCGCCGCAATCCCGGGCGGGTCATCGGGTGGGGCGCGGCCGGCCCAAAAACACACAACGTGCGACCGCACCTGGCATTCTGTGCGCGCACGCTGTCCACTCATCCGTCCGTCGGGCACTCACACTATAGCGGAGAGGCGACGAATCGGATCCGCAAAATGTGAAATCACAGGAAACTTTTCCGCTCACGCCCCGCTGCGGCTCCCCGCTTCCGCACGGATCTCCTTGAAACCCTCAGAGACTCGCGTAAAGACGCGCACCGGGTCCTTGATCCGCTCCCCGCCGGCATGGGCGATGATGTCATCCAGGCGGCGAATCATCTCATCCAGTGCCTCGGTGTTGCCGCGCCACTCGTCGATCCTCTTGTGCATGAAGTGCCGGTTGAGGACCTCGCAGGCGGCCTTGCCGCGCTCGTGCATCGCCTCATCGACTTCCACAGAGTACTCCACGACCCGCAGCATCTTGTGCGTCTGCAGCAAATCCAGTTCCCAGTCGATATCCATCGCGAACCTCTCCCTGGCTTGCGCCACCAACCAACAGTTTCCAGATCCCACGAACTCTGCGCAGCGTAGCCCGATCCACGCTGAATTCAAGCACTTCACCCTGCAGAGCCCCGCTGCCGTTTGATCCCGCCCCCACCCCTCTCTACGCTCACGCCTTCTTTTCACACCTGCACAACGGGCCCGCCCTCCGCCCGCTCAGAGTCCAGACAGGAGCCGCCATCATGGCCATTCGCGTCGGCATCAACGGGTTCGGTCGCATCGGTCGTCTCTTCTTCCGCGCTGCTTTCCAGCAGGGAGGCGTCGAGGTCGTCGCCGTCAACGACCTCGTCCCCGCCGATAACCTTGCCTACCTCCTCAAGCACGACACGGTTCACGGCCGCCTTCCGGCCACCGTCACCGCCACCGAGACCGAGTTCACCGTCAACGGCCAGACCGTCAAAACCTTCGCCGAACGCGATCCCGGCAACCTGCCCTGGAAGGACCTCGGCGTCGATTACGTCATCGAGTCCACCGGCCTCTTCACCGACTTCGAAGGCGCCTCCAAGCACCTCAGCGGCGGCTGCAAGCGCGTTATCCTCTCCGCCCCAACCAAGTCGACCGACAAGATCCCCACCTTCGCTTACAAGGTCAACCACGAAACCTTCGACCCCGCAAAGCACACCATCATCTCCAACGCCTCCTGCACCACCAACTGCCTCGCCCCCATCGCCAAGGTCATCCACGAGGAGTTCGGCCTCGCCGAGGGCCTTATGACCACCGTCCACGCCGTCACTGCCACCCAGCCCACGCAAGATGGGCCGAGCAGGAAGGACTGGCGCGGCGGCCGCAATGCCTACCAGAACATCATCCCCGCCTCCACCGGCGCCGCCAAGGCCGTCACCCTCTGCATCCCCGCGCTGAAGGGCAAACTCACCGGTATGTCCTTCCGGGTGCCGACGGCCGACGTCTCCGCCGTGGACCTCACCTTCAAGACCGACAAGAAGACCTCGCTGGCGGCGATCAACGCTGCGATGAAGAAGGCCTCCGAGGGCGCCATGAAGGGAGTTCTGGGCTACACCGAGGAGGAAGTCGTCTCCAGTGACTTCATCGGTGACCCGCACTCCTCGATCTTCGACGCCGGGGCCGGCATCGAGCTCAACGACCAGTTCTTCAAGGTCGTCTCCTGGTACGACAACGAGATGGGCTATTCGCACCGCCTCGTTGACATGCTGCGCTTCATCGCCGGTAAGGACGGGAAGAAGTAAGCGAGTCACTGCGGCCGGTATGCAGCCCAGTCGATGCCGAGTTTCCGCATGCGGGCACGGAGCGTGTGCGGATTGATCGCAAGCAGCGACGCCGCGCCATCCGGTCCCTCAATGCGCCCGCGGGTTCGCTCCAGGGCGCGCACAATGTGCGAGCGCATCGCATCATCCAGTGTCCCGACGTCAGACGTCGCAGACGTCTCGACCGATGTTCGCCCCGGCGTTCTCTCCCGCCCCTCGCCCAGCGCCGCCCGGACGTCCAGTGTCTCTCCGTCGCCCAGAATGACAGCCCGGTCGATGACGCTGGCGAACTCGCGCACATTGCCCGGCCAGTCATACGCCTGAAGCAGGGCAATCTGCTCAGGTGACACCGCGGGTGCGTGCAGCCCGAATCGCCGGGCCGCCCGTTCGATGAAGTACGCCGCCAGACCGGGAATGTCATCGCGATGCTCGCGCAGCGGGGGGATGACGATGGGAAAGACCGCGATCCGATACCACAGGTCCTCGCGGAACTTTCCCGCCTGCACCAGAGCCGGCAGGTCACGGTGCGTCGCGGAGATGATGCGCACATCGGCATGCAGCGTCTCCTCGCCGCCGACGCGCTCAAACGTTCCCTCTTGAAGAATCCGCAGCAGCCGGACCTGTGCCGCTGGAGGAAGATCACCAATTTCGTCCAGAAGCAGCGTCCCCTCATCGGCCCGCTCAAACCAGCCCCGCCGCGTTGCCGAGGCCCCCGTAAACGCGCCGCGCTCATGCCCGAAGAGTTCCGAGTCGATCAGTTCCGGCGGGATCGCTCCACAGTTGACACGGACAAACGGTCCTCCTGATCGGGGTGATCGGGCATGCACGGCACGCGCGACGACTTCCTTGCCGGACCCCGTCTCCCCCAGCAGCAGCACCGGGGCGTCCGAGGGGGCCACGAGGTCGACGCGCTCCATCACGCCGCGGAGCCCGCCCTCGGCGCCGACAATGTCCTCGACGATCTCATCCCGCCCGAGTCGTTGCAACAGCGATCGGCGGTCGGCCTCCGCCGCAGCGCGCAGGGCGCTGAGTTCATGGAGGCGAACGTGATTCTCCAGTGCCGCCGAGAGCGGCTCCAGCAGCATGGTCACCGCCTGCTGCTGCTTCGAGTTCAGGCGATTCATCCCCGCACCTGCGAGGATCACCACTCCCATCGTCCCGTGTTCGCTGGTCAGCGGACCCGCCAGCGCCTCCTCCGATGCCCCGGCAGGCAATGCCCAGGGAATCGGGAGCCGGTCCGACTCTCCGCTATGTCGTTGCAGTCGTCCGGAGCGGACCCAGGCGACAAACGCCCGGGCACGAGACTCCGACATCGTCTGTCGCTCGGCCGGAACCTCGCCGGTCACCGCCGACCCGCCCATGCCGACCGTCTCCATCAACCGGTGAGCGGGATCGAATCGGCGCACGATCAGGAGGTTCACCGGCAGCAGGGGGGTGAGCAGTTCGCTGACGGCAGCGGTGGACTCGGCGATGTCGATGTGTCGGCACGCCTCCCGCCAGACCGAAAGCAGGAGTTCCCGGAATGGCTCCATGACCAGATCATATGCTGTGTCCAAGTAAATATCACGGATGTATCCGTGATATTTCACGGTTATATGTGAATTCATGCCCCGAGACGCCCTTCCAGCGACGGCACCGGGATTGCACATCCCGGTCATGGAACTCTCTGCCCTGATCGTGCTGGTTGTCGTCGTTGCGCTCCTGCTGACCCTGGCGTTCACCCGCATCGCCGCCGATGCCGTGCTGCTGGGCGCGCTGACGGTGCTCCTGGTCGTCCCCGTGCCGGTCGACGGCTCGTGGCAGATCGGCGTCATGTCCGTCCGCGACGCCTTCAGCGGCTTCGGCAACACCGGCCTGGCGACCGTGGCCGTCATGTTCATCGTCGTCGTCGGCCTGCAGGAGACCGGCGCCATCGACTGGATCGCCGCTCGCCTGCTGGGCCGCCCGAAAACCGTGCGAGGGGCGATCACTCGCATCTTTCTGCCCGTGACCTCAGCCAGCGCCTTCATGAACAACACGCCGCTGGTGGCGATGATGATCCCCGCGATCAACGACTGGTCGAAACGCCTTCGCTTCTCACCCTCCAAACTGATGATGCCGCTCAGTTACGCAGCCATCCTCGGCGGAACCTGCTCGCTGATCGGCACCAGCACCAACCTCGTCGTCGCCGGCCTTGTCATCGCCCACACCGACCTGCCGCCGCTGAAGATGTTCGACATCACCTGGATCGGCATACCGGCCGCACTGGTCGGCGGCGCGTACCTGATCCTCATTGCCCCGAAATTGCTCCCCGATCGCGGCTCCCGCGAAGAGGCAATCGCCGACCCCCGTGAGTACACCCTTGAGCTCGTCATTCCGGCCGGCAGCCCACTGGACGGCAAGTCCATCCATGAGGCCGGCCTGCGCAACCTCCCCGGCTGCTACCTCGTGGACGTCGAGCGCGGCGATGAGACCCTCGGAGCCGTCAGCCCTGAGCAGACGCTTCGCGCCGGCGACCGTCTGGTCTTTGCCGGCATCGTCGACGCCATCCGCGATGTCCAGCGCCTGCGCGGGCTGGAGCCGGCCACCGACCAGGTCTTCAAACTCTCCTCACCGCGCTTCCGCCGGCGACTCTTCGAGGCGGTGATCTCACCCTCCTCGCCGCTCAACGGCCGCACCATTCGCGAAGGGCGTTTCCGCAACCGCTACCAGGGCGTCGTCCTCGCCGTCACGCGCGACGGCCGGCGCATCCCCGGCCGCCTCGGCGACATCGAGCTGCGACCGGGCGACACCGTGCTCGTCGAGGCCGATGGCGAGTTCGCGCTGCGCTACCGCAACAGTCGCGATTTCCTGCTGGTCAGCCCGCTGGCGGATTCGACGCCGCGCCGTCATCAGCGTGCGCCGCTGGCGATCGCCATTCTCGTGGCGATGGTCGTCGCCGCCTCCTTCGGATGGGTGGACATGCTGGTGGCCGCCCTGGTCGCTTCGGGACTGATGATCGCGACGCGCTGCTGCACGATCAGCGAGGCACGCAGCGGCGTGGACTGGTCCGTTCTTGTCGTCATTGGCGCAGCCCTGGGGCTGGGTACCGCCATCGAGGTCTCCGGCGCAGCACAGGTTGTTGCCGACGCTGCGCTTGGAATCGCCGGCGACCACCCCTGGGCAGCGCTGATTGCCGTCTACCTCGTCACCATGTTCATGACCGAGATGATCACCAACAACGGCGCCGTCGCCCTTGTCTTCCCCATCGCCCTCTCCATCGCGCAGCAACTCGGCGTCAGCTTCCTCCCCTTCGTCTTTGCGATCATGATGGCCGGCTCCGCCTCCTTCGCCACGCCCATCGGCTACCAGACCAACATGATGGTCTACGGTCCCGGCGGCTACCGCTTCACCGACTTCCTCAAAGTCGGCGGTCTGCTGAACCTCATCCTCGCGATCACCACCTGCGCGCTCATACCCTTCATCTGGAAGTTCTGAATTCGCTTCGGGAGCGTGCCATGCCGCAGACGATCAACCTCGCCGAGAAGTTTCGCTCCGTCGCAAGGCCCTGGACGCCGATGATCCTCGGGGCCGTCAACGAGTGCCACGTGAAGATCGCAAAACTCGAGGGCGAGTTCATCTGGCATCACCACGAGCAGGAAGATGAACTCTTCCTCGTGCTCAAGGGAACGCTGCGCATGGAGTTCCGCGACCACACCGAGACCGTCGGCGAGGGAGAAATGATCATCGTCCCGCGCGGCGTCGAGCACCGCCCGGTTGCAGAAGGCGAGGTCCATGTCCTGCTCGTTGAGCCGAACACCACGCTCAACACCGGCAACGTGCGCAATGATCGCACCGTCGATCGCCCCGCCTGGGGCTGAGCGGGTCAGAAGCCCACGGCCTGCCCGTCGCTGCGCAGGTCGCTGGCGGCGAGGTAGCCGCCTTCGAGTTTCCAGAGAATCTGCCCGCGCCCGTGCGAGACGGTGCGCGCCCGCGCCCGGTCCACATCGTGGCCGAGCGACTCAAGTCCGGCGTACACCTCCTCCGGAAAGCCCGGCTCGATGCTCACGCTGCGCCCCTCGGTGACCTGCCAGCGCGGCGCATCCAGCGCTGCCTGCGGGTTCTGCCCGTAATCGACGATCCGCAAGAGCACCTGCGCATGGCCCTGCGGCTGCATGAAGCCGCCCATCACCCCAAACGACATCACCGGCATCTCGTGCCCGTTCGCATCGCGCTTGGTGACAAAGGCAGGAATGATCGTGTGGTACGGCCGCTTGCGCGGGCCCACCTGGTTGGGATGACCTTCTTCGAGCGTGAAGCAGCAGCCGCGATTCTGCATTGCAATGCCCGTGCCGGGAACGACGACGCCGGAGCCGAAACCCGTGTAGTTGCTCTGGATGAACGAGACCATCATGCCCTCGGCATCGGCCGCCGTCAGGTACACCGTCCCGCCCTCCTTCGGCGAGCCGTGGGCGAAATCCTGCGCTGCATCGGTGCGGATCAGCGCGGCCCGGCTCTTCAGGTACGCCGGCTCGAGCAGTTCTTCGACGGCGACATCCATGAAGGCGGGATCGGCGATGTAGCGGTGGCCGTCGGCGAAGGCGAGCTTCATCGCCTCGATCTGCAGGTGCAGACTTTCCACCGAGTCCACCGGGTGCGCTTTGAGGTCAAACTCGCGCAGAATCCCCAGCATGATTAACGCCGCAAGCCCCTGCCCGTTGGGTGGAATCTCGTGCAGCAAGTAGCCGCGATAGTCCACCGAGATCGGCCGAACCCACTCGGCCCGGTGCTCTGCGAGGTCCTGCGCTGTCAGGAAGCCGCCGTCAGCCGCTGATGCCGCGGCGATCGCCTTTGCAATCTCGCCCCGGTAGAAGTCCTCGCCACCGCTCTGTGCGATCGCCTCCAAAGTGCGCGCGTGATTCTCTGACGCGAAGTGCTCACCCACGCCCGGCGCGTCGCCCTTTGGCGCAAAGGTCTTCTGCCACTCCGCAAAGCGCTCACCCCGGTAGCTCCGCGCTCCGCGATTCCAGTAGTACCCCGTCTGCGGACTGACCAGAAAGCCATCCCGCGCGTAGTGAATCGCCGGCGCGAGCACCTCTGCCAATGGAAGCCGGCCGAACTTCTTCCACGTCTCCACCCACCCCGAGACCGCCCCGGGAACGGTAATCCCCGACCACCCCGCAAACGGAATCGTCCTCTCCCCGGAAAATCGCTCCGGCGTCATCAGCGAGCCGGAACGCCCGGAGCCGTTCAGCCCGTGCAGACCCCCGCCGGCCCAGACCAGCGCGAAGTTGTCAGCCCCGATGCCGTTGCTCGTCGGCTCGACGACGGAGAGGGCTGCGGCCGTTGCAACTGCGGCATCGGCGGCGGTGCCTCCCCGGCGGAGCATCTCCAGACCCGCCTGTGCCGCCAGCGGCTGACTGGTGGCCACGGCGTTAGCCGCGAAGACGGGCATGCGCTGCGACGAATACGGAAAGTCGTAGGTGAAGGGTGTCATACCGGCAGTGTACCGGAAAACCCGCCCCCGACGCAATGCCCCTCAGGCGGTTTCCACCACGACGCTCGATTCCCCCTCCGCCGAATACGCCATCCGCTGCTTCTTCCGCCTCGGGTCGGCCTCGGGCACGGCCGAGAGCAGGGCCTTGGTGTAGGGGTGCTGCGGGTTTCGCAGGATCGACTTGCTGTCGTTTTCCTCCACGATCCGCCCCTGGTACATCACGGCGATGCGGTCGCAGACGTGGTTGATCACCGCCATGTCGTGGCTGATGATGAGGTAGGAGAGGCCGAACTCCTGCTGAAGGTCATCCAGCAGGTTGAGGATCTG
>CAZPFK010000018.1:0-44912 GCA_964585855.1 uncultured Vicinamibacteraceae bacterium
CCACTTGCGAGTCGAGCGTTGCGGTACAATGATGCAGCGTGAGCACCGCGGAGAAGCAGCACGGATCGAAGCCGGTGATCCGGATCGGGCATTCGCCTGACCCGGATGATGCCTTCATGTGGTTCCCGCTGACGGGGATTGACGGGGGCGAGCCGCTGGTGGAGACGGGGCGGTTCCGGTATGTGACCATTGCAGAAGACATCGAGACGCTCAACCGCAGGGCGGCGGAGGTCGGCGATCTGGAGGTGACAGCCCTTTCGATTGCGGCGTTGCCGGGGGTGGCGGACCGCTATGCGTTGACGACGTGCGGGGCGTCGCTTGGGGAGGCGTACGGGCCTCGGATCGTCACGGCGTCGGGGGAGCGCGACCTGGAGTGGCTGCGGGGACATCTGTCGGCGGTGACGATTGCCGTTCCCGGGAGGCGGACGAGTGCGTTTCTGGCAACCTCGCTGTTGCTGGGAGAGTTTGCAGCGCGGGAGGTTCCCTTTGACCGCATCGCCGAGGAGGTGCTTGCGGGGCGGGCGGAGGCGGGGGTGCTGATACACGAGGGGCAACTGACCCACGAGAGTCAGGGGTTGCACTGCGCCGTCGATCTTGGGGAGTGGTGGACGGGGGAGACGGATCTGCCCCTGCCGCTGGGGGGCAACGCGATCCGGCGTGATCTGGAGGCGCAGTATGGGGCGGGGACGCTGGCGGAGATCGCCACGGCGCAGCTGCGGTCGATCCGCTATGCGCTGGAGCACCGGGAGGAGGCGGTGGAATTCGCCCTGCGGTTCGGGCGGGGGCTGGACCGTGAGCTGGCGGACCGGTTTGTCTCGATGTACGTCAACCGGCTGACGGTGGACCTCGGGGCGCGGGGGCGGGCGGGGGTGCAGACGTTTCTGGAGCGGGCGGAGGCGGCGGGGCTGACGCGGCCCCGGGGGACGATTGATTTCGTGGAGCCGGTGAGCGGGGCCGAATGATTTGGCGGTAATTGTACCTTTTGCGGTTTCCTGCTGAGGGATTATCGGGTATTCTGGGGGTTGCCCGGAGTCGGGCGGGATCGTGGTCTGCTGTGGAAGAGTCATGAGCCAGATGCCTCCCATGGAAACGTCGCAGGGGTATTCCCCGCCGGTTGTGCAGCAGTTCAGCGTGTTTCTGGATAACCGCGTGGGGAAGCTGCACGACCTGCTGAAGTTGTTCGAGGATGATGCAGCGCTGCAGATGTGTGCGCTGAGCGTGGTGGACGCCTCAGACTATGCCGTGGTGCGGATCATCACCAGCAATTCGGAGGTGGCGCGGCGACTTCTGCGGGGGCGGTCGCTGGCTTTCAGCGAGATGAGCGTGCTCATCGTCGAGCTGGGCCGCAGCCACTCGCTGACGAGTCTCTGCCTGTACCTGCTCAACGCGGAGTTGAACATCCGTTTTGCCTACCCGCTGATGCTGCGACCTAACGGCAACCCGACGATCGCGATCGCGGTTGATGACCACGTGCTGGCCGGACAGATTCTGCGCAAGAAGAACTTCACGCTGCTGGGCGAAGCGGACCTGCCGCATCCGTCGGGCGGGGAGGCGTAAGTCTCAGGCGGGGATAAGCGACTGCGGGCGGACCGGGGTGAAGACCAGGGGCAGGCGAAGGTGGAAGGTCGTGCCGCGGCCGGGTTCGCTCTCCAGCGCAATCGATCCTCCCAGGAGCGTGGCCAGTTCCCGACAGATGGCAAGACCCAGGCCGGTCCCTGCGAAGTGCCGGGTGTGGCTGGCGTCGATCTGGCGGAACTTCTCGAAGATGATCTGCTGATCCTCGGGGCGGATGCCCGGGCCGGTGTCGGCAACGCTGATGCGGATCATGTCGCCGGCCTCGGTTCGCCATTCGCGCTGGGCAGAAATGGTGACCGAGCCGTGTTCGGGCGTGAACTTGACGGCGTTTGAGACGAGGTTGAAGACGATCTGCTGGAACTTGGCGGGGTCGGTCTCAATGGACGGGACCGACTGGGAGATATTGACCGAGAGGGTGAGATGCTTCTTGTCGGCCTGGGGGCGCATGAGCGTGGCGATGGCCTCGCAGACTTCGGCGACCGAGGTGGGCTCGGGCTGGACCTCCATGCGGCCGGCTTCGATCTTGGCGAGGTCCAGCAGGTCATTGATCAGCGCGAGGAGGGAGCGGCCTGAAGCGAGGATGTTCTCGAGATAGCGGCGGCGCTTGGCGGCCAGTGGATCATCCGGGTCGGGCTCGGGGGTGTCGGCGATGACCTCCGCAAAGCCGATGATGGAGTTGAGGGGTGTGCGGAGCTCGTGGGAGACGTTAGCGAGGAACTCGCTTTTGAGGCGGTTGGACTCGTTGAGCATGACGTTGGTCTCGGCGAGCTCAGCGAGTTTGAGGTCCATGCTCTTGTTGATCTGCCGCAGCTGGTCCTGGCTGGACTTGAGGTTGGTGAGCATGAGGTTGAAGGTGTCGGAGAGCTCCTGAAACTCGTCGCCGGTGGGGATGTCGGAGCGGATGTTGAGGTCGCCCCGGGAGACGCGCTCGGCGGTTTCGCGCAGGATGCGGACCGGGGAGAGGATCAGCCGTGTGGTGATGACGTAGAAGACGAGGATGGCCAGAAACCCGGCGAGGATGCCGGCAAGCAGGATGTAGGTGCGGTTGTTGGAGACTTCATCGCGAACCGCTTCGGCCCGGGACTGGAGGCAAAGCCAGGCGGCCGGCCCGGGCGACTGAGGGTTGAGGTCGGCCAGTGCGGCGGCCTCGGGATCATCGAGGGCGCGAAGTTCTGCGCGGGAGAGGGGCAGAAGGGCGAGGTAGCGCGTGCGGCCCTGATCGGCGGGGTCGGAGGCAAACCACGGCTCCGGTTCAGCATCATCGAGGCGATGAAGGGCGTCAGCGAGCAGGGGTTCCGACTCTGCGATTGCAGGGAGACGATCAGCGGGGATAATCGCGGCTGCGAGGTCGGGGGAGCCGGCTTCGCGAAGATTGTCCAGCGTTCGGTCGCCGGCGAGCACTGGCGTCGGAAGGGTGAGCGCCTCCTGCCGCCAGGCGTCGGCGATGAGGCGGAGGGCGTCGTAGCGGCTGTCGCTGACCATCCGCTGCATGCGCAGCCACGGAACCGAGAGGGCCGCTGTCAGAATGAGCAGGACGGCGAGCCCGAAGAGAATCTGACACTTGTTGGCGAGTGAGATTCCGCGCGAATTCATGGCGGCTCCGGGCACAACGCGACGGGACGGAACCGGGAATCATACGAGGGCGTCAGGGGCGTCATGCCGGGCGGGTGCGGCCGTTTCGCCAGTCGACGCGCCGGGCGTCGGGAAAGAGGTGCTCGAGGTCGTAGAAGGCGCGGGTGTTGGGCTCAAACAGGTGAACGGTGACCTGCACGAAATCGACGATGGACCAGTTGCCGACATTCTCCCGTGCGGAGTTGAAGACCGGAAACCCGTTGCCGTCGCCCAGTTCGCCGACATCCTCGGCCACGGAGAGGATCTGCCGGGCGCTGGTGCCCGAGCCGATGACGACGTAGTCCGTCACCTGGCTGAAGCCACGGACGTCAAGGACGACAACTTCTTCACACTTGAGATCGCTCATCAGCCGTGCGGCTTCGATGGCGAGGGATTCGGCGGCTGTGGGATCAACGTGAGCGGTCATGCGTCCTCTTTGAATGGGTTCGGGCGGACTATCTTTCCCCGTCCGGAACTGGTGACGGCCGACAGCGGGACTGTACGATGCGGATGATGCGATCGTCAAACCCCCCCACTTCCTCAATTCTCCCGCCCCTCCTCTGGGCGGTGGTTTTGGCCTTGTGGGCCGGTGGCTGCGCCGACCGGGACGACGAGGAGACACCGGTTTCCGAGCCGGAGTTCCGAATCGTCTGCCTCAGCCCGGCACTGACGGACATCCTGATCCATCTCGGCGTCGAGTCGGCGATTGTGGGGCGGGACCAGTATGAGCGGCAACTGGCCGAGGATGTGCCCCGGGTCGGCGATCTGCTGAACCTCAACCTGGAGGCGATCCTGCAACTGCGCCCGAGCGACCTGGTGCTGCAGGCGGCCAATCGCGACCTGCCGCCGCGGCTGATTGAGATCGCCGAAGAGCGGGGCTGGAACATCGTGAACCTGCAGATTGACGGCCTGACCGATCTCCGACAGGCAATCGAGGGCCTTCCCGAATCGCTGACCTTCGCCGGCGAACCCGACCTTCGCGACCGCGCTCGCATGGAAGCGAAATCAGCGATTGCAGAACTCGAAACCGCACTGGCGCCCCTGGACAACGCCGGCCTGTGGGGACGAGCCATTGCCCTCTTCGAAGTCGACCCGATCTGGTGCTACGGCCCGGGCAGTTACGTCACGGAGGCCCTGGCCGCGATGGGCGTGGAGAACGCGCTCGCTCAGGGACCGGCGTGGCAGGAACTTCCAGCCGAGACGCTGATGTCGCTGAACCCGGAGACGCTGATTGTCATCCGCGAGGGCGCAGAAGCCCGTGTGCGCAACGAGTTCCGAGCCGACGATCTCGGACCGCTCGTTCGCCTCCCGCTGCAGGCGATCAAGAGTGAACGGGTGATCGTGGTGGAGCATCCGCAGGCGCTTCTCCCGGGGGCCTCGCAGGCGGAGGTCTTCGCACTGCTCCGACGCGGGCTGGAGCATCGGCCGTGAGGCGACCCGCGCTGATCTGTCTTGCTCTTGCAGGCGCGTGTGCGACGGCCGCTGCAGCGCGGATGCTCGTCGGCGAGGAGTTCGGCTGGCCGGATCACGCGACGATCCGGACACTGCGATTGATCAGCGTCGTCAGCGCTGCGGGCGTCGGCATCTGCCTCGGTGTCAGCGGTGTCTGCCTTCAGGCGCTGCTGCGAAACCCGCTGGCAAGCCCCTACATCCTCGGCCTGAGCGCGGGCGCGGGCCTCGGCGTGGCCATCTCCCAGATCCTGATGCGAAACGCTTCCGGACCCGGGCCGTGGTGGAGCGAATCGCTCGGGGCCGTGCTTGGCGGCATCGGCACGCTCTGGATTGTCTACGGCCTGAGCCGGCGGCGCGGCGTGCTTGACGGCGTGAGTCTCCTGCTCGTCGGGGTCATGGTCAGCGCCATCGCGGCGGCCGGCATTATGGCCTGCCAGCACTTCGCCCCGGCGCGGGACACCGACGCCCTGGTGCGGTGGATGATGGGGAGAATCAGCCAGCTGACGCCCTGGCCGCCCGTGCTCGCCGTTCTTGGAGCCGGACTGACCGGACTGGTGCTCGCAACAGCGATGAGCCGGACTATGGATGCGGGTATGCTCAGTGAGGATGAGGCCGTCAGCGTCGGCGCCCCGATCGGACGGCTTCGGCTGCACCTCTTCATCATCGCCGGTGTGCTGACAGCCTTCTCGGTCTTTCTGGCCGGCCCGATCGGGTTCGTCGGCCTCGTGGCTCCGCACGTTGGTCGGATGCTCGTCGGACCGCGCCACCGGCTGCTCCTTCCGGCCTCGGCGCTGCTGGCTGCCATCCTCCTGCTGGTTGCGGACACGGCTGTGCTGCTGATCCCGGCCTCCGGCGCGCCGCTTCCGATCGGCGTGCTGACCAGCGCCATCGGCGGACCCTTCTTCATCTGGCTGCTGCGGCGTTCACGAGGGCTGACCTCATGACGATGGAAGCGCGCGGCATCACCTTCGCATTCGATTCGACTGCCGATCCGGTCTTGCGCGGTGTCAGCGCCTCGGCCCCGGCCAGTGCGATCACGGCCATCCTTGGAGCCAACGCTGCCGGTAAGACCACGCTGCTTCGCGTATTGGCCGGTGCGTTGACGCCACACCAAGGGGCAGCGCTGATTCACGGGCAAGCTGTGGCTGACCTTCACCCGGCCGAGCGGGCGCGTCGGCTGGCGTATGTCCCGCAGCGTCCGGGGGTGGATGCCCCCTTCTCGGTTCGCGAAGTCGTGACACTCGGAACCTACTCGACCAGAGGCGGGAAGGCGGCGGTGCAGGAGGCCATGGAATTGTGCGATGTCGCAGGCATCGCCGACCGGAAATGGCCGGAACTGAGCGCCGGCCAGCAGCAGCGGACGGCGCTTGCCCGGGCGCTGGCGCAGCTGCATCGTGCCGGCGAGGGACAGGCGCTGCTCCTTGATGAGCCCTTCTCAGCCCTTGATGCACGCCATGTGGCGGAAACGGCGACACTCCTCCGGGCCACTGCGGCGCGCGGGGCCTGCGTCGTGACGGTTCTGCATGACCTCTCGCTGGCGGCCAGATGGGCCGATTACGCCTGGTGCCTGCGGGAGGGACAACTGGTTGCCATGGGATCAATCTCGGAGGTCATGACGGCGTCCGTGCTGCGAAAGGTCTACGACGCCGACTTCACCTGGACCGGACCCGGGGGAACCATCCCGATTGTGCGGCTGCAGCAGGAGCGGTCGGGCGGCTATCATGCTTCAGACACACCTGCAGGGGCCGATTCGTGAGTCTGTCGGGACTGATTCAACTTCTCTTCGTGCTGGCGGTCTTCTTCGGACCGCCGATCGCCAAGGCGTTCTCCGCCGCCGCGAAGAAGCAGCGGGAGCGGACCGCTCGCCGGCAGATGGAGCAGGCCCGGCTCAAGGCGGAACTGGAGGGGCGGCCGGTCCCGTCGCAGCCGACACCGCAGGCGCAACAGGAAGTGCGAGCCAGCCAGGAGGCGATCACCGCCCGCCGGCAGGCAGAGCTCGCTGCATGGATGGCCCGACGGGCCGAGCTGGAACGACTGGCGCAGCAGGCGGGCCTGCCGCAAATGCTGAACCTCCGCGGCGGCCAGGCGCAGCAGAGCCGCGGCACAAAATCGGGGGGCCGGGCGGGACGCACCTCATCTCCTGCAGCCGGAGCAACCGGGTCCGCTGCACGCAACCGGGCGCAACAGGCGCAGGGGCCGCAGCGTGTGCAGGGTGGTGGACGGAATCGCGCCTCGCAGCGCGCGACGGCACAGCCGATGCCGAGCGTGGCACGAGCCGCGGCCGAGATCGTCGGTTCGGTCGTCGAATCACGGCGAACGGGCCTTGCCCCCGTCGTACCGTCACAAAATTCGGCAAAGATTAATCTTGTCGGCCTGAGTCGGGAGCAGTGGCGGCAGGCGATCATGCTGAAGGAAGTGCTTGATCCGCCTGTGGGTATGCGCGACGTTCACTGACCGAGATCACCGGCCCTGCGGCAGGAAACGAAGCGGCCCGACAACGGCCGGCACGCGCTGACCCTCGGCCTCAACAGACACCTCCGTGCCCGGCTCCGACGATGAGTACCGCATCATGGCAAAAGCCACCGGCGTATTGCCGAGCATCGGGCTCGGCGCTGCACTGGTGACGGCGCCGACGACGGCTGACTCATCGGTACCGGACATCACTGCCGCTCCAGAATCGGGAAGGGCGCCGCCGCGGATCTTCAGGCCCACGAGTCTCCGCGCGGGCTTGCCGAGGTTGTGCATGCGCGTGATCACCTCCTGACCGGGATAGCAACCCTTGCGGAAGGAGACGGCAACCTCCAGCAGCCCCGTCTCGGCCGGGAGACTGTCGGGTCCGAAGTCAACCAGGTAGATGGGCGTGCCCGCTTCAATGCGGGCGACGTTCCAGGCGTGCCAGCCGATGGTGCGAAGCCCGCGCGGCAGTCCGGCCTCCAGCAGATCGTCCCAGAGCGCATCGGCCCGATCGGCGGGAAATGCCAGGTCGAAGCCCGGCTCACCCGTGGAGTCGTTCCGCCAGGCAACGACCGGCCCTTCGGAGTCGATGACAATCGCATCCTCTGGCGCGAACTGCAGAAGGAGGTCGGCGCTTCCCGGGAAGACGCCAGCGAGCAGATCAGCGCAGGCGGGACCGAAGAGCGAGAGCCGGTGGAGGCGGTGCGACTGGTCTTCGATTGCGACATCTTCGGAAAAGAGGAGGGCATCGAGCCCGGCCTGCAGGGCATTCACTCGGAAGAGGTCGAGATCAAGCATGAGGGCATCGGGCAGCGCGATGACGGTCAGATCGGCCTGGATGCGCCCCTGGCGGTTCGTCCAGAAGGCGCGGCGGGAACGGCCCGGAGCCAGATCGCGCAGGCCGTTGGTCAGGAGGCGCTCCAGAAAGTCGATTCGATCCGTGCCGGTAACCATCAGGCAGGCCCGGTGAGGCGAGTCAAGCAGTCCCGCGGCCTTGCGGATCGCGGCGTACTCGGCCTGCGGCTCACCGAAGGTGGAGACAAGGCGGACCTCGCGCGGCTCGCCCCCACCGTCAGGCGAGGCGGAGACGGCGATGAACTCCGCACGGGCGCGGCGATGCCGGTCTTCAAGTGGGGAGGGAGAGGCCATGAGCCGGTAGTCTAGGAATGCGACGTGACGGACTCACTTGGGACGATTGACCCATCCGAAGGTGCTGTGGAAGTGGACGGGATACTCCTTGCGCCCGACAAGCAGACGGAGGTTACGCGACTCGAGATCGTTGATTTCCTCTTTGAGCGGATCAGGCCCCTTCGGAGATTCGAAGAACGATGCCGAGCCGTCAAGGTACCCGAGCGACCCCTTGCCGGAGTGTCGTACCGATATCTGGTCGTCGTAGGCCCAGACGGCGTCGTCGTAGACCGAGTTGTACCAGCGTTCATCCTCCTCGATGAGAATGGGAAGGGCCTGGAAGTACTTCCGCTCGGCCGTCTGCGTGAAGCCGTCCACGGGGTAGAGCATGCGCCAGTGCAGGTCAGTCCGGGCGCCGCCCATACGGGCCTGCATGGTGTAGTCGAAGTAGTGGTTGGCGAGCCGCTTGGCCTGCGGGCACTCCACGACATCGTCACGGCGGTTGATGAACTCGTAGATGAGGCCAGCTTCGAGAGGTGTTCGATACTCCGTGCCGGGCGGCGGGTTTTCAAACTGCCACCGTCCCGACCAGTCGAGTTCCATGTGCGGTCCGAGTCCGGGAATGACGCCGTGGACATCCGCGTAATTGAAGAATCCCAGACCCAGTTGGCGGATGTTGGAGAGGCAGGCGGCGGAATTGGCCGACTGCCGGGCACGGCTCAGCGCAGGCAGCAGAAGCCCGATCAGCAGGGCAATGATGGAGATGACGACCAATAGCTCGATCAGCGTGAAGGCGAACTCTGGACGGCGGCGCGGCATGGCGTCGGCTCCCGAAAGCATGATCCCGAAGATCAGGATACCGAAACCGAACCATCACACAACCCTCAGGATGGCCGAAAGGCGAAAAAGGAAGGCAAGTCCGGGAAGAAGTGTTGCAGGATTCGGGTTGTCCCGTTACATTGGAGAGCCGGACCGGCCCGGACGCCGGATTCCTGTCTTTTGGCTGATTCAGAGCATGAACACAACAAAAGGAGCCGAGATGCGCCACCGCCTTCCGACAACCGCCACCTCCGCCGCCCTCAGCCTGCTGGCTGTCGGCGTCATCGGTCTTGCCCCCGCCTGGTCGGGTGAGACTGCAACTTCGACCGTTCTCCTCGACCACTCCGGTGAACAGACCATCCTCCTGGACGGCGGCCAGACCATCATCCGCCTCTTCGACCAGGACGACGCCTCCGGCATCCTGCGGACGCACTACCGAATCAGCGCTGACGGGGGACAGACCTGGAGCGATGAGCGCGCCGCCGACTACCGGCTGATGCTGCGCTACCGCGAGTTCGACCCGCTGCAGTCCCTGCCGGAGATTCTGCCCGACCTTCAGGCCGGCGAGGACAACGACGTCTACATCGTGCAGCTGCTCACGCCCGGCGTGGAGGCGATGCGCGAGGCAATCCGCGCAGCCGGCGGTGAGATCTACAAGTTCCTGCCGAATCAGGCGTATCTCGTGCGGCTTGACGCCGAGGCCAGAAGTCTCGTCGCCGAACTGCCCTTCGTGCGCTGGGTCGGCGCCTACGAGCCGGCCTATCGCCTCGATGAGCAGGTTCGCGACTCGCTCTTCGGCGATGCCTATCACGGGGCGGGAGTCGGCGCTGAAGCGGAAGCCGGAGCAAATGTCGATGTCTTCGGAGCCAACGCGCCGCAACGGGTCGAGGATGTGGAGGCCAGCGAGTACGGAATCTATCACATTCAGGTCTTCGAGCGCGGCCCTCGCATGAAGCAGATTGCGGCGAACCGGATCACGGCGCTGGGCGGCCGGATTGCCGGCATGATTCCCGACGGCTTCCGCTTCCAGGCGGAACTGAGCCGGGAGCAGCTCGCCCAGGTGCTGCACTTCAACGAGGTCGCCTGGGTTGACCCGTGGAGCCCGCCGGAGTTGGACATGAACATCGCCCGTGACATCGGCGGCGCCAACTACGTCGAGACGCTGGGCTACACAGGCCAGGGCGTGCGCGGCGAGGCCTTCGACACCGGCGTCCGCAGCACGCACGTCGACTTCCAGCACCACCCGATCATCTTCCACGGCAGCAACAGCAGCGACTGGTACCACGGAACCAGCGTCACCGGCATCGTCTTCGGCGACGGAACCGGCAACGCCACCGGCCGGGGCATGCTTCCCGATGCACAGCCGATTTCCGGCAGCTTCTACTACCTGACCAACCGTTACCTGCACACCGAGCAACTCGTCGATCCTGACGGTCCCTACCAGGCGGTCTTCCAGACGAACTCCTGGGGCGGCAGCCGCACACGCTCCTACACCTCGACGTCGATGGAGATGGATGACATCCTCCACCTCTACGACATTCTCATTACCCAGAGCCAGAGCAACGCCGGCAATCAGGACTCCCGTCCGGAGGCATGGGCAAAAAACATCGTCTCCGTCGGCGGGTTGTATCACAACAACACGCTGACCAGAAACGACGACTCCTGGTCCTTCGGGGCGAGCACCGGGCCCGCCGCTGACGGGCGCATCAAGCCGGAACTCACCCACTTCTACGACTCGATCTTCACCACCGACTACTCCCACGACTCCAGCTACACCTCCGGCTTCGGCGGAACCTCGGGCGCAACCCCCATCGTCGCCGGACACTTCGGCCTCCTCTTCCAGATGTGGCACGAGGGCGTCTTCCCCGGTCACGGCGGCGGCTCAACCGTCTTCGAGAGCCGGCCCCACATGACCACGGCCAAGGCGCTGTTGATCAACTCCGCCTACCAGTATTCCCTGACCGGAACCGACCTCACCCGGTATCGCCAGGGCTGGGGCATGCCCGACCTTGTCCCGATGGTGGACCGGGCGGACCGCACCGTGATCATCGACGAATCGGAAGTCCTCAGCGAACTCCAGACATACTCCACGATCGTCAATGTGGCCTCAGGCGAATCCTCGCTCAAGGCGACGATGGTCTACGCAGATCCCGCCGGCACGACCAGCGCCACCCTGCACCGCATCAACGACCTGACGCTGAAGGTCACCTCGCCGACCGGCACGATCTACTGGGGCAACTCCGGCATGGACAACAGCCACTGGACCACGCCGGGCGGCTCCGCGGACACGAAGAACACGATTGAGAACGTCTTCGTGCAGAGTCCGCAGGCCGGGGCATGGACCGTCGAGGTGATCGCCTCGGAAATCAACGAGGATCAGCACCTTGAGACCGGCGCCGTTGACGCCGACTTCGCCCTGGTCGTCTCCGGGGCAACCGGTGAGCCGGGCATGACGCTCGCAGTCGACCCGCTCTTCGCCGGGCAGTCTGCCAACGCCACCGTCACCAATGCCACGCCGGGAGAAGACGTCTACCTCGGCTACAGCCTCAGCGGACCGGGTTCCACCTACGTGCCCTTCCTTGATGTCACGATCGGCCTCAACAACCCCGTGCTCGCCGGCATCGAGACCGCCGACGGGGCTGGCGATGCCGTCTTCACCTCCACGATGCCGCCCAACGCACAGAACGTCATGCTCTGGATCCAGGCGGCCGAGTTCGGACGGACGACCAACATCGTCAACACGCAGATCAACTGAGCGACCGGCTCAGGACAACCTCAGGCACTTCCGACCCTCGGTGCGGCTTCCGCTCGAGGGTCTTTTTTTGCGCGCTCAGTACGCGTACGGATCGGCAGATGCGGCCCGGACGTACTCGATGACATTGATCGTCACACCGACAAGCATCGGAACGGTCGGAAGCCCGACCACAAGCGCCGTCCGCACAGGGCTCCGCCGCGCGCCCGGCAGGAACTCCCCGGCCCAGAAGAGCAGCGGCGCGGCGACGAAGATGATCATCGCCGTCGGAACCGGCGATGCATAGAAACTCACATTGGCCCATTGCCCGGCGAGGATAATGGCCGTGAACCCGGCGACAGCCGGAATGAGCACGCCGGCGTTTCCGGTAACCAATACGAACACAACCGGCAGCGTCAGCGCCCCCAGCAGCGCGAGCGCGAGCTGGAAGTCAGACGCTGACGAGGAAAAGAGCGCCATCGGGGCCGTCAGCCCTGAGACCATCGCCAGCGACAGAGCCGCAGTTCGAGGCGACTCCCGCCCGACGAGGCGCACAAAAGTAAGCAGGAGAACGACGCCGGCCACAGCCAGCGCCGCCCCCCACTGCATCCGCTGGGCCGCCTCCGTCCAGGTGAACTCGAACCTTGATTTCAGAACGACAATCGGCGTCGCTGCGGCAAGCACCCCGCACAGCAGCAGCGCCATCCGGTGAGCCCCGCGTCCGTGCAGCGCAGTCGCAAACACGGTGGCGATCGCGGCGACCGCAGCGCAGCGGAGGATCAGCCCCTGCGCATCGACCGGAACAAGTTCCTTCGGAAACCCGAGGGTCGCGATGTGACCGGCAAGGTAGCCGACGGCCACCGCTGCCGTGATGACGATGCCGCGTGCTTTCGCTTCGGACTTCAGGAAGGAGATGAGAACGAGTCCCAGAAGGCCGCAGGCGGCAGGCCAGAGAAAACTGAGCAGCATCGGCATGACCATGCGCCTGCAACCTCCCGGGAACGGATTACTCAGAAGCGGTTACTCAGCAACACCTTCAAGACTGATCATCATCTTCACCTCTTCGCCCAGCCCCTGCGGCATGTAGTCAATGCCGAAGTCGGAGCGGTTGATCGTGAAGATCGACTCGATCCCTGAAATCTGCTTGCCGCCTCGATTGGTGTTCGACCCGGTGTGCTTGACTTCGACCGTTACGCTCTTGCTCTTGCCCTTCACGGTCAGGTCGCCGGTGACCCTGTAGGTGTCGGGGCCGGCCCGCTCGATGCTCGTGCTGCTGAAGGTCGCCTGCGGGAACTGCGAAGCGCTGAAGAAATCGTTGCTCCGGATGTGCTCATCCCGGCCCTTGTTGCCCGTGTCCACGGAGGCCGTTTCGATGATGACGTTCAGTTCGCTGGCCGACGGATTCTCCGGATCGAGCTTGAAGGCCCCGGCGATCTTGTTGAAGCGGCCGTAGAAGAAGGCGGTGTCCATGTGCTTGATGCGGAAGACCGCAGACGAGTGGGCCGCATCCACCGTAAAGGCTGCAGCGGACATGCTGCGCTCAACGGCCCCGGTCGTGGTGGCCGAGGAGTCGCTGGAGGTGAACCCCGTGACTCCGACGGCGATCATCGTGAGGGCGGCAGCCGAGGAGAGGAGGATTCGAGAAGCGTTCATGGGCATTCCTTTCAGAAAGTCAGATTTCTTGCCTTGGAGATGGAGACCTCCCGCTGATCGCGGGATTAAAGGACGGGCAGAGTACGACTCCGATTCCCCTGCGGTTCGAGTGATCTGGACGGCAGGCCACAACCAGAACCCGAACTGTGTCGATGATAGCGCGCTATGCTCCCCTTCCTGTCCACACGAAGCGGATTGATCGACCATGAGCGCCTCGGACACCAATCGCAGACTTGCCTCCCTCTTTGAAGAAATGGCCGCAGCCCTGGAGCTGCTGGGCGAGAATCCCTTCCGCGCCAACGCCGATCAGCGCGTCGCTCGAACCATCAGCGGACTCTCGCAGGACCTGGAAGCGATGGTGAAGGAGGATGAGGACACCGCGCTCTCCCGCCTGCAGGAGCTGCCCGGCGTTGGGAAGTCCTCCGCTGAGAAGATCATCGAGTTTGTGGAGTCCGGTGCGATCGCCGAGCATGGCGAACTTGTGAAGAAGGTTCCGCCGGGTCTCTTCCGGATTCTCGAAATCCCCGGCCTCGGGCCCAAGACCGTCCGGCTGATGTGGCAGGAGCAGAACATCACCGACATCCCCGCCCTGAAGAAGGCGCTCGACTCCGGCTCGCTCGAGTCGCTGCCGCGCATGGGCGCAAAGACCATTGACAACATCCGCAAGGCCCTCGAGTTCAGCCAACAGGCCGGCGAACGGACGCCGCTGGGAGTTGCGATGCCGATTGCCGAGGCGATCCTGGAGCACCTGCACGACTCAGTGAAGGGCGTCAAGCACCTGCAGTACGCCGGATCGCTGCGCCGCGGGCAGGAGACCATCGGCGACATCGACATCCTCATTGCCTGCACAAACTCGGAGAGCGCTGCCGAGGCGTTTACCACCATGCCCTGGGTCGAACAGGTGCTGGCAAAAGGTGACACGAAGTGCTCCGTGCGGCTGGAGTATCACGGCCGCAAGGTGCAGGCCGATCTCCGCATGGTCGACGCGAAGGCATGGGGCGCTGCCTTGCTCTACTTCACCGGCAGCAAGGAGCACAACGTCCGCCTGCGCGAACGAGCGATCAAACAGAAGATGCGGCTCAACGAGTACGGCCTCTTCAGGGGCCTCGACGAGCGCCCGCAGGAAACCGGCGCCAAGGTCGTCGCCGCAAAGACCGAGGAGGACATCTACAAGGCCCTCGGTCTGGCGTGGATTCCGCCCGAATTGCGCGAGGACATCGGCGAACTGGAGCACGATGTCCCGACGCTCATCGAAATCGAGGACATCAAGGCGGAGCTTCACGCCCACACAACCGCCTCGGATGGAAAACTCTCAATCGAGGAACTCGCAGAGTGCGCCAAGGCGCGGGGCTTTCACACGATTGCCGTCACCGATCATTCAAAGTCTTCCGTGATCGCAAACGGCCTCGATGAAGACCGCCTGAAGTCGCACATCGAGGCGGTGCGCGAGGTCAACGCGAAGCTGAAGGGCATCACGGTGCTGGCTGGCTCTGAGGTGGACATCCTTCCCGACGGCGCGCTGGATTACACTGACAAGGTGCTCAAATCGCTGGATATCGTCGTCGCCTCGCCCCACGTGTCATTGCGGCAGGATCCGCAGTCGGCCACGAAACGACTCCTCAAGGCGATCAGGAACAAATACGTCCACATCATCGGCCACCCCACCGGCCGCCTCCTCTCTTCCTCAGGACGCGAGGGCCTGCAACCGGATATGGAAGCGATCTTCGCAGCGGCCGCCGAGCACAACACCGCCCTGGAAGTCAATGCCAACTGGCGACGCCTCGACCTCCGCGACGCCCATGTGCGCGCAGCCCTGAAGCACGGGTGCCTTATCGCCATCGACACCGATGCCCACTCCGAGCAGCACTTTGACTTTCTGCGCTACGGCGTACTCACTGCACGACGAGGCGGCCTTGAGGCGTCATCCTGCATCAACACCTGGAGTGCAAAGAAGCTCCACGACTGGCTGAAATCAAAGCGCTGAGATCACGTCGGCCGGTCCGGCCCGTCGGGCTTCCGCCCGCCGAAGGTCAGCGGCGTAACTCCGCCGGTTGTCAGCGGCCGCTTCGGGTCCGACCAGTCGATCCCCATGAACTCCAGGATCATCTGCCCATCCTCCGTGATCATCTCGCGCGTCCAGGCCGGCTCCCAGGTAAGGCTGACCTTCACGGAGGCGACACCCTCGACGGCGGCCACGGCCTTGCGCACCATCTCGGGCATCTGCTCGGCCACGGGACAGTTCGGCGTCGTCAGCGTCATCGTGATCTCGACGTCGCCTGCATCGCTGATCTCAAGCGCATAGATGAGTCCGAGGTCGTAGAGATTGACGGGAATCTCCGGGTCTTCAACGGTCCGCAGCGCATCGATGACGGCGGCTCGAAGGGGTTCGCGATTGTCGGTCATGACCACACCTCCCTCAGCGGCACACGGCGGCGGCTTCGTTGCGGATTCGGCGGATGATCGCGCCGATGCCGACGGCGCGGTTCATGCGGATGACCTCGGCCAGCCCGAGACGATCGAGGAGATCATCCGGAAGCGAGGCGATGGCGTCGGGAGTCTGGTTGTCGCAGGCGCTCTGAACGATCGAGAGAACGCCGCGCACCGTCGGCGCTTCGGGAGCGACGTCGATGTAGATCCGCACTCGACCTCCCTCGGATGGCTCGATCCACATGAAGACCGGCGTCATGCACTCCGGAACCCGGTGCAGCCCCTGGTCCCGCTCGGAAATGTAGCGGGCCGGCAGCGGCGGCAACCGCTCGGCGTAATCCAGCAGCAGTTCGAGGCGCGTCTCCGGCTCAACGGACGCAAAGACATCGCAGATTTCCTGGAGTGAGCCGATCATGGCAGACCTGCGTGCAATCACACGGACTTCTCAATGGGTGCGCCGACAAGGTTGCCCCATTCCGTCCACGAGCCGTCATAGTTCCGCACACGCCGAAACCCGAGCAGATGCGTCAGGACAAACCAGGTATGGCTCGACCGCTCGCCGATCCTGCAGTAGGCCACGACATCATCGTCGGGCGTCAGCCCCTTCTCGCGGAGGTAGATCGTCTCGAGCGACTCGCGATCCCTGAAGCAGCCGTCATCGTCGGCCGCCCGTGCCCAGGGCACATTGACCGCCCCGGGAATGTGCCCGCCCCGCAAGGCCCCCTCCTGCGGATAGTTGGGCATGTGCGTCAGCTTACCGGAGAACTCATCCGGTGAGCGAACATCCAGCAGCGGCCCGCCGGCTTCCAGATGGTCGAAGACATCGGACCGGAAGGCGCGAATCTCCGGCCTTGCGGGCTGCAGCTCGTACGTCGTCCGCGGCACCGACGGAACATCCCGAGTCATCGGCAACCCGAGCGACTTCCACTTGTCGCGCCCGCCGTTGACCACCGAGAGCTTCCGATGCCCGAAAAGGGCAAACACCCAGAATGCATAGCACGCCCACCAGTTGCTCTTGTCGCCGTAGAAGACGACATGCGTATCGGCGGCGATGCCGTTCTTCTCGCACAACGCCTTGAACTGCTCAGGGGCGATGTAATCGCGGGTCGTGCGATCCTGAAGGTCGTTGACCCAGTCGATGTGGACAGCGCCGGGAATATGGCCGCTGGAATAGAGCAGCAGGTCTTCATTGGACTCAACGATCCGCACGTTCGGATCGTCAAGGTGCTCCTGAACCCACTCGGTTGAGACCAGGGCGTCGGGGTTGGCGTATTCGCGGGACATGGAGCGTACCTCGGAATGGTGCGATCAGAACTCGCCGGCAGACTCGATCATGTCGGCCCCGCCCGGCAAGCGGGAAACAAGGAGGTGCTCAAGCAGGGCGCGAACCGGCTCGCACTCCATGCGCTCCAGGCACTCATTGGCAAACGCATGCACAAGAATCGCCCGGGCCTGGTCGACGGGAATGCCCCGGGCCTGCAGGTAGAAGATCGCCTCATCGTTGAGCTCGCCGATCGTCGCTCCGTGCGTGCACTTCACATCGTCAGCGTAGATCTCCAGCTGCGGCCGGGCGTTCGAACGCGCGGTATCGCTCAGCAGCAGACTCTGATTGCTCTGCTTGGCGTCGGTCTTCTGCGCCGCCTGCGCCACGCGGATCCTGCCGGCAAACACGCCGTGCGCGGAACCGTCCAGAATGCCCTTGTAGTACTGGCGGCTGTCGCCGGCCGTCGAGTCGTGCTCCACCCGCATGACATTGTCGAAGTGCTGCTCGCCGCGGCCGACATAGAGACCGTTGAGCAGACTGAAGCAGCGATCGCCGGCAAGGCAGGGGCGGACGTTGTTGCGAACCAGCGCACCCCCGAAGAGCGCCGAGTGCGAAGAGAATCGAGAGCGATCCCCCTGGCGGGCACGAAGCGTCGTGATGTTGAAGGCCGATTCGTTCTCCCGCTCCAGCAGGTAGTGGTGCAGCTCCCCCTCGGCCGCAACGTCGGCCTCCGTGACGGCATTGGTCAGGTGCACATCCCCCTCGGAGAGCGAGATGTAGTCCTCGATCACCGTCGCCGAGGCATTGCTCTCGACGACAATCAGGTTGCGAGGGCTGGACCACGCCGGCTCATCGCCCGAAACGCTGATGTTGAGCACATAGACCGGACGCTCCAGCGCCTGGCCCTTCGGCACATGCACGAAGACTCCGTCGCGGCTCAGCGCGGAATTGAGGGCCGTGAAGGCATCGAGATCCGGATCAAGCAGACGACCGAGGCGGTCAGCGACTCCCGGGCGATTCTTCGCCACCGCATCTGCGAGCCGTTCCACGACCCCACCCGGCCCGGAGATTGTCGCATCCGAAAGCGCCGGCGCAAATCGGCCGTTGACAAAGACCAGCCGAAGCGCGTCGAGACCCGGCACGGCGAGGCGTTCGACATCGGCCTTCGTGACCGGTGCCGGCGGCGCGGGCTCAAGTACAAAGTCCGCCCGGCGAATCGCATCGAGGTTGGTCAGCCGCCACTCCTCGTCGCGCGTCGTCGGCAAACCGATCTCGCGGAACCGCTCGATCGCAACAGTGCGAAGCGCCTCAGGCAGAATCCCGCCGGTCGAGGCGACCTCAATCCAGGAGCGGTCCTCCGATGCGAAATCCAGCGATGCGGAATTGGGAATGGCAGTTGTTGACATGGCGTAATGCGCTTCCTGCATGTCTCATGCTCCCGCAGGAGCGGTTTCAAGCCAGCCGTAACCCTCGGACTCGAGCTTCAGCGCGAGTTCCTTCCCGCCGGACTGGGCGATACGGCCATCAACCAGAACATGAACGAAATCGGGCACGATGTATTCAAGCAGACGCTGGTAATGCGTGATGACCAGGAATCCCCGCTCCGGGCTGCGCAGCGCGTTGACGCCGTTGGCGACGATGCGAAGCGCGTCAATGTCGAGGCCGGAGTCCGTCTCGTCAAGCACCGCAAAGGTCGGCTGCAGCAACGCCATCTGGAAGATCTCGTAGCGCTTCTTCTCGCCGCCGGAGAACCCCTCATTGACGGAGCGTTTCAGGAGCTTCTCGTCAACTTCGATCACGTTTCGCGTCTCACGGATCAGCTTCATGAACTCAACGGCGTTGAGCTCCGGCTGACTGCGATAGCGACGGACGGCGTTCAGCGAGGCCTTAAGAAACTGCGTGTTGCTCACGCCCGGAATCTCCACCGGATACTGGAAGGCGAGAAAAACCCCCTCGCAGGCCCGCTCATCGGGCTCCAGCTCCAGCAGGTTTCCGCCCTTGTACAGGATTTCCCCCTCGGTGACCTCGTAGGCCTCGTCGCCGGCGAGCACCTTGGCCAGCGTGCTCTTGCCCGAGCCGTTGGGCCCCATGATGGAGTGGACTTCCCCGGCGTTGATGGTCAGGTCGAGCCCCTTGAGGATCTCGTGCCCGTCGACGGTGACGTGAAGGTTGCGAATCTCAAGCATGGTGTCGTGATTCCGTGATTGCGTGTGCGGTTGCGAGCCGGCCTCAGCCGACGCTGCCTTCAAGACTGATGGAGAGAAGCTTGTCCGCCTCGACGGCGAACTCGAGGGGCAGTTCCTTGAGCACTTCCTTACAGAAGCCGTTGACGATGAGACTGACGGCATCCTCCTCCGAGATTCCGCGCTGGTTCAGATAGAAGATCTGGTCCTCTCCGATCTTGGACGTCGTCGCCTCGTGCTCCACGCGGGCCGTCGGGTTGCGCACGTCGATGTACGGAAAGGTGTGTGCCCCACACTGGTCGCCGATGAGCATCGAATCGCACTGCGTGTAGTTGCGCGCGTTCTCCGCTCCCTTGTTGACCTGGACCAGCCCCCGGTACGCATTCTGCCCGTTGCGGGCGGAAATGCCCTTGGAGATGATCGTGCTGCGGGTGTTCTTCCCGATGTGGATCATCTTCGTGCCGGTGTCGGCCTGCTGCCGGTTGTTGGTCATCGCGACCGAGTAGAACTCGCCGACCGAGTCGTCCCCCTGCAGAATACAGGATGGGTACTTCCACGTAATCGCCGAACCGGTTTCAACCTGCGTCCAGGAGATGCGGCTGTTGCGGCCGCGGCACGCGCCGCGCTTGGTGACGAAGTTGTAGATGCCCCCCTTGCCCTCCTCATCGCCGGGGTACCAGTTCTGAATCGTCGAATACTTGATCGTCGCATCATCCAGCGCGATCAATTCCACCACCGCCGCGTGCAGCTGGTTCTCGTCGCGCATCGGAGCGGTGCATCCCTCCAGATAGGAGACGTATGACCCCTCTTCTGCGATGATCAGCGTGCGCTCAAACTGCCCGGTGTTCCGGGCGTTGATGCGGAAATACGTTGACAGCTCCATCGGGCACGTCACGCCCTTGGGAATGTAAACAAAGCTCCCGTCGGTGAAGACCGCGCTGTTGAGCGTGGCGAAGAAATTGTCCGAGTACGGCACCACCGAGCCGAGGTACTTCTTCACCAGTTCCGGATGCTTGAGGATCGCTTCGGAGATCGGGCAGAAGATCACACCCGCCTCCGCCAGCTTCTCCTGGAAGGTCGTCTTGACCGAAACCGAGTCGAAGACGGCATCCACCGCCACCCCCGCCAGCGCCTTCTGCTCCTCAAGCGGAATGCCCAGCTTCTCGTAGGTCCGGAGGATCTCCGGATCGAGCTCCTCCAGCGAATCGATGGGCTTCTTCGGCGCCGAGAAATAGCTGGCCGCCTGGTAGTCAATCGGACCGTAGCCGTACGGCAGGAAGGGCCACTTCGGCTCCTCCATCGTCAGCCAGTGGCGATAGGCCTTCAGCCGCCACTGCGTCATCCACTCCGGCTCCCCCTTCTTCGCCGAGATCGCCCGGACCACCTCCTCGTCAAGGCCAGGCGGAAATGAATCCTCTTCGATCTCGGTCACGAAGCCGTACTTGTACCGCTGCTCTTCCCAGCGCTGGATGGTGGCTTCTGTGGACGTGGGCATGGTCAAATCCCGCTCTCGTGGACGGTATTGAAACTCAGTCTCAGGTACGAGAGGAGCGTAGGCCCTGTTTAGAAAGATTTCAAATCCCAGCGGACCCGGCAGAATACCGTATAGAATGCAAACAACCCGCCTTACTCCGCCCGCTGAAAGACCCACTCAATCCGCTGCTCCGCCCCCTCGCCGACACCCTCGATCGAGGCATGAAGCCGGCCCGTCTCCGGGTCGAGGCGGTAAATGATGCGGTTCGGGAAGTCGTGGGCGAGGTTCTCGAAGACCGCGTGCCCCGCCCCGGACTCGATCAACTCAAACGCCGTCCCTGGCTCCCGCCCTCCCGGGGCGGCGATGTAGTGGACGATGTCCGTCTCCCGGTCCCGCCGGATCGCCAGCGACTCAAAGCCCCTCATCGCTGTTCCGCGAAGTGAAAAGTTGCTCCCCAGCATCAGATCGTCGTCGAACCGGCTCCAGACCTCCGTCGTGACATCCTGAGTGCCGGGCTCTGGAATGGTCGCCCACCGTCCACTCAAAAAGGCGAGATCGGAGAGATCGCTGACGCGGTACGGCGTCGGAACCGCCGGAAGCGGAGTCGTCGTCTCAAACGTGTGTCCGCAGCCGGAAAGCCACGACGCGGCCGGGAGCGTCAGACACAGGGCGAACTGGTGGAGCCGTCGCATTGTGGAACCTCGCCGGGCGGGATGGTGCGGAGGCGAACCGATGAGTATATTGCCACGCCGCACCGACGCCTTAATCGAGAGACGCCTGGACAAGGTATGAAGACCTTCAAGTTCTTCTGGACCACGCACAAGTGGGTCGGCATTATCGCCGCTCTCCTCCTGTGCATGATCTCCGTCACCGGCTTCCTCCTGCTGATCAAGAAGGATGTCGCCTGGATTCAGCCCCCCACCCAGACCGGCTCCCCCGGAGACCTCACCGACTACCTCCCCTTGCAGGAGGTGCTGGCGGCCGCCTTCGCGGCCGGACACGAGGGCTTCCGCAGCATCGACGACATCGAGCGCCTCGACTTCCGCCCGAAGGATCGCGTCCACAAGATTCGCTCCCGCCACGACTACGCCGAAATACAGGTCGACGCCATCACCGGCGACGTGCTCAGCATCGACATCCGCCGCTCTGACCTCATCGAGCGGATCCACGACGGCTCGTTCTTCGGCGACTGGGCGCATGGATGGCTGATGCCGGCTCTCGCCGTCAGCATCCTCTTTCTGGTCTTCTCAGGGCTGTGGCTGTGGATCGAGCCATTCATCCGGCGCCGCGCGCGACGACGTTCGCAACGCTCCGCCTGACGTCGGCATTTCGACCCCGCTCACATCACCGAGCCAAGCCCGAAAGCACGCCGCAGCGTCGAGACCTGCCCGAAATGGCTCATCAGGTGCGGCCCGAGGAGGAAGAAGGTCAGGTCGCCCACCGTCGGAAAGCGCTCACGCATCTTCTCGTTGGGGTTTGGCTGCTCCAGAACCGACTGATCGACCCGCATTAGCGGACGAATCAGAGACTCGTACTTCGCATTCATCTCCGCCAGAATCTCGTCCTTGGCCGGATACGCCGCCGGATCATCCAGACACGGCTTCCCGGCCGCAAACAACTCGGCATACCGCTCATTCGGCTTCGCCAGGTCATCGCGGCCCAGCATCGACAGCAAGCGGTCGGGATAGATCGATAGATGCCCGTAGTTGAACGCCGCATGGCTGACGTTCGGAAAGGGCTTGACGGCGAACTTCTCGGCCGGGAAGTCCTTCGCCAGCAGCCCGCCGTACCCGAGACTGACCTTGAGGTTGTTGATCATCCACTTCGTCGATGCCTCCATCGCAATCCTCCTGTCGTTCGACGCCGAAGCGTCGTTATGAACCGATGTACCGTGCATACAGCGAGCGGGCGCTCTGCTCGGTCACGTTCCCGTGCACCAGCGCCCGACCGTTCGGAAAAAGCGTGATCTCGATACTCCGCCCCTGCTCCCGAAGTTCTACACGAAGCAGATGCGGCGTCACCTTCACTGTCCCATGCCCCGCCAGCCGCGCGCCGACCGCCTCCAGATCAAGCGCCCCCGCCTGCGCCGGCTGAACCTGAACGGCGTTGCGGCCGCACAGCGTCACCGCCGGAACCGCCCTGGAATCCAGGAAATCAAAGTGCCGCTGACCACAGCACCGGCACTCAGGCCGGCGCGCCTCCGAAACATCCAACGCGTGAAACTCGTTGCTCCAAAGATCAAGCGAGAGAAGCCGGCGATTGATCGCCTCAAACCCGCCCACCAGAATCTTGATCGCCTCGGCCGACTCCCGTGAGGCGACCAGCGTGACAAGCGGCCCCAGCACGCCCGCGGTATCGCAGGTCGGCCCCGAGCCGGGCGGGGGGGGTTCCTCGAAGATGCAGCGCAGACACGGCGTCGACTGCGCCTCCGGCCACCGCGCCGACGGCGCATGAGGCAGAAACGTCGCCGCCATCCCCGAGACGCCGACCGCCCCGCCGTAGACCCACGGTATCGCGTGCTTCACCGCCAGGTCGTTGATCAGGAACCGCGTTTCAAAGTTGTCCAGGCCGTCCACGATCACATCGGCCCCGGCAGCCAGCGCCTCGGCGTTGCGCGCCGAAAAGTCATCCACGACCGCCTCCACCGAGACCTCCGAGTTGATCGCCCCGAGTTTCCGCCGAGCCGCCTCGGCCTTGGGCAGTCCCTGCCGGGCATCATTCTCGTCGTAGAGCACCTGCCGCTGCAGGTTGGTCCACTCCACGATGTCGCGGTCGATCAGAACCAGTCGCCCCACCCCGGCGCGGGCCAGCAGGTCGGCACACAGACTGCCCAGCGCGCCGCAGCCGACGATCACCGCCTTGGCGTCACGCAGGCGCTGCATCCCCTCAGCCCCGATCTGCGGCAGAATCATCTGGCGGTGATAACGGTCCATGGCCCGGACGGCTCCCCTCTCAGCCGACGCTACGCACCGATCCACGGCGCGAGCATCAGCCCGCCCATGACGATGATGACCAGAATCAGAAAAAAGGCACCGACGCTGCGGCGAACCCACGTCGGCCAGCGATACGGCATCATTTCGTCGCTCCCTCGACCGGCTCCGCCATGATAGGCCCACTTACTCTCACCCGGCCTCGACCAGATGCCGGGCGCGACCGAGCACCTCATCGATCATCGCCTCCGTCAGCCGACCCGTAAACGTGTTCTGCTGCGAGACGTGGTAGCAGCCCAGCAGCGTGCGCGCTCCAACGGCAACCTCAGCCCCGTGGCCGAACTTCGGCTTCGGACGAGGCACCTCTACCCCGGCCTCCGAAGCCGCAGCCAGCGCCGCGTTCCACCCGATGCCTCCCAGGGCAAGAATCACCCGCACCTGCCGTAACGCCCCCCACTCCTGCACAAGATACGACCGGCACAGCGCCAATTGCGCCAGCGTCGGCCTGTTGCCGGGCGGGGCGCAGCGAAGCGCAGCCGAGATATAGACATCGCGCAGGCGAAGTCCGTCATCAACTGAAACCGAGGTCGGCTGGTTGGCCAGACCGGCACGGTGCAGCGCGGCATACAGAAAGTCGCCGCTTCGATCCCCGGTGAACATCCTTCCCGTCCGGTTGGCTCCGTGGGCAGCCGGGGCCAGCCCGATGATCCACAGCCGCGCCTTCGGATCGCCGAAGCCGGGGACCGGGGCGGCGTGATACCTCCACTCCTGAAACGCCCGGCGCTTCTCCCGCCCGATATCAGCCGCATAACGGCGCAGCTCCGGACAGCGAGTGCACACGACGATGGATTGATTGATCTGCCGCAGCGAAACCGTCACGGGCCTGACGTGTCGGGAGCGGGGGCCGCGTCATCCTGGGGAGCGTCGGCATCTTCAGTCGGGCCGAATCCTTCAACCGACTCCTCGCCCTCCTCTTCCTCGAAGGCCCCGCTCTCCTGCTCGTACTGAAGGCGCGTGCGGACCTCCTCCCATGAGAACGGATTCCGGAATTCAGAAAGCCCGCCGAACTCCAGCATCATCACGACCTGACCGGCCGGAAGGGCCGTGTCTCGAAGGTTGATGCCGGAGGCCATCGCGAAGCCGGCCCGCTCCAGCGTCAACGGCATGACATCCTCAATGCGTGAAATCAGCACGCCCAGCTGCGACGGCATCGGCGTGATGACCAGGCGATCCCCAAGCGGCATCTCGGGAATGACGGCAAAGGGCCCCCACTCCTCCAGCCGGCCGAAAACGGCATCCGCCACCGCCTGGCTCTGACCGAACTGCCCGATCTGCGGAGGGAGCAACTCGCCGGTGAATCGAAGCATGAACTCATTGACGCGACGGAAACGGCTGAGACCTGTCTCAAGGTCGCGCGACTCGGCGTACTCCTCGAACCCTTCGGAAAGCACGCTCTCGCGATACACATCGAGGTTGGAGACCATCTGCTCGTACCGGTGCAGCGTGCGGAAGTCGCTCACCACCCGGTCGCGGACTTCCTCGAGATCCTTCGCCGGACGGCTCAGATCGATGCCGAGCATCCGGTAGAAGATGACGTCAGAGTCGAGACTCTGAACCCGCCCGAAGCGCCGCTCGTTGGCCTCGAGGCGAAGCGGCTCGGCATCGGCGACGCCCACCTGGAGTTCGCGGATGACCGGCTCATCGGTCATCTCGCGGTGCGATCGAACAAGGTCGAAGAATGGAATCGGGCTCGCTCCGCCCTTCCGCTCTCCGCCGCTGATCGGGCCGAGCGCATCGAACTCTTCGAAGCCGACCCACTCATCGGCGACCCGCGTGTAGGACACATCGACGCCGAACTCATTGCGGATTTCCTCGCGGAGCGCCTCGAAGGACACCCGCTGCTGCTCCCACCCCTCCGGAAGCACTCGATATCCGTTTTCCCGGGGAAGGGCCTGCACCGCCGTCAGCAGCCGCGACTTGACCATCCGGACGATCTCCGCCACGCGCTGCTCCGCCCGCTCCCGTCGGACTGCGGCAATGCAGTCCTCAGCGACATCCTCATAAGGCGTCGGCTCCTGCGTCTCTGGCAGCGGCGGAATCTCTGACGGGTGCTCCCGGTACCACTTCCGGGCATCCAGACCCGTGACCTCGATCTGATCCAGAAGACTGTTGTAATCGATCGTCAGGTACTCGACCTTGAAACGGTCGGGCAGTACGTATCCGATGCCGTACTCACCCTCGGCCGGATCAACCTCGCGAAAACGCTCGAAGTGCGACTGCAATTGCTCCTCGGTCGGTTCGGGAACGCCTTCGAGATTGTCCGCCGCCTTGACGAGCATACTGGTCAGGGAGGCCTGCTCATTGAGGGAGCGAACCAGCCGGAGCTGCCGCTGCTGCCCGACGACCGGCGCGCTGAAGTACCGGGAAACGAGGCGATTGACCCCCACATACCGCCCCAGCGCCTCAAGCCCGCGCTGGTAGCCGGCTCCCGCCGCCCCCGCCGCATTGGCCACCTGCTGTCGCAGGTAGTTCATCGCCTTTTCGTCATCGTTCAGAAACATCTGGCTGGAAACGCCGGGCAGAAAGTCCGTCGTCAGCAGGAGTTCACCGTCAAGCCAGCCGCCCATCAGACCGGCCGCTTCGGCCTCCTTGCAGAGGAAATACCAGTGCTCAGCGCTGGCAACGCCGGCGGCGAGTTCCTCGTCACGCGTTGACCTCGGCATCATCATGTAGGGATCGATGAGGCCGGTAAGAAGAGTCCCGTTGTAGAAGTTGCTCAGGAACTGCATGTCCACGGAGGCCTCACGCCACGCCTCGGCCTTGAACGTGTGCGTCTCCTCGTTGTGGACATACTGGCCCAGCGTCCGGCTGAAGCCCATCTCGCCCAGCTGCTGGATTGCCTGCGGCATGAGAAACGCGACCATCAGCAGCGAGCCGCCGACGGCCATGATCAGTCCCTGGTATTTGCGAAGAAACTTCAGCATGAGCGTCTGATTCCGGGGTCAGGAAGTCTCCGCAGGAGGGCCCCTCGACACGGGCAGATCCTGCAAAGAGTCAGTGTAGCGCAAGGAAACGGCCGGCCCATCCGGACCGGCCGCGAGTAACTCTGCTGCCGCGTTGAAACCGGCCCGAGGGTGCCGTGGATCAGCGGTAGAACTCGACGATGAGGTTCATGTCAACGTCGAAGGGAATCTGGTCGTGCGTCGGGAGTGAATTGATCTTCGCGGTGAGCTCCGCGGGGTTGAAGTCCAGCCAGGCGGGCACGTTCAGGCCCGGCAGCGACTCCATGTTCTCCCGGGCGAGTTTGTGGACCCGATCCTTCAGCGTGATGACGTCGCCGACGGAGACGCGATAACTGGGACGATCGACCTTGCGGCCGTTGACCAGCACGTGCCCGTGCGCCACCATCTGCCGACCGGCCCAGATGGAGCGGGCAAGACCGAGGCGGCGAACGACGTTGTCCAGACGACGCTCCAGGAACTGCAGGAGCACTTCGGCCGTGTTGCCCTTCGTACGACCAGCTTCAGCAAGATACTTGCGGAACTGGCGTTCCAGCACGCTGTAGTGGAAGCGGAGCTTCTGCTTCTCGTTGAGACGAAGGCCGTAGTCCCGCAGGCGGCGACCGCGATAGCCGTGAACGCCGGGCGGATTCAGCTGCCGCTTGGCGGTGTGCTTGGGCAGATCGGCAATCGGTACGCCGACTCGCCGGGAGAGTTTGACCTTCGGACCGATGTAACGGGCCATGGAGACGTCCTCAAAGCCGGAAAAGTAAGAAAACGGGCCTGAGACCTCGGCCGAGGCCCCGGGCGGTCGGAGACTTAAGTCTCCGCAGGCCCCACCGTCAAGCCGACGCGGACACATTCCGCCCCTCCGCAGCACGGAAATCGCCCACAATCCGCTCCTGATACCTCCCCGGATGTTGACGGAAGGGCCGCCGCCTGCCATCCTACCAACCCGGAACACCCCCCATGAGCCAGAACCGCGACAGCGAACCCCCCGACCTCTATGCCCTTGCAGGCGAGGATGCTGATATGAAAAAATCCGACGACGCCGGCCTCCTCCGGCAGGCCATGGCCCTGATGGTCATCTCCCCGCTCTCCATCAAGATGCCCGCCACCCTCACCGCAACCGCCCTGGCCCAGCCCGCAGCCGGCCAGACCGCCGCAGACGACGAGAAAAAGGCCGAGCCCGCCGAGCCCGTCGTCACCCACCATACCTGCACGATCGGCGGCGAAGAAATCGCCTACACCGCCACAACGGGCATGATCGCCCTGAAGGAGGAGGACGGGACGAAAAAAGCCGACGTCTTCTTCGTCGCCTACACCCGCGACGGCATCGACGACCTCTCCTCCCGCCCGGTCACCTTTGCCTTCAACGGCGGGCCCGGCTCCTCCTCCGTCTGGCTGCATCTGGGCGCCTTCGGCCCCCAGCGCGTCGACATGCAGGATGAATCACTGACCACACGGCCCGAGAACCCCAAGCCGCCGCACCGCCTGATCAACAACGACTACTCGATCCTCGACGTCACCGACCTCGTCTTCATCGACCCCGTGACGACCGGCTACAGCCGCGCCGTTCCCGGTGAGAGCGACAAACAGTACCACGGCATCGAGCAGGACATCCGCGCTGTGGCCGAGGTCATCCGTCTCTACACGACAAAGTACAAGCGATGGGAGTCCCCGAAGTTCCTCGCCGGCGAGTCCTACGGAACCACCCGCGCCGCCGGCCTCTCGCAGTACCTCCAGGACCGCAACGGGATGTTCCTCAACGGCATCATCCTCGTCTCCTCTGTCCTCCACTTCCAGACCCTCGAGTTCGACCGGGCCAACGACCTCCCCTATGTCGTCTTTCTGCCCACCTACACTGCCACCGCCTGGTACCACCGCGCCCTGCCCGAGGCCGGCGACGACCTGGAATCCCTGCTCGATGAGGCCCGCGAGTTCGCCTCAGGCGCCTACGCCCAGGCCCTCTTCAAGGGCGCAGCCCTGCCCGACGACGAACGCCGCGATGTCATCTCCCAACTGGCCCGCTTCACCGGCCTCAGCGAGGAGTTCATCGAGGAAAACAACCTCCGAGTCTCCATCTGGCGATTCACCAAGGAGCTGCTCCGCGACCAGCGCCGCACCGTCGGCCGCCTCGACTCCCGTTTCCAGGGCATCGACTTCGACGCCGCCGGCGCCGGCCCCGACTACGACCCCTCTTATTCCGCCATCCAGGGCCCCTACACCGCCGCCCTGAATCACTATGTGCGCACGAACCTTCAGTTCGAGTCCGACCTGCCCTACGAGATCCTCACCGGCCGCGTCCATCCGTGGGACTATTCCAAGTACGAAAACCGCTACGTCAACGTCGCTGACGACCTGCGCTCGGCCATGACCAAGAACCCCCATCTGAAGGTCCTGGTCACCAACGGCTACTACGACCTTGCCACCCCATTCCACGCCACCGAGTACACCTTCGCCCACCTCGGCCTCGATGAGTCGCTCCGCGACCACATCACCATGACCTACTACGAGGGCGGCCACATGATGTACATCAACCGCCCCTGCCTCGAATCCTTCAAGGAAGATGTGGCCGAGTTCATCCGCGCAACGCTTGAAGCGAAGTGAGCCGCCTCACAGCCGCCGGACTTCCGTCACGATCCCGCCCTGCACCACCGCCTCCAGCGGTGTCCGCACCGCCGCGCCGACGTCTGCCGGTATGGCCGCGTACACCGCAGGCGGCCAGGTGTCGACGAAAATCTCGGTATCGGCGTCCACGGCAACTTCGATCTCAATCAGCACCAGCGGCAGGCCGACCTCCGGATTGGCGGCATAACGGCGGAGCATCTCCGCGCACCGGGCGCACGTGAGCCGGTAAAACACCAGGACGCACTCATCCGGCACCACATCCGTCGGAACCCACGGCTCAAGCCCGAGCTCGGCCACCCTCCGCCCTTCCCACGCTCCCGGATCGATGCGGCCTTCCGTCGCCGATGTCATCCGCCCGCGAACCACGGTCCACGGCGCGACGATTGCCACCACCACCAGCAAGGCCGTCAACAGCACCAGCAGCGGCGACGGCGGCCGATGCCGGCCTCTCGACGCCGCCTTCCACGGTCGAAGCGCCAGCAGACCGGCAAAGAGCAGGCCGTCCAGGAGCAGCACGATTCCAGGGGAGGCGTTACCGACGGCCCCGAAGCACCCGCAGGACTCAGCCCCGATCCGCCACTGCCCCAGCGCGACGAAGAGGAGAATCGGCAGAATGAGCATCAACGCCGGCCAGGCGAGACGGGGCAGCAGCACCGCGATGACCGCCGCGACCCCCTCCACCGTCAGCACCAGAAGCAGCATGGTCGCATAAGAAATGGAAAGCGCATCAGCCAGATTGGCGACGATGACCGGCAACCCCGCCGGGTCAGGCGCGAGACTCTTGCCGACGACGCCCAGAAGCAGCCAGAGGCCGCAGAGTCGAACCATCAGCCACACCGCCTGCCCGCGAAGGGAGCGGCCCCCGGAGTCCACGATCGGCAGAGCGCGGCCTCTCATTTCGCCCCCGGAAGTCTGGGCTGCTCAGAAAGCGTCTGCAGCTGATTCGCCACGACCCTGACCAGCATCGCCGATTCCTCGGCATCAAGGAATCGACCGAGCCGGGCCTCCGCGTAAGTCGGTCCCTCCTCAGGCGACCCTGTGACCAGCAGCGAGCCCGGCTGCCCGCGATCCGAAACAAGTGTGTAGAGAACCGCAAGATTCCACCGGTCAGACCCCGTCACGGCCCACCCGACCTCTGTTGCCGCCGCAGCGACAGCCTCGTCGAGGTCGATCCACCGGCCCTCAACGGCCATCCACTCCGCCGGAGGGGCTGGAGGGGCCTGTGCGTAGTCCCGTCTGACGGAGGCACAGGCCGAACAGAACCCCGCCAGTGCGAGACACGTACTGTATCGGATCAGACGAAGAGACCATCCGGCCTGCTTATGATTCATGTCCGCTCCTGAGCGATGCTTCAATCGGGACGGGCCGCGTCAGTCTACAGCGCCGTGGAGAAAGGGCAGTTGATCGAACGAACCGTATCCATTCCGAGTTCCGTGCCGCGCGAAATCATACTCGGTCCTTACGATCGCAACATCAAGATGATCCGGGAGTGCCTCGGCATCCACATCGCCGCCAGCAACGGCTCGATCCTGCTGCGGGGTCCGGATGAGGCCGTCGCCCGGGCCGGTGCGGTGCTTGATCACCTTGCCGGTCTTGCGAAGCTGCAGACCACGATCGACCGGGATGTTGTCCTTCAGGCCCTCGCCGCCGCGCCGGATGTCCACCTGGCGCAGGAGCCCGGCGTCGATGGCCCCACCGACGGACCCATGCGATGGAGCGGCCCGCTGGCGGTCTCGGCCTCCGGTCGGGCCGTGAAGGCGCGCACGCCCCGCCAGGAGCACTACCTCGAGGCGATGCGCAACTACGACCTCGTCTTCGCCGTCGGACCGGCCGGCACAGGCAAGACCTATCTCGCCGTGGCGACGGCGGTACACCTGCTCAAGGCCGGTCTGGTTCGGAGACTGGTGTTGGCCCGACCGGCCGTTGAGGCCGGGGAGCGACTGGGCTTCCTGCCCGGCGACCTGCAGCAGAAGGTCAATCCCTACCTGAGGCCTCTCTTTGACGCTCTGCGGGAAATGCTCGACTACCCGACGCTGCAGCGATATCTCTCGACGGACATCGTCGAGGTTGTCCCGCTGGCCTTCATGCGGGGCCGGACGCTCAACGACGCCTTCATCATCCTCGACGAGGCTCAGAACACCACGATCGGGCAGATGATGATGTTTCTGACGCGCATGGGACGGCGAAGCAAATGCGTCGTCACCGGCGACACCAGCCAGGTCGACCTGCCCGAGGGCGTTGCGTCCGGCCTCATCGACGCCCGGCAGCGGCTGGCGGGAATCGACTCCATCGGCTTTGTCCGCCTCGAGGAGTCCGATATCGTCCGACACGCGCTGGTCCAGCAGATTGTGGCCGCATACGGATCACCGATGAAGAAAGCGGAAGACGCCGCGGAGTGAACTCCGCCGGGTCGGCGCCGTGACGCGCCGGCCCGCCTGTGGTCCTCAGCGACCCGAGGTTTCCCCCAATGCCGAAAAGCGGAAACGGAAAATCTTCCGCAAAACCCGGACAGAAGACGGCTCCCGTCACCCGCCGCGATGAGATTCGCAAGAATCTCCCGCGCGAGCATATCGACTGGACACCGCTGCTGAACCGGCGGGAGACCTACCTCTCCATCATCGCCGTGCTCGCCTTTGTCGTCGCGATCACGGCACTGGTCCGCTGGACGAGCCGGTATCCGCTTATCAGTGCCGGCCAGATCGCCCGCTCCTCCTTCGTCGCGCGCGTTCCATTCGAAGTCTTCGACCTCGACCGGACGGAGAAGGAACGCGAGCTGGCGCGGCAGCGCACCAACCGCATCTACCGCGAAAATCAGAACTTCTTCCAGGACGTCCGCCCCGCCCTGCTGGGGCTGCCCAAGGCCCTGGCCGGGAAGACAAGTCTCGATGAGGTCAATGAAGAGCTCGTCATCGCCTTCAACCTCACCCCCGAGGCCCTCGCCGAGATTCAGACCTTCATCACGGAAGACCAGGCCGCCGATCTGCGCTGGCAGGAACTCGTCAACCGCTTCATCGCCGAACGCCTCAGCCGGCTGCCCATCATCGAGTCCGAGCGGTGGCAGGTCGAGCAGACTCTTTCGCGCGTTGACATCAAGCTGATTCCCGCCGAGCGACCGGAGTTCACCGTCCCCCACGGCCGCCTCACCGACATCGCCGACGCCAACATGCGCAGCATGCTGCTGACCATGCTCCGGGATTTTCCCGAGGCGATCCAGCCCGTTCTGCTGGCCCGCATCGAACGATCGCTCCAGCCGACCTATCTCTTCGATGAGGCCGCGACCCGCCGGGAGCAGGAAGTCGCAGCCGCCCAGGTTCCCGACCGCTTCAACCGCTACGAACGCGGCACGCTCCTCTACGTGCGCGGCGATGTGCTGACGCCGCAGCAGGTCAATCTTGTGGAGCAGGAGCACGAGGCCTTTCTCACCGGCGCTCCGCGCACGACCATCTGGATGCGCATCCTCGGCGCTTCGGGCGTCGTCCTGCTGATCACGCTGGTTGCCGGCGGCTACCTGCTCAACTTCGATCCGAGAGTCGTCAATCGCACCGGACGCCTCGCCAGTCTCCTGATTGTCATCTCCGTTCTGCTGGCGCTGACCTGCACGATCACCGTCTGGACACCCTCGGCGATCATCTTCGCTGCCGCGACCTCGACGCTGCTCGTCGCCGTTGTCTTCACCGTCGGCTACAACCGCCCCACCGCCATGGCGCTGGCGACCGCCTTTGCCGTACTGGTCTGCCTCGCACTGCGGCTGCCGGCCTTCCACCTGGCGATGCTCGTCGGCGGCGCCTGGCTGATGGTCTGGCAGTTGCGCGAAATCCGCGATCGCAACCGCCTCATCGAGGCGGGGCTGATCACAGGCCTCGCCCTCGCCGCCACCGCCGTCTGCCTCGGCCTGCTCGACAGGCCCGTCTCAGGCGGGTTCGTCCGCTCGCTGATCATCGACGCCGTGGAGGGGGCCGCCTCCGGTCTGATCGTCGGCTTCTTCACCCTGGGAATTCTCTCGTTTCTCGAACGCGGCTTCAACGTCATCACGAGTCTCTCGCTGGTTGAACTCCGCGACCCCGGCCAGCCGCTGCTTCGGGAACTGCAGCAACGCGCCCCGGGAACCTACAACCACTCCCTGCAGGTCGCCAATATTGCCGAGGCGGCCGCCAAGCAGGTCCGGGCCGATCCTCTGCTGACCTACGTCGGCGCCCTGTACCACGACATCGGGAAGATGAACAAGCCGGAATACTTCGTCGAGAACCAGCAGGGAAGCATCAATCGACATCAGAAGCTCAGCCCCGCCATGAGTCTGCTGATTATCATCGGCCACGTCAAGGACGGCATCGAGATGGCGCGCGAGGCCAACCTGCCGCGCCCGATCCACCACTTCATCGAGGCCCACCACGGCACCACCGTCGTCGAATACTTCTACCACCTCGCCCGTGAACGCGCTGAAGCAGGCGGCCTGGAGCACGTCAGCGAGGCCGAGTATCGCTATCCCGGCCCGCGCCCGCGCACTAAGGAAGTCGCGATCGTGATGATCGCCGACGCCGTTGAATCCACGACCCGCACGCTGACCGAACCCACCCCCTCGCGCATCGAGCAACTTGTCCGCGGAATCGCCCGCAAGAGACTCCTCGACAACCAGCTCGACGACTGTGATCTCACCCTTCGCGAGCTGCGAATCATCGAAGATTCACTCATCAAGTCGCTCTGCGCCATCTACCACACGCGCATTACCTATCCCGCCGGTGAGAAGTCTCGCCCCGCGGCCGCCCAGGCCGAGGACGCGAGGGAGCCGGCAACGGCCCCGCGATCGGCGTAACGGTCAGTTCAGTCGTTGGCTGAAAGCACGTCGGGACCGCTTCCGGAAGTCTTCTCGTAGAATCCCCCGCCGGCCCGCTGATATCGCGTGAAGCCGAGCTTTCCAAGCCGATCGGGCGAGAGATTCTTCTTGACGGATGCCTCCGAGTGTCTGCCGCCGACCATCGGGGGCTGGATGACGCGCACCACGCGCTTGCCGGTCTCCGGATGAGTCGTCAGCGGCGGCTCAGACATCCGCTGCTGCACTTCGAAGACCTCCCCCTCGCCGCCATCCTCTTCGATCACCTGGTAAACATAGACCGGCATGATTCATCCCTGACCAAACGTGGAGTCCGCACTTCCTTCTTCGTCCATTCGGCACCGCCGGTTCACCGACTGTCCGGACGCTCCTCGACCGGCACGTCATCGGTCACCGGTTCATCGGCCGGGAACGGCTCGATGACGCCCTCACCAGGCATGGAGGAATCAGGACGCTCGATCGGCGCCACGGAGCGGGAGGCGCGAATGAGCCGCTGCGTGATGGCATCCGTCTGCATCACAAGCGGTGCGGCCTGTCCGCGGCTGTCAACGAGTCCCGACCCGCTGTGCAGGGCGTGCAGCGCCGATACCGTCTGATCGAAACTCAACGCCAGCGATGGATCAGCCGTCGTCGGGTCGGCCCGTGTGCCAAGGAACCTGATGAAGCCCACAAGGTCATGGGCGGCCTCAAGCGTGTGCTCCCGGCCGTTTCGCTGCTCACGGTAATAGACGCGAATCGGCGCATCGTGCGAGTCCGCTGCGAAAATCAGCCGGCCCTCCCACGTCGAGATCAGTATCGGCCGGCGGAGTTCAATGCCGTCTCCGAAGACGGCAATCTCGGGCCGATCCTGCTGCGTGACGTAGACCATCGGCGATGCGGAGGGAACCGTGTAAAGACTGAAGGCGGCATCGGCGCCGAGGTAGGACCTGCGGACGAGCGGATCGCGCTGTCGGCGAAGGGACTCGTAGGCGGCGATGCGCACGTCACGCGACTCATCATCGAGCAGTTCCCGAAGCGTCGTCGAGATGCGCACGTTCGAGGCCATCTCTCCCAGCAGCTCAACCGCTTCGAGCCGAAGCGCTGAATCATCATCCAGCGCCAGTTCCTCGAGGTAGGAGATCGCCAGCGAATCATTGAGCTTGGCGCCGGCCTTGAGGGCCGCCAGACGGGGGACCATTTCAGGAAACGAGTAGAGCTCCTGCACGAACGGCAAGGCACGCTCCCCGACGCCGACCCAGCACCACGAGACCGCCTGCGCATCGCCGGGGTTCTCCCGCACCCAGCGGGCCAGCGCCTGCGAGTAACTCTCCAGCTGCACACGCTGAATCGGGGTATGCATCAGCCGCTCGACGAACTCGTCGGTGCTGTTGCGGAAACTGGGCGGAACCGTAATCAGGATTCGCTCGTCGGTCAGGCCCGGAACCGGCCTCGCTGTCGGATAGCGCTGCCCCGACTCGGTCGGGAAGCTGGAGTTGATCGCATCCGTAATCGCACGAGAGCGTGTGAACGACGCCGTGCGCAACTGGAGCATCAGCGGCATGTCCGTCGTCATCTCCGCGCCGGAGATCACCCGGGCCACACGCTTCTCCGCGCCGACGGAATCATCCTCGCTGCCCAACGCAAATGGATTGATAAAAAGATCGCCTCGCGCTTCGGCCACAATCGAGGTTTCAGGCCGGCCCGGCGCCATCACGCCCTGCCGCAGCGCCGTCGTCCACAATCGCCCTCCCTCAAGACTGGTCGTGCTGGTCGCCGGCAGTGCAGAGACCCGAATGTCAAATACTGTTCCCGCCGGCGCGCCGGGCGGAATCGCGCCCTCGACCAGCACGACGGCCGTGTCCTCGCTGTCGAGGAGTTCCGAGACGTTCATCTGCTCGGTGTCAGTAACCTGTGAGCCGTCGATCAGTCGGGACGCTTCACGCTCCATGATGGCGCGGATTGCCACGGGAATGTCCCGAGAGCCGGTGCCGTTGAGACCGACGACCAGGCCGTAGCCCTGCGCCAGCGAGGGGCCGTATCCGATCATCTCCGCCTCGTACCGGACCGTCCCCCTCAGAAAGCGCGGTAACGGATTCGGAACCGGCTCAGGAGTCACAAGCACCGGATCGGGTTCATCCTTCTGGCCGAAGCCGCCGCACCCGGTGGCGAAAAGACCCAGAAGCAGGGCGCTGCTGCACGCCCCGGCAAGGCCCGCTGTGAGACGATTGACCTGCATGGATGCCCGTCCTCAATGGTCGCTGTAATTCCGCCGCAGAGATCGACGCGGCCGCGGCGCCGAGGGTTCATGTTTTCCGAATCCGGCCGCGGCAATCGCATATCATACAGGGTCCGCCGGGGCCCGGGCCGCCGGAGGTCAAAAAGCCGGTCCGCAACGCGCAACGGGGCATGGAGGCCTGCCGTGAGTGCGATTCGGTACTTCCAGGAAGATTCAGCGCACAACGTGCAGATGCGGCGGTATCTCGCGCACCTCCGGGTCGAGGGCGGGCTTTCCCCAAACTCCCTCTATTCCTACGCACGGGATCTGGCCCGGCTTCGGGACTGGCTTGCCGAGCGGGAGCTGACCGAGTGGGCCTCGATTACCCCGCGGGTGCTGGCCGAATACTTCCAGTCGCTCTCGGCCCATCATCGCCTGGCCGCGACGTCGATTGCCCGATACCACTCGACGCTGCGGGGCTTCTTCCGGTTCCTTGTCGCCGAGGGCCTCATCGAGCGTTCGCCCGTGGACACTCTCGACCGGCCCCGGGCATGGCGGCGGCTCCCGGAGGTGCTCACGCCGAGGCACATGCAGGCCCTCATCAGCGCCCCCAACCCCGACTCCGGTCCGCTGTGGCTGCGCGACCGCGCCCTGCTGGAACTGCTCTACGCCAGCGGACTGCGCGCCTCCGAAGCCGCCGGCCTTCTCGTGCCCAATGTCGATCTGAAGCGTCGGCTGGTGACCGTCATCGGCAAGGGTAATAAGCAGCGGCAGGTGCCGATGGGCACCCCAGCGCAGGATGCGATTGAGGCCTACCTGCAGCAGTTGAGGCCCGAACTCGTCCGCCCGCTTACCGACGACCGGGCGTTTCTGTTTCTGTCAAAGCGCGGCAGGCGGATCAGCCGGGAGACGGTCTGGCGGGTCGTCCGTCGTGCGGCCGCCGACGCTGGCCTGGGCCACGTCCATCCGCACACGCTGCGGCACTCCTTTGCGACGCACATCCTCTCAGGCGGCGCGGACCTTCGCGTCGTACAGGAGTTCCTTGGACACTCTTCGGTCGTCACGACGCAGATTTACACCCATGTGGATCAACGCCGGCTGAAACAGGTTCACACCCGGTTCCACCCCCGACCGTAGGGACGGCGACGTCGCGGTATGATCAGCCATGCCCATTCTCGCTCACGGCATCGACTTGGTAGAGAACGCCCGCATCGAATCGATGCTGACGGCACACGGCGAGCGGTTTCTGGACCGCTGTTTCACGCCAAAGGAGCAGGAATACTGCCTCGACGCGCGCGGAGCCAGACGCATCGAACGGCTGGCCGCACGCTTTGCCGCCAAGGAGGCCGTTCTGAAGGCCCTGGGGACCGGCTGGCGCAACGGGATCGCCTGGACGGATGTCGAGGTTCGCTCCGACCCGATGGGCCGCCCCATCCTCTCGCTTGCAAACGAGGCGGCACGGCTGGCCGAGCGCCAGGGGGTGTCGGCCTGGTCGATCAGTCTGACCCACACCGGTGCATTCTCAGCCGCCAGCGCGATCGGCATCGGAGAGGGGCCATGAGACGCGAGAACACCGTTATAATGCCGCAGATGAGCGACGCCCCCATGCGGGCGGGAGCCGGACCATGACCAGACGCCGAGGCCGCCCTCTCTTTGAGGTCATACGCGATCAGCAGCGGGGAACCCGATTCGGAGGGCCCCCCGTCGCCGTCGACCCAGTGGCCCCGCGTGGGGCTCTGCCAATGATCGACGCAGGCGGTGCCGAGGCCGATGAGCCGCCGCGCACCCTGCGGATTCCCACCGGCTACCTCGCAGTCGCCGGCGGAATCTGGATCATTTCCGTCGTGGCCGCATTCTCGATCGGCTTCTCCCGCGGCGGAGTGGCCGCACTGGAGGAAGCCCGCCAGGAGCGGATCTCCTCATCGGCCCTTCTGGGAGGGGGCGACGGCCCGGGTGACCAGACGACGGGTGATTCGGGCAGCGCCCTGCCCCAGGGCCGCCAGAGCCAGGATCAGGGGCTGGACCGGACGACCGATCCGCGGCGGACCCCGATAAACCCGGCGACGCGTCCCGACTTGTCCGAGGACACCCGGGTGGCCGGGCTGAATTACATCGTGGTCGAGCGATTCCCTCCTGAGGAGGCCGTAAGCGTCGCTGAATTCCTCATTGCCAGGGGGATTGACGTCATGGTCCTGCCGGACAAGGATCAACGCCTGCGCCGGGTCGTGACCCGGAGGGGGTTTGAGGGCTGGCGGTCCAATACCGAGGCCCGGACCCTTGAACAGGAATTGCTCCGTCTGGGGCGTGTCTGGAAGTCACAGGGCGGCAGCAAGGACTTTTCCCAGCTGCTTCCACAGAAGTACGAGGGGTAATGCCCGAATCGGCCGCGACCTGCGGCACGGAGAATGGTCATGAGTCTCGATCGCAGTCTGAAATCAGCCGGCACCCTCAGCCAGCACCGCAGCGTGCTCACCCGTGCCGAGCGCATCTCGAAAATGATGAGCAAGAAGAACTTCGACCCCGAGAAGGGCAATCCCCTCGGCCTGCCGAAGATGGTCAACAAGAAGCCCGTCATCGGCAAGAAGAAGAAGGTCGGACCCGAGAAGGCCGAAGAGGGCGCTGCCGCCGCCCCGGCGACAAAGTAACGCGGTTGCCGTTTCCCCGAAAAACAAAGACGCCCGGAGACCCTCGTCTCCGGGCGTTGTGCTTTTCTGAGTCTGCGGTCGATCAGCGCTTCGTCGAGCCGCCGATGGCCGTCGGGCGGAACTCGAAGGCGCCCATGTCCACGATCGGAGCCCCGCCCTCGCCGGTGTCGGCCGTGCGAGGATCGTTGAAGAAGCGCGGGCTTCCGGCCAGATCGCGGGAGATGCCGGCGGGCACAGCGGGGTTGGAGCCGGCGTCGATTCCCGGCGATCCCGGGGCAAGGCGGTAGTCGCCGGCTGCGGCATTGACAAAGCGCGGTTCGGCGAGGAGGTTACCTTCGCCGGTCGCGCCGTCGGCGATGATGCTCCAGGAGACGACGGGCGTGCCGTCGAGCTGCGTCTCGGTTCCGGTGTTGCCCCAGAGAATCGTGTTGGTCAGCGTCGTGGCGGTGTCCCACGCGGTAAGGCCCGAGCCGTCAAAGTCGGCGCTGTTTCCGGCGACGGTGCAGTTGATCATCGTCGTCTCCCACAGGTAGCCGCCGCCTCCCATCCAGGTGGCGTGGTTGTCGACGATCTGGCAGTTGACAAACTGCGGGAAGCCGCCGAAGACGCAGACGCCGCCGCCAAGACCGGCAAGGTTGTTGTCGATGGAGCAGCGCTCCACGAGGGCGCTGCTGGAGATGCTGAAGAAGCCCCCGCCCTCAGCCGCCGACTCGTTGCCGGTCATCCGCGTGTTCGTGATCGTCGGCGACGCGAATGAGTTGCTGTAGATGCCTCCGCCCCAGCAGTCGGCCCGGTTGCCGGTGACGATGCAGTTGCGAATCGTCGGGCTGCCGCTCTCGATGTAGATGCCGCCGCCGTTGAACATGTATCCGCCGGTGATTGTGAAGCCGTCGAGGACGGTGTCGGCCGTCTCCTGGTTGACGAAGCGGACACCGCTGCGGTAGACCGATTCAACCAGCGTGGCGTCGATGATGCAGTTGGCCGGGCCGCGTACGCTGCGGATCGTGATGGCCTTGCCCAGGGGGTTGAGGTCGTAGTTTCCGGCACCGCTGTACACGCCGTCGGCGACCAGGACGGTGTCGCCGTCAACGGCGGCGTTGATGGCTGATTGAATGGTCGGGAAGTGCTGCGGGACGCGAAGCACGTCGGCCCCGGTGGGCGCGACGGCAAACACGCCGCCGCCGAACAGGGCGAGTGTCAGGGTGGTGCGGGCAGGTGCGTTCATCTCTGGCTCCTTGGTTGGTGCAGGCGGGCGCAACGATTCCCCGGAAGGCCGCAACGAGTGCCCCCGAACAGGATCGAAAGATCTCACAATGTCCGCCTGTCGCCCTCTCTATGTCGCCCGGCCCCCTTGCGATGGCAGAAATTTCCAACACTTCGGCTTCCGCCGCAGCAGGCTCAACGGTCGGCCCACCCCGGTGCCGCGCATAAACTGTGCCGCGACAACGGTTCAGAGAAAGAGAACGCCCATGGAGCTCAGCATGGATTTCGAACGGCTCATCAGCAGACGATGCCTCCCGATGAAGCCCTCCGGCATTCGGAAGATCTTCGAACTGGCCTCGTCGATGACCGACCCGATTGACCTCTCCATCGGCCAGCCCGATTTCGACGTTCCGGAGGCCATCAAACAGGCGGCCATCGACGCCATCACCTCCGGTCGGAACGGCTACACGATGACCGTCGGCATTCCGCCGCTGCGGGAGCGGCTTCGTCAGCGACTTCGGCAGGAGTTCAACTGGCAGGTCGGCCCGGAGACCGGCTCGGACGTCATCGTCACCTCGGGAACCAGCGGCGGGCTGATGCTGACCTATCTTGCCCTGGCCGATGCAGGCGATGAGGTGATCGTGCCTGACCCCTACTTCCTCTGCTACCCCGAGATGGCCAAGATGGTCGGCGCCACGGCCGTCTACTGCGACACCTATCCCGACTTCCGCATGACGGCGGAGCGCGTGGAACCGCTGATGACGCAGCGCACGCGCTTTGTCGTGATCAACTCCCCGGGCAATCCCTCGGGCGTCACACTCTCGCTGGCAGAGATCCGCGACCTCGTGGACCTCTGCACCTCGCGCGGCGTGCTGCTGGTCAGCGATGAGATTTACGATGAGTTCACCTACCCCGAGGGTCGGGAGTCCGACGGCTCATACGCCTCGCCCGGCTCGCTGACCCAGGATGTGCTGATCCTGCGCGGCTTCAGCAAGAGCCACGGGATGACCGGCTGGCGCATCGGCTATGCGGCGGGACCGACGGTCATTCTCAACGAGATGGCGAAGCTGCAGCAGTACTCCTTCGTCTGCGCCCCGAGCATGGTCCAGCACGCCGCCCTTCCCGCTCTCGACGTAGACATGTCGGCGCATGTTCAGGCCTACGCACGGCGGCGCGACCTTGTCTACGAGCGACTCGCGCCGCTGACCGACCTCGTCCAGCCCACCGGCGCCTTCTACGCCTTCCCGCGCATCCCCGAACGGCTCGGCCTCACCGGCGACCAGTTCGTGCGCAAGGCCATCGAGCGCAACGTGCTGGTGATTCCCGGCTCGGTCTTCAGCCGGCGGGACACCCACTTCCGCATCAGTTACGCCGTCAGCGAGGACCGGCTGCGGCAGGGGCTGGATGTCCTGGCCGACCTCCTTGCAGGCCGTTGATCGCTACAATCGCCGCGATGAGCACACGCACGATCCGCAGGGCGATTTACACCGGCTCGTTCGACCCCGTCACGCTCGGGCACCTCGATGTGATCTCGCGCGGTCGCCGCATCTTCGACGAATTGATCGTCGCGATCGGCCGCAACCTCTCCAAGCCCGATCTCTTCGAGATGAAGGAGCGGGAGCGGATGGTGCGAACGCTCGTCGATGAGCTGCTGCAGAAGGAGCCCGACTGCTGCCCGGTCGAGGTGAAGGTCTACACGGGGTTGACGGTGGACTTCGCCCGATCCGTTGATGCGCGGATCATCCTGCGCGGCATCCGCAACATCACCGACCTCGCTTACGAGTGCCAGCTGGCGATGACCAACCGGCAGGTGGCCGACATGGAGACGGTCTTCGTGATGACCAGCCAGGCGTACTCGTATACAAGTTCGACGCTCATCCGGCAGATTGCAGCGCTGGGCGGCGACCTCGACCGTCTGCGCGGGATCGTTCCGCAGATCGTCATTGATGCCCTGAAGCAGATGAAGCAGACGCGCGGACTGAAGCACCTGATTGAAGATCAGGTGGATTGATCGGCCGGCGTCGCTCGCCGACTACACCGATTCAGATTCGATGCAGATACCCCAACGCCGGGAAGCGCGCATGGTGCGCCTTGCCGTCGATGGTCACGGAGAGATCGCCGACAAACGACTCATCGTTTTCCGTGTCGGTTCCATCCGGCGAGGGGAAGGTGAAGACGACGTTGTCCTTGTGCAGGCCCCGGGCGCTGACGGTCAGCGAGCCGTCCTTTGCCTCGCCTTCGACGTGGTACTCATCGCCCTTGCGCACGACGGAGACCTGGTCGCCGTTCCACGCGGAGATCATCCGCACACCATCCGGCGTGATGATGCGGATCATCGCCTGATTCTGGCCCTTATCGTTGAGAAGGCCGGCCGCCTCGAAGGCCAGCGCCTCATCCTCCTCGAACTGGTTGGCATGAATCCAGGTCCAGTGCTTCGGAATCGCAATGCCGTGGTTCTTGGCCTGGTAGACGATGCCCCGGTCAAACTCGTAGACGACACCATCCTGCTCGATCGTGCCCGAGGCATACCCCTTCATGCGCGGCACGCGGTGAATGAAGGGCGCCTGCCGCAGCATCGCCCGCTCCTCCAGCGCGATGCGGCGGGGATCGGTCTCGGCCTCAAGGCGATCAAAGAGGAACGATTCGATGGTCACATCCCACCGCGTCGTCGGCCCGTCCACCTTGATGTGCGTGTCGGTGAACCACTGCTCCTTGCCCTGCGTGTTTCGCCAGCGCACGTTGCACGTCTCCGTCGACGCGCTCCACGCGCCCTCGGCTATCGGCACATCGTTGCAGCGGCTGGCCGTCGGCCCGCCCGCATCGCCGCCGTTGCCGCCGTCGTAGAGACGCATCCCGACCCGCTCGGCCGGCACTTCGGAGCCCGAGAGGATGAAGGGCATGACGTAGAAGTAGACGCCGCGATCGGGCAGCGTCACACGGCAGTTCCAGAAGTCAAACCACTTCGGCTGCCCGTCGAATCGGTAACTGTTGGCCAGCGTGTTTGCCACGGTCAGATGCCCGGCGTGCCCGTCCATGATGCGTTCCTCCATGGTCATCGCCTCGGTCGACGCCATCAGGAGACATCGGCCGATCGGGCAATCGTATCAAGTCCGGTGGGTTGAGCCGCGCCGGCGGCGTTGTGAGCGTTGCGTCAACGTCCGGCGACGGGAACCGCGCCGTGGCAGTCCTGCAGGGCGACGACGCGCAGGCGGCCCGCACGCATGGCTTCGATGGCGCGAACGGCCGCCATCGCGCCGGTGCGCGTCGTGATCATGGGAACGCCGGTGCGCACCGCGGCGGCGCGGATTCGGCCCTCGTCGGTCAGAGCGCCCTTGCGCGTCGGCGTATTGATGATGAGGTTGATTTCGCCGTTGGTGATCATGTCGATGATGTTGGGACGGATGCCCTCGCTGACCTTCGGAAGCAGCGCCGTCTCAATGCCCTGGTCGGAAAGCATCTCATGCGTGCCCGAGGTCGAGTAGACGGTGAACCCCATCGCCGCCAGGGGCCGCGCGATGTCGGCGGCGAAGGGCTTGTCGGCGTCGCGCACGCTCAGGAAGACTGAGCCGGTGGTCGGAAGCGTTGCGCCGACGCCCATCTGGCTCTTGGCCAGCGCCATGGGGAGCGAGGCGTCAATGCCCATGACCTCGCCGGTGGAGCGCATCTCCGGGCCGAGCACAACGTCAACCCCGGGGAACTTCGCAAAGGGGAAGGCCGACTCCTTGACGGCGAACATACCGCTCGGCGGCGCCTCCGAGACACCCTGATCATCGAGGGAGACGCCCATCATCACTTTCGCAGCGACGCGCGCCCAGGAGACTCCGGTGGCCTTGCTGACAAAGGGAATCGTCCGGGAAGCGCGCGGGTTGACCTCGAGGATGTAGACGACCGGGCCCTCTTCGGGGTCTTCCTTCACCGCCGCCTGCACGTTCATCAGCCCGTTGACGTGCAGCCGCTCGGCCAGTCGTGTCGCCGCGAGACGAATGCGCGTGACAACCGGGCGCGGCAGACTGAACGGAGGAAGCGTACACGTCGAGTCGCCGCTGTGAATCCCCGCTTCCTCAATGTGCTCCATCACGCCGGCAATGATCGCCATGCCGGAGCCGTCGGCAAGGAAGTCGCCGACGACATCGACATCGACCTCGATGGCCTCGCCGAGAAACTGGTCGATCAGGACCGGAGCGTCGGCAAGGTCGCTGGCGCCGACGGCCGTGCGCATGTAGGTCAGCAGCGCGGTCTGGTCATAGCAGATCTCCATGCCCCGGCCGCCGAGGACGTAACTGGGGCGGACCAGCACCGGATAGCCGATGCGCTCCGCGGCCCCCACCGCCTCCTCCAGCGAACGGGCGCTGGCGCTGGTGGGCTGTCGCAGGCGCAGCTCCTCCAGCAGCTCGCGGAAGCGATCGCGGTCTTCGGCCAGGTCGATGGAATCCAGCGGCGTGCCGATGATCGGCGCGGAGGCGGCCACCAGCCCGTGGGCGAGGTTCAGCGGCGTCTGCCCGCCGAACTGCACGATCACGCCCCGCACGTGTCCGCCGGTCTGCTGAAGCGGTCGCCCGTTGAGGCGTTCGATGATGTTGAGCGTGTCTTCGAGGGTCAGCGGTTCGAAGAAGAGCAGGTCGCTGGTGTCGTAGTCGGTCGAGACGGTCTCGGGGTTGGAGTTGATCATCACCGACTCGAGGCCGAGCTCGCGCGCTGCAAACGACGCCTG
>CAZPFK010000019.1:0-44709 GCA_964585855.1 uncultured Vicinamibacteraceae bacterium
GCGATGATCGCCGCGGTGATGAGCATTTCGATGAGGGTGAACCCTCGGGGTTGTCGTGTCGGAGGTGAGGTCATATCGACGTCGCGGTCGGTGCAGTGAGGGAGGGTCAGTAGGCATCGCCGGTGTTGGAGACGCCGACGCTGGACCACTTGCTGTAGACCTTGCGGGTGCGGGGCGAGACGATCGGCGTCGATGGCGGATCGGGAGAGATCAGCGCCACGTCGCCTCCGGTGATCGTGTTGACCGCGAGGATCGTCGAGTCGGAGAGATCGGTGATGGCAGCAACCACATCGTCGGCGAGATCGCCCTCGGCCTCGTAGAGCGCGCTTTCCGGGTTGGTGTAGCCGAGGCGAAGGTCAAGGGCGTGGTCGTAATGGACGAAGGCGCCGTTGGACAGCTCGATGTTGGTGGCGGCGGCGCAGCCGTAGAGTGCAGCGCCGTTGAAGAGAATGTTCTGACCGGGGGCATAGAGCCGGCCGGCGACGACAGAGTTGTTGTCGAAGTTCCAGGTGCTGCCGGACTGGGGCGAGAGGATGCTCAGATTCGCCGTCAGGCCGTAGGTGAGCTGAAGCAGCGTCGCCGAGAGCAGGCCGGCGTTGCCGTCGTAATAGCGGTAAATCTGCACCGCCTCGGGGTCGTAGTAGGCCGAGAGCGCCCCGGCGGGCGTGTGGCCGTCGATGAGGTTGGAGTCGTGCGGCCCCAGGAGCGAGGCGTTCACGTCGATGTTGCCGTTGACCCACAGGCGCAGACGACCCTCGCCGGTGACGTAGATTGCTGAATCGGCCATGGAGAGGTCATCCCCGACGACGATGTCGACGGGGCGGTCGATGCGGATTGCGGCTCGGTTCATCGTCAGGTCGCCGAGGATCACCATGACGGTGTTGTCCTTGCTGAAGTAAAGGCGTGCCCCGCCGGAGCCGGAGACGTTGTTGAAGACCTTGCTCTCGTTGACCCACCAGTTTCCGCCGACCATCGAGCACTCGAAGTAATCGGCCTTGGGCAGGCCGCTGATGTCGATTGCCGGCGGCATGGGGAAGGGAATGGGGTCGTTGCCCGTAACGTTCATCTCCCGGATGGGCGTCAAGGCGCTGGCATTGCGCATCACGGAATCGGAGGCATCCTCCTGAACGTAGAGCAGCCCGTCAACGACATTGCTGGATCCGTCGAGTTCAACGCTGGAGTCCTCCGTGGCGTTGGTCCCCAGGCGGATGGGCTCAGAGAGACGGACGTCGGGCGCGAGCTTCCAGCGCATGACCGTGCCGGAGCGCAGGTCGATGTCATCACCGGCAAAGAGGGCAAACTCCGAGAGGTCGATGTCGACTTCCTTCGTCTCGCGCGGAGCATAGGCCTCGGCCTCAACCTGCTGGACCAGGCCCCCGGAATCGCCGTCGCAGGAGAGGATGACGTGCTCGGTGTAGGCGTCCGGCGGATTGCCGTCGAGATCGCTGACGGTGATGGTGAGCGTGCCGCCGCCGAAGTCGTAGTCCTGGACCAGGACGCCGTCGGTATGGCAGGTGCGCCAGTCGATGTCCTCGCACTGCATGATGGCGACGCCGAGGTCGACGCCGGTCTCGGCCACGAATCGGGCGCGGACGGCATTCTCGGCATTTCGCGCAAGCGCCGGCGCATCGCTCTTTTGTGCGACGTAGGCGGTCGTGACGACGGTGACGACGGCCAGGGCGCCGATGACGAGCATGGCCGCAATGCCCCGGCGGGGGACTCCGGCCAGTGACGGGCAGAGTGCGGGGTAGAGGCGGTCGGAACAGTGGATCAGGCGCTTCGCATTTCTCATAGCAACGGCTCCTTGGCTTCGCGGAGACTGGCCGCGTAGATGAACGACTGGTTGCCGATTTCTTCGTCAAAGGTGAAGGCGACGGTGACGAGGCGCTGTCCCTGCGCCGTCAGCGGATCGTGTGTAACGGTGAAGGTGCTGACACGGTCGCAGAGGCGGATGGTGTCGATGTATCCCAGGGCCTTCTTGACCGTCAGCAGGGCCCAGAAGTCGGTCCCTGCAGGAAGCTCCTCGTCGGCGAGTTCCTTCTCCAGTTCCGTCATCGAGTCGGGGAAGCGGACGTAATGGACCATGATCTCGCCGGCATCCGGGGAATACTCGATCCACCGCACCTCAGTGGAGTGGACGGTTTCGCTCTCCCGGGAATCCTCAAGCCAGAGCACCATCGAGGATGCGCCGGCGTCGAGCACCCAGAGACTGGGGGTGATGTAGCTGCCCAGGCGGACATCCAGCGCCTGCGTCCGCACGATCGACTCGCGGACATCGGCGTCGTACTCCGTGCTCGTGGCCACGGAGGTGAGCATCGCGGCGGTCGCGGCGGCGACGAGCACCGTGATCGAGATGGCCAGCAGGAACTCCAGCAGCGTGAAGCCGGAGCAGCGGCGGAGGTTGTCAGGTCGGGAGTTCATCACGATTCAGGATTCCGGGGGCGGCTCCGGGATGAAGCGTTCCAGCGCGACGACGACGTTGCCGAAGTCGTCGTAGGCCTCGACGCGGATGTCGAGGCCCTCGATGATCAGGCCCAGGCCCTCAAACTCATGCTGGCCGGGGGTGACCGTCGCCCGGCGGCCGATGCGGTAGTGCGTTGCGGGGTATTCCTGGCCCGAGGTGGTCTTCAGGGCGCCGGGGGCCTCGTCATGGCCGTCGTAGGCGGGCATGGCGGCGTAGTCGACAGCGAGGATCTCGGCCAGCAGCGCCTCGGCAGCGAGCGTTCCCTGCATGCGCTCCTGGGCCTCAAGGGAGAGGCGACGGCCGCCGGAGAGGGCCATCGAGGTGGCCAGGACCATGGCCGCCAGGATCGTCGCGGCAATGAGCGATTCCAGCAGGGTGAAGGCCGGGGCGGCTCTGCGGGGGGTTGTGGGGTGTGCGGGGAAGGCCATCATCAAGGCTCCGATCTGCGACGTGTCCGTCATGTACTACTGTCCGATTCACAGCAACGGGACGGAAGCCCGAAGGCGCACCGTCTCCCACTTGAGTCGGTCCGGATGCGGCGAAGTCGGCAGAGAGTCTCCACATTCCGCATCGGCTCGACCGCTGCAACCGGCAGAGTCAGCGCAGCCGTCGCCGTCGCGCGGCGCAGGGCGGGGACTCCGCTAGAATCGGGGCCTTTGCGGAGCGGCGTTATGGGGCGGGATTCCTGTCGGATCCGGCGAGAGTGGCGGTCCCGAAGCACGGGCGGATGAGGCGATGTCGACCTTCCTTTTCTGGTACATCCTGCGGGACCTGCTCAAGAACCTGCTGCTCTCCACTTCGGTGCTGGTCACCATCATCAGTTTCGGGGCGGCGATCAACCCGCTGGGAGACGGCGATCTGGGCCCCCTTCAACTGGTTACCTACATCACCCTGGCCATGCCCCCGATGCTGCAGTTCGCTCTGCCCTTCGCGGCCGCCTTCTCGGCAACAATCGTCTACCACCGCATGGCGACCGACAACGAGATCTCCGCCTGTGCCTCAGGCGGCGTCTCCTACGGACAGATGCTCATGCCCGCAGCGATGCTCGGTGTGGTGCTGACCATCGGACTCTCGGTGCTGGCCAACTATGTCAGCCCCGGCTTCTTTGCCGCCATGGACCGCGTGACGCGGATGGATGCGCCCGATTTCATCCGCCGAAGCGTCCTGCGCGGGGAGCCGATCAAGATCGACCGCTACCTCATCTACGCCGCCGACGTCGCCGACGTGCCTCCGCCGGCGGGCGGGGATGTCTACGCCTCGCTGTGGCTGGACCGGCTGGTGATCGCGGCGATGGACCCGCAGGGGCGCGTCGCCTCGGACATGACGGCCTCGCAGGCGCTTTTTCACCTCTCCCGGCGCCGCAACGAGACAATCGTCCGCTTCACCCTGCAGGATGTGGACACCGCCCAGCTCCGCGCCGATGCGCCCGGCATGATGCTCGCGACCGAAGGAGCGGCCTACACCGAGTCGCTGGTGATTCCCGACTCCTTCAAGAACTCTCCGAAGTTCATGGACCTCGAGCAGATGCGCGCCGTCACCGCCTCGCCGCAGGAGTATTACAAGGTCGCCGAACTCTACGATCAGATGCGCACCCACCTGGCGGCGGTTCGACTCCACTCCGCGCTGCGACGCCGGCTCGGCGAGATGGGACGGCTGGATTTTGAGCGCCTCGTTCCCTCGCGCAGCGGCGAGCAGATCCGCCGGCGCTACGTCGTCGAGGCCGGAAGTCTGGGAGCCGCCGCCGACGGTCTGCACCCGTTGGAGGGCGGGGACGGGCCGGTGCGTGTCACGCTGATGGAGCAGGGCCGCGCCGTCACGCAGTACGAGAGCGCGCTGGCGCACGTGCGCACGGGCATCGACCCTGTTGACGCCTCTCCGCTGGTGGACCTCACGCTCTCGGAGGTGACCTTCACCGACCTGACGCGCCCGGACGCCCGCCCGACGCAGCGTCCCGCCCTGCACTTTCCCGGTCTGCGCTATCACGCCCCCGCCGTCGCCGAGATCGGCGGGATGGAGCCGGCCGAACTTGCAGCACTGGCAGTCGAGGAGGCGCAGCGGAATCCCGACTCCGAGTCGGCGCGGCTGCTGGCGGCGCTGCAGATGGAGGTACGTGAGCTGCAGGATGAGATTCTCAGCCGCATCCATGAGCGGACGGCGCTGTCGGTGTCGTGCGTCGTGATGATGCTGCTGGGATCGCTGCTGGCCGTCGGCATGCGCAGCGCCCTGCCGCTGACGGTCTATTTCTGCTCGTTTATCCCCGCTGTCGTCGGCCTCGTGCTCATCGGCGCGGGGTCAGACATCGCCGCCGACGCCAGCCGCGGAGCGGGGCTTGCGATCATGTGGTCCGGCAATGCGGTGATGACCGTTGCCGGCCTGGTGCTGTACCGGTACGTGGCGCGGAACTAGGAAGGAGCGAACGAGAGGCCGATGAAGCTGCTGGACCGCTACATTCTGCGTCAGTTCGTCGTGAACTTCATCATTCTCTTCTTCGTGCTCTATCTCTTTTCCTGCATGATCGATCTCTTCCTGAACCTGGAGGAGTTCGCCGATGCCGCCTCGCAGTCGCTGGGCGGAGGGGAGCACGGCGGGTGGGAGCGCTTCCGGATGACGGCCATTCTCGTCCTGGACTTCTACTGGCCGCGCTTCTTCCAGTTCTTCTCCTTCCTGACGGGGCTGGTCGCCGTCGGCGCGATGGGCTTCACCCTTGCGCAGCTGCACCGGCACCGGGAGCTGACCGCCTTCCTCTCCTCGGGCGTCAGTCTGCACCGCCTCGCGGCCCCGATCGTGCTGGCGACGGTGGCGCTGAGCGTCGTGCAGTTTGTCAATCGCGAGGCCATGCTCCACCGCCTCGCCCCCCGGCTGCTGCGCAGCCATGGGGAGACGCTCACAACCGACCTCGAGGAGTTTCCCGTCCGGCTCGCAGCAGACAGCGCCGGCCGCGTCTTCTTCGCCTCGCTCTACGCGCCCGATACACAGACGCTGACCGACCTGGTCGTCTGGGAGTACGACACGCAGGGGCGGCTGCGCTCGCGCGTGACCGCCGATACGGCGCATTGGAGCGGGACGGCCTGGCGGCTGGAGGGGGGCGTGCGCACCGCCGCGGCGGGCTCGTCTCCGGCCGATGCCCCGGAGCTGCCGATCGGAAGTGTGGCGCAGCTGGAGACTGATCTGGGACCGACCTCGCTGCTGCTGCTGCGCTTCGGGCAGTTCCGGCAGATGCTCAATCTCCGCCAGATCGCACAGCTGATCGGCTCGCCCGGGCCTTACGACGTCGAAGACCTGGAGCGGATTCGCTACGGCCGCTTCGCCCAGCCGCTGATCAACCTGCTGACCCTGCTGGTGACGATTCCCGTCTTCCTGCTGCGCGAGCCGCGGAGTCTGCTGGTGCAGGCGGTGAAGGCCTCGGCGCTTGGCCTGACGGCGCAGATCGGCGGGGCCGTGGCGGTGCTGGTCGGCCTGCCGGGGGTGCCGGGGTTTCTCTCGGTCTTTCTCTTTCCCGTGCTCGTGCTCCTGCCGCTGTCGGTCTTTCTGCTGAGCGAAGTGGAAACGTAAGCGGCCTATTCTCCCTTCATCATGAGCACGATTACCGAGTTCGTCCGCCGTCACTACCGCCACTTCAACGCCGCCGCCCTCGTCGATGCGGCGACGGCCTACAAATCGCACGTGGAGCGGGGCCAGCCGATGCTCGTCACGCTGGCCGGGGCGATGTCCACCGCCGAACTGGGGCTCTCGCTGGCGGAGATGATCCGGGCCGACAAGGTGCACGCCATCTGCTGCACGGGGGCCAACCTCGAGGAGGACATCTTCAACCTCGTCGCCCACGAGCACTACCAGCGCATCCCCCACTATCGCGAGCTGACGGCCGCCGACGAGGAGTCGCTGCTGGCCCGGCACCTCAACCGCGTCACCGACACCTGCATTCCCGAGGAGGAGGCGATCCGCCGCCTCGAGCACGCCGTGCTCTCGGTGTGGGAGGAGGCCGACCGGGCCGGGCAGCGGCACTTTCCGCATGAGTTCTTCTACAAGGTGCTGCTCTCCGGGGCGCTGGAGGAGCACTACCAGATCGACCCGAAGGACTCCTGGCTGCTGGCCGCAGCGCAGAAGAACCTGCCGGTCTTTGTCCCGGGCTGGGAGGACTCGACGCTTGGCAACATCTACGCCGCCCGCTGCATCGAGAAGAAGGTGCGCCACGTGCAGACGATGCGCGGCGGCATCGAGTACATGATGGCGCTGGCGGAGTGGTACACGACAACCGTACGGGGCGGACGATCCATCGGCTTCTTCCAGATCGGCGGCGGCATTGCCGGCGACTTTCCCATCTGCGTCGTCCCCATGCTCCACCAGGACCTGCTCCGCACCGACGTCCCGGTCTGGGGCTACTTCTGCCAGATCTCCGACTCGACGACCTCCTACGGCTCCTACTCCGGAGCCGTCCCCAACGAAAAAATCACCTGGGGCAAGCTCTCGGCGCAGACGCCGCGCTTCGTCATCGAGAGCGATGCGACGATCGTCGCCCCGCTGATTTTCGCCGTCGTCATGGGATGGTAGATGATGCCGCCGACCCGCTGCGACTGGGCACGCACCGACCGCTCCATCGAGTATCACGATCGGGAATGGGGTGTGCCCAAACGCGACGACCCGACCCTCTTTGAGTTTCTCATCCTCGAAGGGGCGCAGGCCGGCCTCTCCTGGGAGACGATCCTCAAGAAGCGCGACGGCTACCGCCGCGCCTTTGCCGGTTTCGACGCCGCCAAAGTCGCCCGCTTCAGCGGCCGGCGCATCGAGGGGCTGCTGGCCGATCCCGGCATCGTCCGCAACCGCCTCAAGGTGGAGTCCGCCGTCGCCAACGCCCGGGCATTTCTGCTGGTTCAGAAGGAGTTCGGCTCCTTCGGTGACTATCTCTGGGGCTTCACCGAGGGCCGGCCGATCGTCAACCGCTTCCGCCGCCATTCCGATATTCCGGCCGAAACGCCGCTCTCCCGGCAGATCAGCGGAGATCTGCGAACGCGGGGCTTCCGCTTTGTGGGCCCGACGATCATGTATGCCTACATGCAGGCGATCGGAATGGTCAACGACCACCTCACCGGCTGCTTCCGCCACGGAGAGATCGGGTAGAATGCAGGCATGGCGTGGAGGTGCGTGCATTATGAAGCGGCCTTTGAGCACTATCTGCGCGCCAACTGCCTCGCCTACGTCGCCGTTGATGAGGCCCGAAAGGCCCTGACCACCGGGCCGGACGATCCGGCTGCGATCGTCGCTCTGAAGTCCTTCGACTTCGTCGTGCATACCCCCGGCGGGGTGATGCTTGCCGACGTCAAGGGGCGGCGCGGCCGGCTCAGCGCCGACGGGTCGCGCCTCAGCGGGGCGCAGACCTGGGTGACCCGCGACGACGTGGAGTCGCTGCAGCGGTGGCGGACGCTCTTCGGGACCGAGTGTGAGGCCGCATTCATCTTCATGTACTGGCTCGACGGGACGCCCGGCGATGCGCTGCTGGAGAGCGCCTTTGTGTACCGGGGCCGCTGGTATCTTCTGCGGCAGGTGAACCTCGCGGCCTATCGCGAGGCGATGCGGCCGCGCAGCCGCCGCTGGAGCACGTTGGCGATGCCCGCCCGCGCCTTTGGCACAAGCGCGCAGTCCCCGGCGTGGCGCGCCGCGCCGGCTTCCGCCCTGTATCGCCTGCCCGAACCGCCCCCCGGACGCGAAAGCGGGATTCCGCAGTGGCGTCGGAGCGAGTCCGACCGCCGCGCCCGCGCTCTGCTGCAGGTCGCCTGACCCCTTTACCCGGCCCCGGCAGCCCCGTATCGTCCGGCATGAAGCAGTGCATCCGGATTCTCGTGCTGATGGCTCTTGTCCTCTGGTCCGCCCCCGCCCGGGCACAGTTTGACCTTCCCGGTCAGATTGACCCTGAGGCGATCCAGTTGCCCTCGGCCGGCTCGGTTTCCGAGCCCAAGCACTGGCAGGGATATGCCATGAGCTTCCTGCTGACCGCCGCGGTGCTGGCCATGAGTCTGCAGAAGCCCAAGCGGACACACCAGGACTGATCGATGATCCGGCGAACCGCCCGCCTGCACGGGCGTCTGACCGGCCGGGTTCCACGAGTTGCGCCATGCCGGCGCAGCGGACTGACAAGGAGGCGTGCATGCATCTGAAGAACCGATCACTGCGCGGACTGCTGACGCTCAATGCCGCGCTGCTGGCCGTTCTGGCCTTTGTCGCCCTTGGCGGCGGAGCGCGGGCCGAGAGCGAGGCCCGGGCCGCAGCCGGGGACTTCGTCATGGCCGGCGGAAGTCTCAACGGCTCGACGAGCAACGCCGTCTACGTGCTCGATCAGCGCTCCGGGGTGCTGGTCGCCTTTCTGTATGATCGATCCTCGAAGCGGATGACCGGGCTGGACGTGCGGAACGCCGCGCGCGACGCCCAGGTAGCGGCAGGAGGCGGACGATGACCCACGCACACACTCCATCCCCTCGGACTGAAACTGCCGCAGCCCTGCTGTGGACCTGCGCCATCGCCCTGCTGGCGACGATCATCGTCGTCGCCGGCCGAATCCCCTCCGGGAACCAGGCGCTGGCGGAGATGTCCACCGTCGGCTCGGATTACTCCCTGATGACCACCAAGGGCGGCAGCGAGGAGCTCCTCTACGTTTTGGACAACCGAGGCGGCATCCTGCTGGTCTACCTGCCGCAGAACAATCGACCTCTGGAACTCGTCGACGTCGTCAACGCCAATGAGTTCGTCGAACGAGCCACCCGGCCCAGACCCGCCGGCGGCCCGTAACTCCTGATTGCGTCGGAACTCCGACCGCGTCGTGCCGGGACGCGTCGGAGCCCTGAAAACCTCCGCACCGGCGACAGCCCGACCACGATCCCGGCGCCGGCCCCCGCTGCGCGCTGTGATCCGGCTGCATTCGACGCAATGCCAGGCAGAAAGTGAACCCATGTCCATCCTCCCCCTTCCGGTCTTCGAGGCCGAGGCCGACCCCCGCGCCCGAGGACTCTCTGACGAGGACCTGGCGCAGTACGAACGCCTCAAACCCCCCGCCACCGTCGTCGTCCGCTACGGCTACATGCGCGAAATCGCCGAACTCCCGGCCACGCTGGAGAGCGTTCCGGGCTGCGGCACAAAGTTCGTCGCCGAGACGCGCCGCGGTACCGAGATCGTCTCCATGCTGACGACGACCTGCGCCAACGGCGGCTGCGGCCACGCCGTGACGCGCAAGCAGATGCTCCAGTACATCGACAACTCCGGGGGCAGCAAGTATCCCTTCTCCCGCAAGGGACGCATCCTCCGCATCGCCACCCCGGAAGACCTCGAAACCATGAGCCGCCTCGAAGCCGGCCGCAAGGCCCTTCTGCGTGAGGCCCGCGCGGAGGTCGCACGCCTGCACCTGCCCATCAAGATCGTCGAGGCCGAGCCCATCCTCGGGCAGGAATTACTCACCTTCTTCTACGTCACCGCCTCGCGCGAGCAGAAGCACTACGACTTCACCGACGCCTCCCGCGCCCTGGCCGAGAAGTTCTCCACGCGCGTCCTCTTCAAGTCCGTCGCCTCCCGCGATGAGGCGCGGCTGACCGCCGACTACGAGCGCTGCGGACAGCACTGCTGCTGTCGACAGTTCCTCAAGGTCCTCAAGCCCGTCTCCATGCGGCAGGCCAAGATTCAGAAGGCCACCCTCGACCCGCTGAAGATCTCCGGCCGCTGCGGTCGCCTCATGTGCTGCCTGCGGTATGAGGAGCAGACCTACGACGACCTCCGCAAGCGCCTTCCCCACCGCAAGGTGCGCGTCCTCACGCCCGACGGCCCCGGCCTCGTCATGGACACGCAGATTCTCACCCAGCTGGTCCTGGTCCAGCTGGAGCACAAGGACGAACGCAACGCCTACCCCGTCGAGAACCTCCAGCCCATGGAGCGCAAGTGGCGCGGCCCCGAGGGCGATCTCGACCCCGTGGAGTGGACTCCCGAAGCGCCCCGACCTGCCGCCCCGGCCGAGGACGATGTCTTCCGCGGAGCCGATGCGCAGCAGGTGCAGCGCCGCATCGAAGGCGGCCGCGACGACCACCAGCAGCGGCACCGCGACCGCGCCCCCAGGCCCCCGGCGCCCGACGATGCCGCCGCCGAGGGCGAGACCGCTCCATCGGAGCCGAAACGCAAACGCCGTCCGCGCCGGCGAAAGCGCCGCAGCGGCGAGGGCCAGCCCGCAACCGACGCATCCCCCACCGACGCCGGCGCCCCCACCCCGCCGCCCCAGGGCCAGGGCTCATCCCCACAGGAACCCGCCGGAGAGGGCGGTGAACAGCGCTCCAAGCGACGGGGCCGGCGCGGAGGCCGACGGAGGCGACGACGCGGCGGAAATGAGGGCGGTGGAGACGGACCGGCGCCGGGAGGTGAGGGCGGATGAGCCGCGAGATCTCCCTGCGCCTGCATCGCCTCGACCCGGATGTGCCCCTGCCGGCCTACCACTCCGCGCTGGCTGCCGGCATGGATCTCCACGCCGCCCTTGCCGCACCACAATCCCTCCAGCCCGGCGAGATCGCCCTGATCCCCTGCGGTTTCGCCATGGAACTTCCCGAGGGCTATGAGGCGCAGGTGCGGCCCCGCTCCGGCCTCGCCTCCCGCTACGGCGTGACGATGCCCAACGCCCCCGGCACCATCGACGCCGACTATCGTGGCCCCGTGCAGGTGCCGCTGATCAACCTCGGCCGCAAGCCCTTCATCATCGAACCGCACATGCGAATCGCGCAGATGGTCATCGCCGCCGTCGTCCGCGCCCGCATCGTCACCGTCGCCTCCCTCTCCGAAACGGCCCGGGGAGCAGGCGGCTTCGGCTCCACCGGACTTTGAAGCAAGGATCGCCTCAGTGAAGAGCGATGAGGGCATCGAGTTCCGAAGCGACGGCGCCTGGCTGGACCTGCGCCTGAATCGGCCCGGCGCCCGCAACGCCCTCTCCCTTGCGATGCTCGACGCCCTGAACGCCCGACTCGATCAGGCCGCTGACCTTCCACACGCCGTCCTGCAACTTTCCGGCGCGGGACCGGTCTTCTGTGCCGGCTTTGATCTCGAAGAGGCCGTGGCCACACCCGGAACCCTCGGCGCGATGATCCGTCGTCTCGGGACAATCTGCCGCCGCCTCCGCACACTGCCGCAAGTCGTCGTCGCACAGGTGCAGGGGGCAGCGCTCGCCGGCGGCTGCGCGCTCGTCTCCGCCTGCGACTTCGTCATCGCCGATCCGGAGGCGACCTTCGGCTATCCCGTCCACGCCATCGGCGTCTCGCCCGCCGTCACCCTCCCCACCCTCACTGCCTCGCTCGGCCACGACCGCGCCCGCTCTCTGACGCTTTCGGGCCGCATCGTCAGCGCCCTCGAAGCGCAGCGCCTCGGTCTGGTCTCGCACATTGCCGAGGCCCCCGGCGATGAGGCGCTGCAGACGCTGACCCGAACCGTCCTGGAGAGTCTCGCCGCCAAGGGACCGCACGCGCTGCGCACCACTCGCGCCTGGCTGACAGAACTGGAGGACCTCGCTGCACACCCCGGAGCCGAGGGTGCGGCCGAGGATTCCGCACAGGCCGCCGAGAAGCCGCAGGCGCGGGCTCTGCTGCGGGAGTTCTGGGATGCGCGCAGACGCAGGGCCGAGCCCGGCCGGTAGAATCATGGCGTGAACCCCGATGATGAAGTCTGCCTGTGCTTTCACGTCTCCCTGCGGAAGATCCGCACCTACATGAATCGTGAAGACCCGCCGGTAGCCTCGCTGATCAGCGAGTGCCTCGGAGCCGGCACCGGCTGCATGTGGTGCGTGCCGTTTCTGAAGCGCCTCCACGCCCAACACCAGGCCGGCGAGACCCCCGATCTGCCGATCAGCCCTGCCGAGTACGCCAACCGCCGCGCGACCTATCGCACCACCGGCCGCCGCCCCGACGAAGCGGCGGAGTGACTATCGAAGCAGCGGCGCGATGCGCTGCGACCAGATGACCCTCGCCAGCGCCTCCACGACTTCGAAGCGCATCCACAGCGCCGCGGTCAGAAAGACCGCCCACCCCGCCAGCACGACCGTCCGGCTGCGGCCGCCCAGCAGCGCGACCTTCAGCGAGAGAATCGGCCCGGCGATCATCAGCGTGCCGAAGAAGGTCGCCAGCACGAAGCGGTTGCGCACCCACAGCAGGCGCAGCAGCCCCTCGCCCGGCGGCGTGCGCTCCTCCATCCACAGCAGCAGCAGAACCACCGCCTGCAGCAGCAGGACAAGGGCCGCGAGAAATCGCCGTGTCCGCGCCACCGTCTCCCGCGCCGTGCGGCGCAGTCGCGGTCCGATCGACGCTCGAGGCCGGCCCCGACGGCGACGCCGCTTCACCGCCCCGGCTCATCCAGCGAGATCGTGGTGACGCTGGTATTGGTGTAGATGCAGATCTCCCCGGCCGTCAGCAGCGCTTCCCGGGCAATATCAATCGGAGGCAGCGTCGTGTGCTTCAGCAGCGCCCGCGCCGCGGCCTGCGCGAAGGCCCCGCCCGAGCCGACCGCGACGATGCCGTCGGAGGGCTCGATCACGTCGCCCTGTCCGGAAATCAGCAGACTGCTGCGGCGATCGGCGACGGCCAGCAGACTCTCCAGCCGTCGAAGCACCCGATCAGTCCGCCACTGCTTGGCCAGTTCGACTGCCGCCTTGATGAGGTTCGTCGGCGACTCCTTCAGCCGCGCCTCGAAGCGATCCAGCAGCGCAAACGCATCGGCCGCGGAGCCGGCAAACCCCACCAGCACGCCCGCGCCCTCGGCCCCCAGGCCGTCGAGCCGGCGGATCTTCACCGCGTCGCGCTTCGCCACGGTCTGTCCGATTGTCACCTGCCCGTCTCCGGCCATGGCGACGTTGGAGCCGCGACGGACCGAGACGATGGTGGTGGCATGAAAAACGCTGCTGTTCATGACGGGTGAGTCTATTCGACCTCCGCGCCTGCAGCGAACTTTCCCCGGAGCCGCCGCCTCCGTATCGTCCGGGCACCATGGCCTCCACGAACCCAACGGCCCAGCCGGCCCCGCTGATGCTCTCGGTCTCCGGAGCGCGCGGCATCGTCGGCCGCTCCATGACGCCGACGGTGGCGACGCGCTTCGCCGCCGCCTTCGGCGCCGCCCTGCGCGACTCCCGGCAGACGCAGCGGCCCCGCGTCGTCATCGGCCGCGACGGCCGCCTCAGCGGCGCGATGCTCGAAGCCGCCGCCGCAGCCGGGCTCGCCTCGGTCGGCTGCGAGGTCATCCGCCTGGGCGTCGTCATGACCCCGACCGTCGGCGTGATGATCGGTGAAACGCAGGCCGACGGCGGCATGGTCGTCACCGCCAGCCACAACCCGGGGCAGTGGAACGGCCTGAAGTGCCTGACGGCCGACGGCGTGGCTCCCCCGGTGGACCAGGCCCGCCGCATCATCGCCCGCTATGAGCAAAGCGCGTGGACCGAGGTTGAGGCCGAGGCCGTCGCCGACTTTGAAGAACGCCGCGACGGCGACGAGATTCACCTGCAGCGCGTCCTCGATGCCGTCCCCCACGAGGCGATCGCCCGCGCCGGCTTTACCGTCGTGCTGGATTCCGTCAACGCCTCCGGATGCCGACCTGGTCGAATGCTGCTGGAGCGGCTGGGCGTGACCGTCATCCACCTCAACGGGTCCTGCACCGGTCGATTCGCCCGCACCCCCGAACCGATTCGCGAGCACCTGGACGGATTGATGCAGGCCGTCATCGAGCACGGGGCCGACGTCGGTTTCGCCCAGGATCCCGACGGCGACCGCCTCGCGCTGGTCAACGAGCGCGGCGAGTTCATCGGGGAGGAGTTCACGCTGGCGCTGGCGGCGCGGCGACTGCTGGAGATGGAGCCCGCCTCCCCGCGCCGGACCCTCGTGGCCAACCTCTCCACCAGCCGCATGATTGACGACCTCGCCGAGGCCGCCGGAGCACGCGTCGTCCGCTCCGCCGTCGGCGAGGCCAACGTTGTTGAAGTCATGAAGCGCGAGCACGCCTTTGCCGGGGGAGAGGGCAACGGCGGCGTCATCTGGCCGCGCGTCTGCCTCGTCCGCGACAGTCTGACGGCGATGGCGCTGACCCTCTCGCTGATGGCCGAATCGGGAGGCACGGTGAGCGAACTGGCCTCCGCCCTTCCCGCCTACGTCATCGGCAAGGCCAAAGTTGAGATCCGCCCCGGCCTCGCCGAGGCCGCGTTGCGGGCCGTTGAGCGGAAGTTCGCCGGCGCGATCTTTGATCTGCAGGACGGCATCCGGGCCGACTTCCCCGAGCGTCGCGCCTGGGTGCACGTGCGGCCCAGCAACACCGAGCCGATCCTGCGCATCATCGCCGAGGCCCCGGATGAGCCCTCCATGCGTGAACTGCTCGACGAGACGCTGGAACTGGTCCGTACCCTCTGAGGAGACGCTGATGGCGCAACGCCGCACAAAGTCGAAGGCCGACTCCGTCCACCTCGACGACTCGCTGCGCCTGTTGATCCTGCACGGACCCGACCTCTACCTGCGCACCGAGAAGTTGCGCGTCCTGCGCGAGGCGATCGAGGCCGCCCGGGGCGAGGTGGACGTCATCCACTTCAACGGCGCCTCCGATGAGCTGGCGACGATCCTCGACGAGGCGCGCAGTCTCGGCCTGATGCAGCAGTACAAGATCGTCGTCGTCGACAACGCCGAGGCCCTCGTGCAGGGCGACACCAACCGCCGCATCCTCGAGCGCTACGCGGAGAACCCGACGCCTGATGCCACGCTGGTGCTGCGGGCTGTCACCTGGAGACCAGGCAACCTCGACAAGCTCGCGGCGAAAGTCGGCGCTGTGATCAAGTGTGAGACACCGAGCGAGGAGGCGGCTGAGAAGTTCTGCATCCGAAAGTGCCAGGTGCGCTACGAGTGCGAGATTGAGCCCGCTGCCGCGCGCCTGCTCGTGCAGCGCATGGGCTGCGACCTGGCCCGCCTCGACTCCGAACTGGCCCGCCTCTCCCTCTACGCCCCGGCGACGAAGAAGGGGACGCCGGTCATCACCCGTGAGATCGTCGCCCGGGAAGTCGCCGCCTCGAAGGAGGAGAAGGCCTGGGAGATCCAGTCTTCGCTGCTTTCCGGCGATCCGGCCGCGGCGCTGACTGCCATGCGCGACATGTTTGAGGTCAGCCGCCACTCCCACGTCCTGCTCTCCTATGCCCTCACTGACCTGTGCTGGAAAATGCACGCCGCCCACCGCCTGCTGAAGTCGGGCTCCTCCGAGAAGCACATCGCCTCCGAACTGCGCATCTGGGGATCGGGTGGGCGCGAGATCTTCAACGCCGCCCGGCGCCTCTCCCCGCAGACCTCCGCCCGGCTGCTGGACCGCTGCCTCGACGTCGATCTGCGCAACCGCTCCAGCCTCGGCGAGCCGCAGCGATCGCTGGAACGGGTCACTGCAGAAATTGTCACGGCCATCGCCGCCGCCGACCGATAAACCTCCCGACGATTGAATCGACCTGGTGGAACCAGCGCGCCACGGCGCGCCGTCGCAGGAGGCGACCTCATGGAGCGGAAAGAGAACGTACACCCCGAACTGATCTCGGCCCCCCACTGCACCTGCTACTGCTGCCTCTGCGGCCCAGACCTTCGCTCCCGCCGCGCAGCGCGAAACCGACGGGGAACAACCGTTGGCTACTCCCTTCTCGCCGGTGCGCTTGCGGGAAGTCTCCTGGCGGTCCTGACCCCCGGCTGCGCCGGAGCGGGCCAGCGCTCGACGGCCTCGAACGCCACGGACCAGCGGCTTACCGAGGCGGCCCCGGCTGCAACGGCTGCTGAGAACTCCGCCGAGATCGACAGCGGCCTTGACTCCATGATCGCCGACTACGCCGAAACGGTGCAGCAGTATCTGAGCGACTCCCCCGACACAGCGACTCAAACGCCGACGACCCCGCCGACCGGAGCCGGCCTCTCCGCGGAAGTGCTCTGGAATCCCGGACGAGGAAGCCCACCCGCATCGGCTCCGGAACCGGAAGTCGTGAAGAGCATCGCCGCCTCCGACTCACTGCCGGAGATTCCGGTCGATGCAACGCTGCAGGATGACGAAGCGGCCATCGAATCGCCGGCCATTGATAGGGCGCCGCGGCCGATGACGCTGCTGGAGATGCTCGCAGAATCCAGACGGCAGTATCTCGGACTCCTGGAACAGAGCTCCTTCCCGCTGCGCGAAGCCATCGCCTCTCTCATGCTCGAAACGCTTGCCTCCGCCGGCGAAGAGGCCGATGCCCGCCGGATCGACTCCTACCTGGCCGGTCCGGAGTCAGTCGTCCTTGGCGCCTATCGCTCCCACTTCCGGGAAGTCAACGCCCTCCTGCAGCGGGAAGCGCCCGTCGAGGAGATCGTCGCCTCCGCCGTGCGGCTCTCCGAGGCGCTCTCGGCGACCGCGCCGTTCCAGGTGGCCGATTTCCGTCTCTGTCTGAGCGTCTCCAGTTTCGGGAACTTCGAGGAGACGCCGCTGTACACCTGGGAGGCGGGCCGCTCGCGCGTGCTGATCGCCTACGTCGAACTCGACCGCTTCACCTCGACGCTCGCCTCCGACGGTCGATACCGCACCAAGCTGACGCAGCAGTTTGATCTCTACACCGATGCCGACGGTGCCCTGGTCTACTCCGAGCCCCCGCTGGCAGTCGAAGACCTCTGCACCCGCAAGCGCCGCGACTTCTTCGTCGTCCGCTACATCACGCTTCCCGGCGATCTCTCCCTGGGCAAGTACAACCTCAAGGTGACCATTCGCGACGATCAGAGCGGCTCAGTGGCCGAAGCGACCCTTCCGCTGACCATCGTCGCCTCCGCGACCGGCGGCTGACTCCGCCGGCGACGCTCCAGCGCAATGGCCAGCACCGTCAGATCGGCCGGATTCACCCCGGCGATCCGCCCGGCCTGTCCCATCGTCGCGGGACGGAAGTGCGAGAGCTTCTCGGCCGCCTCAGCGCTCAGCCCCGCCACGGCGGCGTAATCGAGGTCGTCCGGCAACCGCCGGCGCTCCATCTCCCGCATCCGCATCACCTCGGCCTCTTGCCGGGCCACGTAGCCCTCATAGCGGGCGTCGTTGGCGACGACATCGACCAGGCGCACGTCGCGCTCGCCGATCAGACGGGCGATCTCTGCCGACTCCATCGCGTTGGCGCGGGCGGCGTCGGTGAGGGTGCGCCGGCGGCCGGCGGCGTCGGCGATCCAGGGGTGCGCCTCCATCGCCTGCCGGATGCGAAAGAGCGCTGTGCTTCGCTCCCGGAAGCGTCGATGGCGATCATCGCAGACCAGGCCCAGCTCGCGCCCCAGCGCGGTGAGGCGGTCGGGGGCGTTGTCGGCCCGCAGCAGCAGGCGGAACTCGCTTCGGCTGGTGAACATGCGGTAGGGCTCGCGCGGCGTCTTGGTCACCAGGTCATCGAGCATGACGCCGATGTAGGAGGTCTCCCGCCCCAGCCGCACCGGCTCGGAGCCGCCGGCAAACCGCGCCGCGTTGAGCCCGGCGACGAGGCCCTGCCCGGCCGCCTCCTCGTAGCCGCTGGTGCCGTTGATCTGCCCGGCCAGGAAGAGTCCGGCGACCTTCTTGGTCATCGTGGTGGCGTCGATCTGGTGGGGGCGGACCATGTCGTATTCGACGGCGTAGCCGTAGCGCAGAATGCGCGCACGCCCGCAGCCGGCGAGGCCGGCAATGATCCGGTCCTGCACATCCGTCGGCAGGGAGGTCGAGATGCCGTTGCAGTAGATCTCGTTGGTCGTCAGCGACTCCGGCTCAAGAAAGACGTGGTGCGAATCGCGCTCGGCAAAGCGTACCACCTTGTCTTCGATGCTCGGGCAGTATCGGGGGCCGCACTCGGCCTCGATCTCGCCGCTGTACATCGGGGCACGGTGGAGGTTGGCGCGGATGAGGTGGTGGATCTCACCGGTCGTGTGCGTCGTGTGGCAGCAGACCTGCGGCAGGTGAGGAAAGCGCGACTCGGGCAGGTGGGCCGGTGAGAGTTCGGAAAAGGGGGCGGGGTCCTCGTCGCCGGGCTGCGGCTCGAGCACGGTAAAGTCGATGGATTCGGCGGCGAGGCGCGGGGGCGTTCCGGTCTTGAGGCGGCCCAGTTCGAAGCCCAGGCGGAGCAGTTCAGCGCTGATGCCCTCGGCGGAGCCCTCATCGACGCGGCCTCCGCGCATCTTCCGTTCGCCGGTGTGCATGAGGCCGCGCATGAAGGTGCCGGTGGTCAGAACAACCGCACCGGCGTGAATGACTTCCTCGCCCAGGCGCACGCCGAGGCAGCGGCCCGATGGATCGACCAGCAGAGAGTCCACGGTTCCGGCGCGTACCGCGATTCGCGGGCTGGTGGCGAGCAGACGTTGCACCTCGGCGGCGTAGGCGTACTTGTCGGCCTGCGCCCGGGGGCCGTGGACGGCGGCTCCCTTGCTGCGATTGAGGATGCGGAACTGGATGCCGGTGGCGTCGATGGCCCTGCCCATCAACCCGCCCAGCGCGTCGATCTCGCGGACGATCTGGCCCTTGGCGAGGCCCCCGATGGCGGGATTGCAGGACATGACGCCGATGCGGGCCGGGTCCATCGTGATCATGAGCACCGAGGCCCCGACGGCCGCGGCAGCCCAGGCGGCCTCAACGCCGGCGTGACCGCCGCCGATAACAATGACGTCACAGGCGGTTTCGGAAGATTGCTGGGTGGTTCGGGGTTTCATCGTGTCGGGGGGCCGTCTGTACCATTGCGCGGGCTGCAATTATCTCTGGAAAACGGGGCGATTTCCTCAGATTGCATCTTCCAAAACCGATTCTGAGGTTATGATTGAGGACCACCGGCCCCACGGGAGGGACGGGGATCGTGGCGCAAGATTCCCCACGGCCTGGTGCGATTCATGGCGTTAACGCCGGTTGCTACGAAGCAAGGGCGAGAATTGGAGAAGAGATTCTATGGACTTGCCGAAGGATTTCGTTCCTGAGAGCCGGTACGACTCGATCGTAATCGGCGCGGGGCCCGCGGGGTCGACGTATGCGACGCTGCTGGCCAAGAAGGGGTACTCGGTACTGGTGCTGGAGGGCTCGAAGTTCCCCCGTTTTGCCGTCGGCGAGATCGTCGCCCCGACGGGTATCTGGCGGGTTTGGACGGAGCTGGGTCTGACGCAGGAGCAGCTCGACGAGCGTTTTGTGCGCAAATGGGCGGGCGGATGGGTGGCGCCGTCGGGCGAGGAGTTCGCCTTTGAACAGGATGTTCACCCGGAGGATGGCGCCTGCCGTCCCTTCGTCTACTCCTTCGAGCGCAGTCTCTACGATGACTTCCTCCTCGATCATGCGCGCAACTGCGGCGTAACCGCGCTGGAAGAGGCGTGGGTGGAGGATGTGCTTTACGACGAGACGGGGCGGATGAACGGCGTCCGCTTCACCCGGCACGGGCAGACCTTCGAGGTCCGCACGCCGCTGGTCGTCGATGCCTCGGGCCGCGTCAACTTCCTGGCCCGCAAACTGGGGCTGCGGCTGGAGATGCATGAACTGAAAAGTTTCGCCGTCTTCGCCCACTGGACCGGGCTTCGCCGCAACACCGGCGATGCCGAGGGCGACGTGCGGCTGATCTTCGGCAAGGACATGTGGTTCTGGTGGGCGCCGCTGAAGGGCGACAAGGTCTCCGTCGGCGTTGTGGGCAACCGCGAAGTCTACTGGGATGAGTACGCCAAGGACCCCGAGGCCTTCTACCACAAGTACATCCCGACGTGTCCGTATCTGGTGGAGCGGTTCAAGGATCGTGATGCGAAGTGCATCACCGGTTTCCGGCCCATCGGCAAGGGAACCGGCGGGGCACACCTCAACGAGTACCACGCCTTCTCCAAGCAACTGGTCGGCAACGGCTGGGCGCTCATCGGCGATGCGGGCGGATTCGTCGACCCGATCTTCTCGGCGGGCCTGCACCTGGTGCAGAGCGCCGGCAGCAAACTCGCCAAACGCGTCATTCACGCTTTCGAGAGCGGCCAGGAGCTCTCCGAGGAGTACCTGAAGCAGTACCAGGACGACTACCTTGACGAGTTCAAGGTACTCATGGGGCACATCCAGGAGTTCGCCACCTACTACTTCGAGCCGAAGTTCGTCAACTTCTTCATCCGGCTGGGCAACAGCCGTGAGCGGTTCCGTCGCCTGTACGTGGACACCTTCGTGGCTTACGACCCGGCCGCGATCGCGGAGTACACGAACCTGCTTCGGACGCGGTTCCGGGCCTTCAAGAAGGCCGGCGCGGCGGAACTCGTGGCCAGCGGAGCGGCGAAATCCAACGGGGCGTGACCGCCTCACATCGACGTAACAACACACAGGCCGCACTCCCGTGAGTGCGGCCTGTTTCATTCTGTGCTGTGCGGCTGGTCTTGATCGGACTCAGCGCGGTCGCGGATGCGGAGCAGGCCGGTGGCCCAGAGATCCTCGAAGTTCTTCACCCAGCGTTCGTAGATGCGGCGAATGGGGACGGCGTTGAGGGCGTTGTAGCGATAGCGGCCTTCACGGCGGGTGAGCACGAGGTTTGCGTCGCAGAGGATGCCCAGGTGCTTCATGACGGCAAAACGCGAGAGGTGCGGGAAGGCGCTGACGAGGTCCGACGTTGTGCGGGGCCGGTCCCGAAGCAGATCGAGAATCTGACGTCGGGTGGGATCGGCCAGCGCCTTCCATACTGCTTCAAGGTCGTCATCCATGAACGACCGCCTCCGCGGTGCGGCTTATGAGAAGAGTCGGGGAATGCCGAGATCGGCCCGGATCGTCAGAATCTGCCCGGCGTGGATCATTTCGTGGCCCATCATGCCGAAGGCGGCGGTGATCGCATCGGGGGCGAACATCCGGAAGTCCTCGGGGGAGGGGATGCGGGCGGTCTCGGGCGTCATCGCCTTCAGCCAGGCGATGGTTCGGGTGCGCGAGGCCTCCATGGCGTTGAGCAGTTCGCTGCGGGCAGGATAGCGGGAGGCATCGGACTCAGGAGTCGTTTGCGCGCCGAAGAGTTCGAGGAAGCCGCCGGGAATCTGCGGCTGCTGTGCCGTGAAGGTGCAGCGGATCTGCTCCTCGGAGACGGCCAGGTGGCCCATGATCCACAGCGCGTGGTTGCCGGAGCCGCCGGCCTGGTGGAGCAGCTGCGCATCGGTGAGGTCCTTGAGCAGCATGGTGATCAGACCCCGTGACCAGGTCAGGCGGTCAACGGCGGATTCGATCAGCGGGGCGATGTCAGCGGCTTTCTGCATGGCGACGAACTCCTTCAAGAGTGTGGGACCAGCCCTCGCCGACGCCTTCACGATGTTCGGGCCGAACGGGACCGAAGGCCTCGTGGCGGAGGGTGAGGATGCAACCGGTGTCGGTGGCGACGATTCGGAACTGAACGTGAGAGACAACAGGGTGCGACATGAAGAGCGGGCCGCACAACTCAAGCAGGAAGGGGCGCTTGATGACCTGGACGAAGCCCCAGAGGTGGCCGTTGTCCTCGCCGAGGTCGCGATACCAACGGCCCCCGGGTCGGGGCTCGAGGGTGAAGTTGAGGGTGTCGCCCTCGGGGGTATCGAGGCCGCCGAGCTGGGCGAGGAGGGCGTTGAAGGCGCGCTCGATGGGGGCGTTGATGGCGATCTCCTGGTTGATCAGGAGGCCAAGGTCGTCAGGGGCGGTCTGCATGATGTGACTCCGAAATGTGGGTGTGACGTGTGACCAAAAGGTAACATGTAAATCGGAGGCGTCAAGGAACAAAGTGGAAAAAGTTGAGGCAATCAACAAAAAACCCCCTTGCCGGAATCGGGACCATCCCCGACCATAGCTTCATGCAGCACCTCATCTTCGCCATCGTCAGTGCCGGGCTCACCTCGGCTCCCCCCCACCTCGACTCGCCGGTCTACGGCACGATTCAGCAGACCACGCTCACGCTGACCGGAGCGGGCTTCGGCGCGGCCGGTCCGGAGGCCTCACTCTTCGTACGGACGAGAGCGGGCAGCATCTCAATCGCCTCAACCGACGGGCGGATCCTCTCATGGGAGGAAGATCGCATCGAGATGACCATCGACGAGTCGGCCCGCTCCGCGCTGGTACAGGTGCGGACGGCTGAAGGCGAGTCGAACACCTCGCGTGTGGAAGTGTACCGGTACGAGTGGTTTGACATTCCCCCGACGCCGGGCACAAACGCCGTGCCGCTCTCGCTGGCCGTCGGGGCCGACGGCCATGTGTGGATCAATGAGGAGTTTCATCGCAACTTCCAGCACTTTGATCCGGCGACGGAGACGGTCGAGGGCATCTCCCCGCCGCGCCCGCCGGATCCGGGGCCGTTCGCCTCGACGATCTTCAACGATCACCGCACGCAGACGAGCGTGCTGGGCGAGGACATCATGGTCGATCCTGACGGGAACGTGTGGTTTACGCAGGGGGGCGGCGCGCTGTATTCGGGCATTCACCCCAACCACTCGCGGATTGTCCGTTACGACCCTGATGGGCCTGAAGGTGAGCGATTCCGGGTCTACAACATGCCCGGTGACTGGAACGAGATCATCGGGCTGGCCTGGGATGAGGGGCGGCAGCGGATGTGGGTCACGCAGAGCAGTCTTGAGCGGCACCCTGTCATCGCCTCCTTTGATCCGGAAATGATTCCCTGGGACAACGACTTCGACTTCAGCGAGTCGCTGATGCACCAGGTCTGCGAGGATGAGGGGCCCTACGAGGACTGCTACCGCGTCTACCCCCTGCCGCCTTCAAGTCTCAAACCCGCCCACCTTGAGGTCGACGATCGCGGGCTGGTCTGGTACACGGCATACTGGGGCAATGCGATCGGTGTGCTCGATCCGGAGTCGGGGGCGGTGCGCGAGTTTCCGCTGCCCGAAGCGATCGGCCTGGGCGACCCGGTGTGGGTCGTCGGGTGCGGGCCATGGCAGATGGTGAAGGCCCCGGATAACGGCGACATCATCTTCAACGAGTTTTTCGACTCGACGATCGGGCGATTCGACGTCACGCGCATTCTCGATCCGCAGTGCCGCAGTCTCGATGAGCACGGGGTGAACCCCTGCATCGTGGAGTGGATCACACCCGACGTCGATCTCCGCAACGAGCGGGTGCACTCGATCGCCTACGACCTGAAGGGTCGGCTGTGGTACTCGATTCATTCCGACGAGGATGCGGAGGTCAACGCCTCGCTGGGCTTCATCACCAAGGACTGGAATCACATCGTCCGCCTGCCCTCGCTGGACGGCTTCCCGGCCAACGCGGCGGCAACGTGCGACGGCGTTGCCGTGGACCCGACGACCGGCGACATCTACTTCTGCGAGTTCTTCCGCAAGCGCCTCGGGCGGCTCTCCCTGGTGGAGTGAGGCCCTACCCGACCAGCGACTCCATCTTCTTCCAGACGTCGGGGCCGAAGTCGAGGTCTGCGGCGGCGGCGTTTTCCTCCACCTGCTCAACGGTGCTGGCGCCGACGATGCAGGAGGCCAGGTTCCCAAGACGCAGACACCACGAAAGCGCCAGCTGCGAGGGCGTGACGCCGAGTTCGCCGGCGTAGTCGGCGACGGCGCTGACTTGTGTGAGGGTGTCGGGAGTCATGCGGTCGAGCATCCACTGATTCTGCTGATCGTCGGCTGCGCGGCTGCCGGAGGGCGGCGGAGCGTTCTTGCGGTACTTGCCGGAAAGGACGCCCTGGGCGAGCGGGCTGAAGACGACCAGACCGAGGCCGAGCTCTTCGCAGGCGGGGAAGACGTCGGCTTCCTGCGAGCGCTGCAGGAGGTTGTACAGCGGCTGATCGGAGAAGGGCTGATGCCAGCCGTTGGCGCGGCAGAGACGCACGGCCTCGCGGATCTGCGCTGCGGTCCACTGGCTCACCCCCCAGTAGAGCACCCGGCCCATGCCGATGAGGTCGTTCATGGCGCGGCAGGTTTCGGCCAGCGGCGTCTCCTCGTCATAGCGGTGACACTGGTAGAGGTCGATGTAGTCGGTGTCGAGTTCGAGGAGGGAGCGCTCGCATTGCTCGAAGATGTGCTTGCGGGAGAGGCCGCGATCGTTGGCGCCGGGAAAGGGGTGGCCGGCCATGGGGAAGTAGACCTTTGTGGCCAGGACGTAGGTGTCGCGTGGAAAGGGACTGAGGGCTTCGGCGACCATCGCCTCGGTCTCGCCGGCACCGTAGACATTGGCGGTGTCGTAGAAGTTGATGCCGAGTTCGTAGGCGCGGCGATGCAGGGCGTTGGCTCGCTCCTGGCCGTGGCGATCGACGGTGAGCCAGGAGCCCAGGCCGATGGTGGAGAGTTTCAGGCCGGTCTGTCCGAGGCGGCGATAGCGCATGTCGATCTCCCGCGGTGAGTCGTGTATCGGTTGCGGGAGAATGGTAGGAGCGGGGTGCGGTCGGTCAGGCGGCCTGTGATCGCGCCTCGGGGGCGAGACAGGCGTTGATGACCTTGAGCAGGCGCGACATCGCAATGGGCGTCTGGAGGAAGACGCAGCGGCGGCCCGAGGCCTCCGCGCCGGGCAGGGTGACGCGCCCATCGTTGGAGAAAACGAGCGTGACGAGGTTCTCGACGCCGGCCTCGCGCTCAGCCCGCTCAAGCATGCCGATGATCTCTTCGCGGCTCTGTGCGTCGGTGACGTGTGCGATCGCCAGGTTCGGCGGCATTTCCTCCGGCGACGCGATCTGCTCGAAGAAGATGCGCACGGCGTCGAAGTCGGGGCGGCCGGAGGCGATGATGGGCTTGAGGGGTCCTGAGAGTTGCGAGTGGAGGGCTTCGCGCTGGTCATTCCAGGGGCTGTCGTGGGAGTGGGAGAGGAGGCCGAGCTTCAGATCGGTGGTCTCATCGCGGGCGGTTTCTTCGATTCTGCGGAGCGTTTCGGCATCGAGACTGAGGGCCTCGCAGAGGTCGTGGGTGGGATAGAGGGTGACATTGCCGCTGGAGCCGAGGACCAGCGCGTGGCAGAGGCGGTCGGCAAGGGCGAGGGTTGCGGTTTCGTCAAACCGCTTCGGAGCGGACTGCCGGATGCCGTCGAGGCTGAGGTGATGAAAGACGATCGGATCAATGAGTTCCTTCGGAAAGCGCCAGCGGTGGAGGAGGCGATCCATGACGTCGGCGTGATTGAGGATCAGCAGGCGCGACTCGACCTGCTCCAGCGGCAGGCCGTGCTCCTCGGCGGTCTGCATCACCGCTTCGTATTCGTCACTGAGGGCGGTCGCGAACATTGTGCGCCCGAGGTCATGGACGAGGCCCATGGTGAAAGCGCGATCTGCATCCTCGGTCGAGCCGCCGCGCGCCTGTGTGATCTCCGAGGCGATCAATCCGCAGGCAAGGGAATGCTCCCAGAACTGCCCGCCGGTGACGCGCCCGCAGATTTCCGCTGAGGCGAAGCGCTCCATGACGGCGAGGTTGAGGACGACTTGCCGGACCTGGGAGAGGCCAAGCCGCGTGACGGCGCGATCGACGGTGTCGACCGGCTTGCCCCGGGAGTAGACGCTGGAGTTGGCGATGCGGAGGACCTTGATGGCGATCGCGTAGTCCTGCTTGATGACTGAGGCGATCTTCTCGATGCTGACGCCCTCATTCTGCGTCATCATCACGACCTGCGAGGTCGTCGCTGAGAGGCCGCGCAGCTCGGCGTTCTCCTCGATGCGTTCGAGCACCTGTGAGCGCGTCAGCATGGACTTCAGCGAGCCGAGGGCTTCGGCGGGATCGGCCCCGGTGTCGATGCGGATCGGCTGCGGCGCCGAGGAGGTCGCGCCGGTCTTCGGATCGGTGTCGTCAGCATGGGCCTGGGGATCGGCGATGTTGGCGGGATCATCGAGCACGGCGGCGATGGCTGCGAAGAGATCGCTCATGGAGAAGTGGGTCTTGACGATGTAGCGCTTCACGCCGAGGCGGGCGGCGGCGAGGACGGAGGCGCGGTCGGCGGCGACGGTGAGGGGGATGACATGCGTCTCCCGGAGGTGCGGGTCGGCGCGGAGGGCCTTGAGGAAGGCGAGACCGTCCATGACGGGCATGGTGAAGTCGAGGAGGACAACGTCGGCAGCGGTGGATCGGAGCGTGTGCAGCGCTTCGCGGCCGTTTTCTGCGGTCATGGTCTCGTAGCCGTTGGCGCGCAGGGCGGCTGCGATCGGCTCGCGGACAATGGCCATGTCGTCAACGATCAGGATGCGTGCCATGATCGGGCTCCGTGGTGTGGGCGTTCACGCGGCGGCGCGCGTACCGGGATCGGCGAAACGTCCCCGGATGTCGATGAATCCCTGTTCGCAGGCGAGGAAGGTGTCAACGAGGACGGGGTCGAAGTGGGTTCCGCGTCCTTCGAGGATGATCCGTCGAGACTGTTCGTGCGTGCAGGCGTCCTTGTAGACGCGGCGTGAGGTGAGGGCGTCGTAGACATCGGCGACGGCGACGATGCGGGCGCAGAGGGGAATGTCGGCACCGGCGAGGCCGCCGGGATATCCGGAGCCATCGAACTTCTCATGGTGGCGCAGGGCGATGTCGCGGGCCATGTGCAGGAAGGGGGCGCTGGGGTAGCGCTCGATGGCGGCGTCGAGGGTCTGTGCTCCGTAGACGGTGTGCATCTTCATGATCTCGAACTCCTCGCGCGTCAGCGGGCCGGCCTTGAGGAGCACGGAGTCGGGGATGGCGACCTTGCCGATGTCGTGGAGAGGGCTGGTCTGAAAGATGAGGCGGACGAACTCATCATCGACTTCGTCGCCTGCGGCACCGGAACGTTTGAGGTGAGAGGCGATGAGGCGGCAATAGGAGCGGACGCGTTCGAGGTGGGCGCCGGTGTCGGGATCGCGCGATTCGGCGAGTCGAGCCAGCGCAAAGATCGTCATCTCCGCCGTCTCCAGGGCCAGCAGCCGGCGGCCGGAGTTGAGCCGTGCGACGATCTCTGCGGGATTGAAGGGTTTGCGCACGAAGTCGTCGGCGCCGGCGGCAAGGCCGTCGATGACATCCTGATCGCGTCCGTGACTGGTCAGGAGGATGAAGTAGATATAGCGGCTGAAGACGCCGCAGCGGACCGTCCGGCAGAGGTCCAGGCCGTTCATCCCCGGCATCTCCCAGTCGCAGACGACCATCTGGCAGACGGAGTCGCGGAGAATGTCGAAGGCCTCATCGCCGTTGGCTGCGGTGACGACATCGAAGCCGCTTCGGGCCAGCACGCCGCTGAGCATCCTGCGCGCCACCGTATCATCATCGACGACAAGCACAAGCATGCCGATTACTCCGCCGGGCCTTGGGCCCCGTTCAGGAATGACTCCCGATGCGCCCGGATGAACTCGACGCAGCGCTCGAACTCCTCCCGCAACGCGGGGGTCCGCTTCGCAGCGGCGGCGACATCAGCCGCACGGCCGAGCGTCTCCAGTTCTCCGGCCACCTGTCGCAGCGACTCGGCGGAGACCATCGAGGCCGCGCCCTTGATGGCATGGGCGGATTCGGCGACACTCCTGGCATCGCCTTGCGCTGCGCCCGTTTCGAGGCGGTCAATGTAAGTCGAGGTTTCTTGCTCGAAACTGGCCAGTGTTTCGACGAGGAACTCCATGTCGCCCAGGCAGCGTTCCAGGGCCGACTCGACGTCGATGACTTCCTCAACGGGCCGGACGCTGCAGCACTTCTGCGCCTGATCCGTTGCGGCTTCGCAGCCACAGTCGGCCGCTGAGAGCACGGGGATGGGCGGGCGGGCCGAGGGCTGCGGGAGGACGGAGGGGCGCTGCGTGAGCCAATGTTCGATGCGTGCCAGCAGGGCGTCAGCGCGGACGGGCTTGCTGAGGTAGTCATCCATGCCCGCCTGCAGGCAGCGCTGGCGGTCGCCCTCGATGGCGTTGGCGGTCAGGGCGAGAATCGGGACGCGGCCCTGCAGCGTGCCCTCGGCCTCGAGGCGGCGGATCGTCGCGGTGGCGTCGAAGCCGTCGAGTTCGGGCATGTGGCAGTCCATGAGGATGAGGTCGTAAGGGGTACGGCTGACGGCCTCGATCGCCTCGCGGCCAGAGGTGACGACTTCGCAGGAGAGCCCCCTGCGGTGCAGGATCTCGCAGACGTAGAGGCGGCTGGTGGCGTTGTCCTCGGCCAGGAGGATCCGCCCGCGCAGGGGAGTTGACGTCGGCACAGCGCAGGCGGGCGGCGGTGTGGCGTCCGGATCGGCGGCCGGCGGGCAGCAGGCGCAAAAGCGGTCGATGAGGGCGTTGAGCAGTTCGGAGGCGCTTGGGGGCTTTCGCAGGCGTCGGGAGATGAGGCGCGAGCCGAGGAAGTTCTCCGGACAGACCTTGCCGGTGGGCACGAGGGCAAAGAGGGGAACGGCGAGCGGGCGATCGTGCTTCAGGAGCGTGCGGGCAAGGTCGGCGCAGGGGCCTTCGGAGATCGCCAGGTCGATGATGACCAGGTCAAAGGGCGGCGACTGGGGCTGCATGTCGCAGAGCATCCTCGCAAGGCGCTCCGTCGGTGCCGCGACGTCGGCCTGCATGTCCCAGGCGGCGAAGGTCTGGGCGAGAATGCTTCGACCGGTCTCGCACTCGCTGATGACCAGCACCCGGATGCTTGCAAGGTCGGGCGGCGCCATCAGGAGGTCCTGCGACTCGCTGGGCACGCGCGCCAGACGAACCGTGAACCAGAAGGTCGAACCCAGGCCGTGGCGGCTCTCGACGCCGATCTCCCCGCCCATGGCGGTGACGAGTCGGCGGCAGATGACCAGGCCGAGCCCCGTGCCGCCGTACTTCCGGGTCGTCGAGCGATCGACCTGGACGAAGGACTGGAAGAGTCCGCCCAGGGCGTGCTGGGGAATACCGATGCCGGTATCGGTGACGGAGAAGCGAACAACGAGACTGTCACGATCCTGCTGATCCAGGACTGCGCGCAGCACGACCTGGCCCTCGCTTGTGAACTTGATGGCGTTGCTGAGGAGGTTGACGAGGACCTGGCGCAGGCGGGCGTCGTCGCCGCAGACGCGCTGCCGGACACGGGGATCGACGTAATAGGTGATCTCGATTTCCTTGGCGTGGGCGCGGTGGGCCATCAGCGAGACGCTGTCGTCGATGCACTGATGCAGCGCGAACTCCTCCGAGGCAAGTTCGAGGCGATCGGCTTCGATCTTCGAGAGGTCCAGCACATCGTTGACGAGTTCGAGCAGCGTCCGCGCACTCTCCTGGCAGGCACTGAGGAACCGGCGCTGGCGGTCATCCAGCGAGGTGTCCTGCAGGAGTTCGGTCATTCCGATCACACCGTTCAGAGGCGTGCGCAACTCGTGGCTCACGACGGCCATGAAGTCGGTCTTGGCCTGATTGGCATCTTCGGCTGCCTGGACGGCATGGCGCAGGGCGCGATTGGCGGCTCCGACGGCGTCGCTGTGGCGCCGCAGCGATTTCACCAGCACGCCCGAGAGCAGGAGCATTGCCACGGCGCAGATGCCAAAGAGCAGGAAGATCGTCTGCAGCAGCGACCGGATGGGTCCGCCGATGACATCGGTGGACATGTAGGAGACCGCTGTCCAGCCCGAGGCGGGAATCGGCGCCACGCTGATGAGGTGGTCACCCTCCGGGCCGGCCGCCGCCAGCGCTCCGGGTGTCATGGCGCCGTTTGGTGATCGGCCTGCTGACCTGCGGCCGCCTTCACGACTTTCACCGTCAACGCCGATCATTGAGATTGACGCGCCGTTCTGATCCATCAGCGCAAAGGATGCGGAATCCATCGGGTACATCGAGCTGATCCGGCGGCGAAGATCCTGCAGCGGATACTGACCGACGAGGTAGCCCACCACGTGACCATCCACGTGCCGGATCGGCGCGGCGACGGAGACGACCGGCACCTGGTTGAGTGCGGCACGGCGGTACATCTCGGAGACGTAGGTCGTGCCGGCAGTGCTGACGCCGCGGAACCAGTCGCGGTAGGAGAAATCCTCCCCGATGACGGTCGGGTCGTGGGGGTAGTCGTAGAGTTCGATACCGTGGGGGTCGGCAATGAAGGCGCGGGTGATGCGCGGGCTGTCGTTGACCAGACCCGCGAGATGCCCGATGAGGACGCCCGTATCGGCGTCGATCATCGCATCGCTGAGGTGCGGACGATTGGCAACGCTCGAAACGTGGTTCTTGAGGCCGTTGAGTTCCTCATCCACGGCCGCTGCGAGCAGCTGGCTGAGCAGACGGTTCTTCGCCTCGGCCTCCGCTTCGAGCTGCATGTGAACGGGCATGACGATGGCCCCGATCAACAGCAGCAGCGGCACCCCGATGATGAGCATCAGCACGCCATAGAGCCGCCACTGCCGACGGAGAATCCACGGCTCCATCGGGCGGCCCGGTGAACTGAGGTCAAAGTAATGCCAGGCGATCGGCAGCATACAGGGGCTCTGTCCTTCGATCGATGGAGGGACGCCGGCGGCACACGGCTGCGGTCAGCCATCGGCGTTATCGGCCGAGTTGCGGCTTGGCTTCAGTCGGCACGGCTGATTTGTGCAAACGGGGCGTGCAGACTTGCTCTAACCCATGACGCCGGCGTACCTTGTGGATCTGCAGAAAACTGCCTTCGCCGTCTAGGGAAGTCGCTCGGCAAGGCGCTCCGCCGCCTCGCGCACCGGACGTCCATCGACATCCACGAGCCGATTGGCCTCCCGCATCGCCTCATCGGAGACCGCCCCGATCATGCCCTGAAGGACAGCGGCGGCTTCCGCGGAGTCCAGAATCCCCGGCCGGACCAGGAGGACGGCTTCGTAAGGCGGCAGCGCGGCGCGTGAATCCTCGAGGACGACGAGGTCGAATGCGGCGATGCGCCCGTCGGTGGAGAACGCTGCGATCACATCGACCTCTCCCTGGTCGAGGGCGGTGTACATCAGCGCGGCGTCCATCCCGATTTCCTCTCGGAAGCGGAGTCGATAGGTCTCCTGCAGAGCGCTCCACTCCGGCCGGCCGAAGAACTCGTAGTCGCCGGCGATGCGCAGATCGGCGGCGTGCCGGGCGAGATCGCTGATGCGCTCCAGGCCGAGCTCTTCAGCGGTTTCTGATCGCACAGCCAGGGCGTAGGTGTTCTCGAATCCAAGCGCGCCGAGACACTCGATGTTGTGGTTCTCGCGCAGCCAGTGCGTCATCTCCTCCAGCACCGCCTCCGGGCCGGGCTGGTCGTTGCGATGCATCTGCGTGGTCCAGATCGTGCCGGAGTAATCGATGTAGCAATCGATGCGACCGGCTGCCAGAGCGTCGAAGGCGACGGTTGACCCGAGACTGGAGAGCGCTTCGGCGTTGAATCCTGCGTCACTGAGGCGCTGCGCGAGCGTTTCAGCGAGGATGAACTGCTCGGTGAAGGTTTTAGCGCCGACGAGGATGCGCGGCCGGGAGTCGCGCCCCAGGGCGCTCCAGGCCAGCGGGGAGAGGCCGACCAGGAGCAATCCGAGTGCGGCGAAGGTCCACGTCCAGATGCGCAGCGGCTGCCGCTGCCGCAGCCCCGACTCGACGCCGCGGATCATCGCATCGATGATGAGCGCCAGGGCTGTCGCGGAGGCGCAGCCGACGAGGACGGCGGTGTAGTTGCGCGTCTGCAGACCGGAGAAGATGTAGTTGCCGAGGCTGGCAGCACCGACCGGCGTCGAGAGGGTGGCGATGCCGACGACCCAGATGGCGGCGGTGCGGATGCCGGCGACGATCATCGGCAGAGCCAGCGGAAACTGGACCTGTCGGAGAATCTGCCCCTCGGTCATGCCGACGCCGCGCGCCGCCTCGATGAGGGTGCGATCGACTTCCTGCAATCCGGTTACGGTGTTGCGCAGCACCGGCAGCATGCTGTAGAGCGTCAGCGCCGTGACGGCCGGCGCAAAGCCAATGCGGCCAAAGAGCGGCACCATCAGCGCCAGCAGCGCGAGACTGGGCACCGTCTGCACGGCGCCGGCAGCCCCGAGGACAACGGCCGCCACAGCGCGGCGCCGCACGGCCAGCACGGCCAGCGGCAGAGAAAGGCCGATGCCGACCGCAAGGGCGGTGACCGTCAGCAGGATGTGGCGGCTGAGGTAGCCGGGCAGCAGCGCCAGTTGTTCGGCAAGCGCTTCGGTCACGTCGCGGCCTCCTCCATCAGGCGTTCGATGGCATCGGCCTGCTCGCGAGGGAGGCGCATGAGGTCGGCGATGGCGGGGTCGGCGGAAGGGCGCATCAGTTCGGTGGGGTTGCCGACGCCGAGGATTCCGCCGCCTTTCATCACGGCGATGCGGTCGGCCATCAGGAGGGCCTCGGTAACGTCGTGCGTGACCATGACGGTTGTCAGCCCGAGTTCGCGATGAATGGCGAGAAACTCCTGCTGGAGTTCGCGCCGGGTCATCGGGTCCAGCGCGCCGAAGGGTTCATCCATGAGCATGATCTCGGACCGGGCCGCCAGCGCCCTGGCGACGCCGATGCGCTGCCGCTGTCCGCCTGAGAGTTGTCGCGGGAGTCGATCCCGGTAGCGGCGCGGAGGCAGGTGGACGAGGCGCAGCAGTTCATCGACGCGGGCCTCGATCTCGGGCGTTTCCCAACCGAGCAGCGAAGGCACGACCCCGATGTTTTCAGCCACCGTCCAGTGGGGAAAGAGGCCGACGCCCTGGAAGACATAGCCGATCCGCCGGCGCAGCGCGATGGGATCGCCCTGCCGGACCGACTCGCCTGAGACGGCGATCTCGCCGCTGGTCGGCTCGATGAGGCGGTTGATCATCTTCAGCGTCGTGGTCTTCCCGCAGCCGGACTCCCCCAGCAGCGCGAGGAGTTCACCCCGGGCGACGGTGAGGTTGACGCCGCGAACCGCCCAGGCCTTACCGCCGTCCCAGGACTTGCCGACGTCTGAAAGGGCGATCATCGCAGCCGACGACGTCACGATGCGCCTCAGCCGCCCATGACCAGCTGGGTGCTGCCGTCGGCGGCGGACTCATCACTGCCAATGGCCTCGGGATCGCGGAAGGCGTCAAGGATGTCGTCGGGGATGTGGCGGGTCTTTCGGGCCACGACGGCGAAGTAGAAGAGTTGTTCGCCGGCAATCGAGAGGCGATGGCAGTAGCGCCAGTGGGCCTGGATGTCGACGATGCCCTCGGAGATGAGCCGGCGCATCAGGATGGAGAAGCCGCTCTGATCGTCGGGGCTGAGGAAGTCCTCCTTGATCGTCATGGCGACCCAGCCCTTTTCAGCAATCAGGTTGAAGGCCTGCGCGAAGGCCAGCGGCGGCACGTCGCCGAATCCAAGGGCGGCGACGGTGACCAGCGCGTTGAGCCGATGCTCGCTGAGGCGCTTCATCTGGGCCGGAGAGAGGTCGGTGAGATCGCAGACGACGTAATCGTCGTAGACGCCCGGGCGATCGCGCTTTGCGGCCGCCTCGGCTTCGGGGAGCAGATCGACGCCGACGACGCAGGGAACACCCTTCTCGCGAAGGCGCTCGGCGACGATGCCGTTGCCGGCGCCGAGGTCGAGGAAGCGGAGGTCCTCCATGTCTTTGGGCCAGTCGCTCAGGACGCGGTCGAGCAGTTCGCTGATCCGCAGCGGCGACTGACACTTGAGCGTCGCGTAGACGAGCGCTTCGTAGAGGCCGGGAATGCTGTAGAGCCCGTCGTAATCGTGGACGCGCATGCGATGGCGCTTGCCCTGGTGTGTGAACTCGAAGAACTCCTCATCCTGATCGAGGGAGTCTGCCGCCTGCGGGAAGGTGATGTTGAATGTTGACACGCCGTTCTCCTTGTCTGAAGTGCAACGGGATCGGCGACGTCAGGCCGTGGACGCCGAGGAGAGCCGTCGGTGTGAAGATGCGGGCCGGTCCGCACCGGCCCTGTTGAGCGGCCGGCCGGGGTGCGCTTCGCCCCGTCCGCCTGCTGCAGTTGACCACTGAGTACTATTATGACCAATCGGTCAGAGTCAGTCAAGCCCGGCGCGCCGACTACGATTGGCCGATTCTTCCGGAGACGCTGATGACCCCCGACGCCACGCCGCCCTCGGCCCGCCGCGAACGCAAGGCCCGGCTTGTCCGCACCGCGCTGCTGGACGCAGGTTTCGCCGCCTTCGCCACGCATCCGCTGACGCTGGTTTCGGTCTTTGACATCACGGAGCGGGCGGATGTCGCCAAGGGCGTCTTCTACCTGCACTTTGCAAGCAAGGATGACTTCCTGCTGGAACTGCTCCGGGAAGTCCACCGGCGTTTCCACGAGCTGCTTGCAGACCTTGAGGAGTCCGACACCATCGCGGGGCTGATAGCCGCTTACGCCCGCTTCGCCCGGACGCATTCCTCAGAGACCCGCTACTGGATCCGCAGCGAGTCATACGCTCCCGATGAGATCGGCCAGCCGGGGGACCTCGCCGCCATCCGCGCGCAACACCTCTCAACGCTGGCGGGCCGGCTCGCCCCGAGGCCGACCGTTGCAGATCGGCTGGATGCCGGGGCGCTGCATGGGGCGTGTCTTGGCGTGCTGTGTACGCTCGGGCTTGAGGCCGATCTCTCTTCGCTGCTGCCGCGACTGGCCGGAGGCGGGGGAGGGCGCGGCCGCCTGACATCATCGCGCCGGCAGCGGGGGCGATCCGCCTCATCGCGGCGATAATCGTCCATGCCCGCATCGCTGGCCGACGCACTTTCCTTCCTGAACGAACGACGCCGCCAATCCGGCACGGGCTATCTCGCCCGACGAACGCTGGAGGTTTTCACTACCGGGGGGCTGACGCGCCTCTATCAGCACCTGCTGCATGCGGGGGATTCAGCGCGCCTGGAGCGGCGCTACCAGCGGTGGATGGAGGAGGTGGAGCCGGTGCTGCTGGAGCGCGAGCGGAGGCGCTACCGGGAATCTTCGCAGGCGAGCGCCCTGTCGATCGATGTCGTCGTTCCGCTCTACAACACACCGCATCACATGCTTTGGGAGTGCATCGAGTCGGTGCGCGAGCAGGAGCATCGGGCCTGGCGACTGATCCTCATCGACGACGCATCTCCCGATCCCGGCGTCAGCGCGATTGCGGCGGAAGCGGCCGGGACGGACCCGCGGATCGAGTTTCACCGGCTGGACGAGAATCGCGGGATCGGCGGGGCGACGGCGGAGGGCGTCTCGCGGGGGGGCGGGGAGTGTGTCGCCTTCCTCGATCACGATGACCGGCTGCATCCTGCCGCATTGCTGTGCGCTGCACGGCGCTTTGCCGACGATGCCGGCCTGGACCTTCTCTATTCGGATGAGGACAAGATTGATGAGTCCAGCCGCCGCTGTAATCCCGCGTTCAAGCCGGGCTGGTCGCCGATCTACCTGCTGACGTGCAACTACGTCTGTCACCTGGCCGTGTATCGGCGTGATTTTCTGGATCGAATCGGCGGTGTGCGCGAGGGGTTTGACGGTGCGCAGGATTACGACCTCGTGCTGCGCGCCCTTTCAGCTGGGCCGCGTGTGGCGCATGTTCCGCTGGCGCTCTATCACTGGCGCACGCACCCGGCCTCCACTGCCGGGTTCCGCGATGCCAAGCCGCACGCAATCGAGGCGGGGCGGCGGGGGCTTGTGGAGTGGTGCCGGCGCAGCGGGCTCGAAGCGAGCGTCGAGGAGGGCCCGTTCAAACTCACCTACCGGGTCAGGCCGACGCCGAAACCCGGCGAGGACGTTCACCTCGTCGCCCTCGGCGAGTGCACACTTGCCGACGATGCGCGGATCGCAGACGTGGAGTACGTGCGAAGTTCCGAGGAAGCGGCGGCCCGGCTGCTGCACCTTACCGCTGAAGCGTCGGCGACGCGCGTGCTGTGGGTGAACGCGGGAGTCGAACCGGTGGGGAGCGAGTGGCTGGATCGACTATTGGAAGCCGCAGCGCTGCCGGATGTGGCGATGGTGACGCCCAGGGTGCTGGATGTTTCGGGGTCGGTGCGTTCCTGCGGCGTCGTTGTCGAGCCGGTGCGAGAGGGCGGCGCCATGATCCGGCCCATCTACCAGGGTTTGCCCGCGCATCATCCCGGCTACCTGTGGTCGATGATTCAGCCGCGCAACGTCGATGCGCCCGACAGCGCCTGCGTGCTGCTGAACACCGGCGTCCTTGCCCCGATGGCCCGGCGACTCACGGAGCAGGCGTTGTCCGGGCCGGGCGAGGTCTCCGCAATGCTGGTGCATCTTGCGGGATTGGCTCGCGCGGCCGGACTGCAGGTCGCAGCCGTCGGCGAGTCTTCGGTCCGGTGCAGCACGGCGACTGAGGCCATGGTCCGACGAATCCCTGCGCTGAGCGGATCGGTGCGCCCGGCCTCGCTGGTCAATCAGAACCTCGCCGTGATCGATCCGCGATACCTCGGCGATGGAGCGGATGACTTCTGACTCAGCCCTGCTGCGAGCGTGGCGTCCAGGGCGTCTCGCTGACGCCTTCGAGCAGGTTGACCCACCGCGCCCAGGCAAAAAGCAGATCGCTCAGACGGTTGAGGGCAATGACGATCGAGGTCGCCACCGGCTCGCCGGCATCGAGCAGCGCGATCACCTCGCGTTCGGCGCGGCGGCAGATTGTGCGGGCGGTGTGCAGACGGCAGGCCGATTCGCAGCCGCCCGGGAGGATGAAGGAGGTCTGCGGCGGCGTGGCGTCTGAGGCCTCATCGATCCAGCCCTCGAGTCGGGCGATGTCGGCGTCTGCGATCTCGCTGATCCGCCGGCGGGAGGGGGAGTCGGCGGGAGTGGCGAGGTCGGCACCGATCTCAAAAAGCATGGCCTGAATCGCTTCGAGGTTGCGGCGTAACTGCTGCTGCAAATCAGTCTCATTGAGCGCGGCGAGGACGTGGCCGAGGGCGGCGTTGAGCTCATCGACGGCCCCGTAGGCGACGACGCGGGGATGGGTTTTGCGGACGCGCTGCCCGCCGAAGAGGCCCGTGCTGCCGTCGTCCCCGGTTTTCGTGTAGAGCTTCATGTCGCGGCGATTGTACGCCGAAACCGGAACGGGCCGGCGATCAGGCATGCCCGGGAAGGACCGCGTGGTGATTAAAAAGCAGCGGAGACCCCACAAGGACGTCTCCGCTTGCTACAGCGAGGGGTAAGAGAGAAGGGAACCCCACCACACTTTACCGCAAGTCCCAGAATCCGCAAGTGGGCAGGTTCCGGAAATCTTGGAAATGACCGGAAAAAAGTGCGATCCGGCGTTAATCTGCAGAAGATGCTGGCGCATTGCTCGCACGCAGCGGATCGGGGCGGAAAAGACGCGTGTCCAGCGCCCAGACTTTCTCCGTGAAGTTGCCCCCCAGATCGCCGTCGGGCTCGCTCTCGGGCCGCGCGTGGTCGATTGCCATCTGCGCCTTCGCATCCAGTTCGTCCAGGCGCGAGATGAAGACGGCCTCGGGCGTCGAGGGAATACGGGCAGCGCCGAACTCTGGCTGGCCGTGGTGGGAGATGATGATGTGGTGCAGCGTCATCAGCGCATCGCGGGGCAGGGCCGGGCCTTGCGCGGCGGCCTGCTCCGCCTTGCGCTGCAGGAGGAGGGAACCCATCACGAGATGGCCAAGGAGGAGGCCGGGGTCCGTGTAACTGAAGGCGGAGTCGTAAGAGAGTTCATCGACCTTGCTGAGGTCGTGCAGGAAGAGGCCGGTGAGAACGAGATCGCGGTTGAGTTTCGGGTAGAGCGGCAGCATCCGGTCGGCAAGATTGCACAACTGCAGGGTGTGCTCCAGCAGCCCGCCCAGGTAGGCGTGGTGCATCATCATGGCGGCCGGCGCGCGCTGAAAGCGGGCCATCAGGCGTTCATCTTCGAGGTAGACGCGAATCAGCGCCCGCACGGCGGGGTGTTCGAGGGTGTCCAGCAGGGCGACCAGCTCGGCGAACATCTCCTGCGGGTCGCGGGCGGAGGTCGGGAGGAGGTTGCGGATGTGCTCGGCGTCGGGCTGTGCGGCCTCGATGCGTTGGGCGATGAACTGGACCTCGCCCTGATAGGGCTGGGTCTGCCCTTCGACGCGGACAAAGGGGGCGTTGGAGATGGCGGCAAAGAGGGCGTCGGTGAGGTTCCAGAAGCGGCAGGCGACGCGGCCGGTGCGGTCGGAGATGATGGCCTTGAGGTAGGGGTTGCCGCTGCGGGTCATTCCCTTCTGGGGATTCTGCAGACAGTAGACCCCCTCAACGAATTGCGAGGGCTCGAGATCCTTGATGAACTGATGCGTCGGCATGGCGGCTCCGGGATGAGTGAGGCCATTGTACCGATGCGGGGGTCACGACGGCGGCGTCTGCAGGGATCGGATCATCCAGTCCCAGGGGGTGAGGCCGGCCGGCGGTCCTCCCGCGGGCGGCTGGAGGCCCGCCATCCAGGGGGGCATAGGCGGCATCGACGCGGAGGGGCTGCCGACGAGGGTCTGAGCGGCGACGGCCCAGAGCCATTGCATGAAGGGGGACATGGCCTGCTCCTGCGAGCGGATCATCCAGTGGAAAACCCAGGGCGGGAAGAGGGCCAGTTTGGCGGGGTCGCGCTCGATCATGGCCTGGGCGAGGGTCTGGTTGGTGATGTCCTGACCGGATTTGGAGTCCTCAACCCGGACGAGGGAGCCGGCGGCGACAAGGTCGTAGAGCTCATCCTGGGTGAGGTGGCGGCTGGTGGAGGTGTCATAGAGACGCCGGTTGGGGTACTTGCGGATCACGCGGATGGGGAGCTCCCCGGAATCGGACTGATCGGCGGAGGACTGTGCGGAGGAGGCCCGTCGGGGCTTGCGGCCTCGGGGTGGTCTCGGGGATGGTTCGGCCATGGTCCGGCTCCTCGTGCTGGGCGGATTGTGTTGCAAGTGCGGAAATCCTAGCAGAATCAGATCAGGGGCGACGAGGGGGAAATCGGCCCCGATCGGGCCGGGAGCGGCTGGCGGGCGGGCAATCATGCTGCATTTGCACAATTTTTATCGCAAACGCACAAGAAATGTCTGGACTCGGGCCGATGATCGGATATGCTCAGGGCGAGTGATACGAAATTCATCGGCGGGGCAGTGAGACCTGCCGGCCGGAACAGACTTCAGGAAAGGATCCCTCCCATGGTCAGCAACAACAGCACGACGTTTGAGACGCAGGTTCGCGAGTTCTCCCGCAACTGGTGGAACAACGCCGCCTCGCAGTGGACCCGCCTTGCCGAGCAGTTCGTGGACGCGCAGGAGCAGTTCGTCAACTCGTTTGCCAAGGTCGAGTTCAAGCCCGTCAGTCTGCCCGGCTTCGACGGCCGCTTCGAGACCCTGATCAACGAGATGACCGAAGCGAGCCGCACTTCCTTCGTGCAGAGCGAGCAGCTGCTGCTCAACGGCTTCCGGCGTAATGTCGAGTCGCTGCGTGAGATGGCCAACACCGAGATCGCGACCGAGCCCGCCGAGTTCAACGAGCAGCTGGGCGAGTTTGCCAAGAAGTTCAACAAGCAGGTCGGTGAGATCGTCGAGCAGGCCTCGAAGCTGGGCATCGCCCAGGCGCAGACCTGGCAGACCCTGACGACGAAGATGTGGAACGAGTGCTTCGAGGCGGCGGCCGAGAAGGCCCCCGTCGCTGCGAAATCCACGGGCCGGGGCCGTTCGAGCAAGTAACCCGAGGAGTCGGCGGCGGATGACGCCAGCGAAACTCACGCGCCCGGGCGGAATGAGCCAGGAGCGGAGGACGACTCCGGGTGGAGCGTTCCTGGGGGAGTTCCCCCCGGCGCGATTCGGAAAGTTCAGGAGCCACGGCCGAAACAGCACGGCCGTGGCTTTCTGCACCTCTGAGCGCGGTTCGTAGAATGAGGCCGGCGCGGTTGACAGGATGAAATCCCCAGTGAAATGGAACTCCCATGAGCACACGTGAACAGTCGGAAACCCGATCGGAGAAGGCCGGCAGCGCTCCGATTCCCGATCCGGCACAGATGCAGGCGATGTGGTGGAACATGCTTTCCCGCATGGGCATGCCCGCGATGCCGCAACCGCAGCAGAACCCCTGGGCCGCCTTCGGGCAGCCGATGACGCCTCCCTTGGGCTTCCCGCCGATTCCGGGCTTCCCGGGCGTACCAGGCGCAGCGGCGTCGGGGGAGTCGGGCGGGGCGAATGCGGGGATGCACCCGATGGCGGCGGCCAACGATGCGCTGGTGGCGATGCTGCGGCAATACCAGAAGGCGTACCTCGATGCGGCGGCGAAGTGGTGCGATGAGTACCTGCGCAGCCCGGAGTTTCTCAACTCCGTGAAACAGTCCACCGACAATGCGCTGGCGCTTCGGCGGCAGATGCAGGAGTTCCTCAAAAAGGGCTTCGACGCCAACATCAGCAGCACGCTCGGGGCCGGGGCAGACGCCGTGGGCGTGATGCGGCAGATGGCCGTCGACCTGAGCCGGCGCGTCGATGAGCTGGTCGAGCGGCTGGACCGCATCGAGGAGGCGATCGGCTCGGGCGGCGCAAGGGGCTCGACGCGGGGCGGTTCCACGAAGCGCGGGAAGAAGACGGAGGGATCACGATGATGACGACGACCCAAACGACGGCCCCGTGGATCGGCCAGGAGATGCAGGGATGGTTTGACCGGCTGGCGATGCTGCCGAAGGTGCAGGAGATTGCGCAACGGGCCCGCAAGGGGGCGACGCCGTACGACGTGGTCTTCGAGGAGGGGCCGGTGACGCTCCGCCGGTATCGCAGCGAGGCGCCGAAGAAGCACGCGACGCCGCTGCTGGCGGTTTTTGCGCTGGTGAATCGACCCTATGTGCTGGACCTGCTGCCGCACAAGAGCGTGCTGCGGCGGTTCCTGGACGCAGGCTTTGACGTCTACCTCGTGGACTGGGGGGTGCCGACGCCTGCCGATGCACGCAAGACGCTGCAGGACTACGTCGAGGGGCACCTGCATTCGATCGTGAACTTCCTGCGTGAGCACACCGGGCAGGAGCAGGTGAGCATTCTGGGCTACTGCATGGGCGGGACGGTCAGCGCCATGTACGTGAGTCTGCACCAGGAGCTGGTGAAGAACTTCATCCTCATGGCAGCGCCGATCGACTGGTCGCACCGCAGCGAGCTGCTGGCGGTGTGGACGGATCCGAAATACTTCGATGTCGATGCGCTCGTCGATACGCTGGGCAACATTCCCGCCGATTACCTCGGCACCTCCTTTGCGATGCTCAAGCCGGTCGACAACTACATCAACAAGTGGATCGGCTTCTACGACCGCATGACTGACGAGAAGTTTCTCGAAGAGTTCTTCGCGATGGAGACGTGGTCGAGCGACAACATTCCGATTGCCGGCGAGGTGTATCGAGACTTCGTGAAGTACGGCCTGCAGCAGAACCTGCTGGTCAAGGGCGAGTTTCCGCTGGGGCAGCACACCATCGACCTCTCCAACATCACCTGCCCGGTCCTGAATCTCGTGGCCGACAAGGACCACCTCGTGCCGTGCGGACAGAGCACGCCGATCCGCGAGTGCATCTCTTCGAGTGAGTACCAGGAACTCTCGGTCAAGGCCGGCCACATCGGTCTTGCGGTGGGGAGCAGGGCGCACAAGGAGCTGTGGCCGCAGGCGGTGGAGTGGCTGGCGGCCCGGAGCGAGCCGGTGGCCGGCGCCCGGTAGCGCGCCTACAACCTCCGCCTTGCGGGCGGTTCCGTAAGGCGTTGACAGGAATCGAGTTGCGCCGCAGGAGCGCGGCAGGCCCCCGGATGGGCGACAGAAAGGACTGATCCGTGCAGGTCAAGGATCGCGTTGCACTGATTACGGGTGGGGCGAGCGGAATTGCCAAAGCGACGGCGCTGGCGCTTGGACGGGAAGAACCCAGGGCCATTGCGCTGGTGGACATGGTCGATGCCGTCCACACGGTGGCCAAGGAAGCCAACCGCGAACTGGGCCGGGAGATCTACCACTCCTTCCAGGGAGATGTCTCTGACCGGGAGTTCCGCCGCGGCGTCTTTGCCGAGATGAAGAAGCGCTTCGGGCCGGTGCACATCTGCGTGCCGGCTGCGGCAATCGTGCGCGATGCGCTGGCGATCCGGATCGACGGCGACACAAAGACGGCGTCGCTGTATGACCAGGACCTCTTCCACGATGTGCTGCGGATCAATCTGGTTGCGCCGATCTACTGGGCCTTGGAGGCGATCGCCTCGGTGGCGGAAGCGCGGGCGCAGCGCGGCCTGGGGCGATGGGAGCCGGAGGAGCGGGTCGAGGGCACGGTGATCTTCATCGGGTCGATTTCGTCGGCGGGGAACAAGGGGCAGATTTCGTACGCAACGGCGAAGGCGGGGCTGTCGGGCGCGCAGGCGACGCTGGCCAAGGAGGCGATCTTCCACGGCGTGCGCGTGGCGATCATTCACCCCGGTTTCACCGACACGGCGATGGTGCAGGCGATGAATGCCGACATGCTCAAGGAGCGCATCCTGCCGCTGACGCAACTGCGCCGGTTGCTTCGGCCGGAGGAGATCGCCGACGCGATCGTCTTCATGATCCGCAACTCGGCAGTCAGCGGGGCGTTGTGGGTGGATGCGGGCTGGCACCCGCCGGCGTAAGGATGAGTCCGCTGCGCGAGTTCATCGCTGCATCGAGAAAGTCAGTTCACGACGATTTCGATCGGGCGCGTGAACAGAATACCGCGCCACACAACACCACCGGCCAGACTGTCCGGAATGTCAAGATCGTCGTCGGGCGGAAGTGCATCCTTGAAAACGAGAACTGCGAAGTATGAGCCCGCGGCAAGTTCATACCGATCGTAGTGCGGACCCGCAGTGGATACATGCAGTGCGAGAACGGGTCGCGATTCTCGATCCACCCGCGAATCCGTGAGGGAATAGGTGTTGATCCCCACTGTCTGCGACAGAGGGCGTCCCGGGGGAAGCGCCTCTAAGCATACTGGCTCGCTCACCCCCCGATATCCTTCCCTGACTGCTCTCTTCTCGGGCACGATGAGTACACCGTTGAGGTCGGTCAGGATGACCTCCAGGCCGCCTTCCAGCGTCTCGAATCCACTCTCTACAACGAGCGGGTTGGCTGATACGTTCAGCATCGTTACCTCTAGAAGGAGCGGCTTCTCAGCAGTGACGTGATAGATCGACTCATATGGCGCAATAGCCAGTCCGTTGCTCGTCACCCACAGATCGGGGTAATAGGGCGAGGATGGTTCCGCAATCAGGTCCGTGAACTCAGGAGGGTCAAAGAGCTCATCGAAGTGCTCGACAGGTCGAAGTCCCTTGCGACGCAGCAGCGCGGAGACGGCAACATGCTCCAGGCGCTGATCTCGAAGTGCATCAACGAAAAGTGTCTCAGGCACGGAGCGGCTCCCGCCTGCGGCCCAGAGCGCTCGCCCCATTGCATCGCTGTCGGAGAGGCTCTCCCACCACGGGACTGTTCGGTATCGAGCGCTCCCGACTCCATCCCGCAGTGATCCGATTACGTCGAAGACAACGGCGGATGGCGGTTTGTCTGAATCAACCGCCTCATGCAGAGCTGTCCAGACGAGATCGGGGTCTGAGTGTCCAAGCGCCGTTGCGGCAGCGCCGCGCACACCCGCATCAGGATCAGAAAGAGCGAACACCAGTGCGACCGCACTCTCGGATGATTCGGGGGCTACGCGCCCAAGCGCGGCGGCAGCGTTCCGCCGTGTCTGCACATCCTCATGCCGCAGAGCGCTACGCAAATCGCCTGCGAACTCCTGCGCTGCCGGTCCGACATGGAACAGGCGCTCGGCTGCTCCGCGCCGCTGCGGTGCCGATCCGCTCCGCAGCATCTTCCCGAACGCTGCGAGATCACTCGACGCCCGCAGCTCCGACAGCACACCCAGGATGAGGCCCACGACAAGAACCCCGGCAAGGGTGAGAAGTACAAGCGGAACCCGGGAGCTGATCCTCGGCATATCGATAGCCCTGGCGTTGAGATCGAGGCACGCAGAATCGGACTCCATCGTCTCCCAACAACATGTTATGATCCGTGTGGGAGAATCTCTTACAGTATCACAGAAGGACCTGGCAAGACCGTGAGATTGACGACTCCATGCTCGATGCTCGCAGAAGAGGTCGCACCTTGTCCGGCGTGTCGTCCACTTCGGAAAGGGTTGAGGCATGTGCCCTGTGGCATTGGAGTCGACCGGCTCGTACTGTGTTCACTCGGTGTCGCTGTCACCGCACTGGCTGCCGAGGCCGCGTCGTGAAACTCAGCGTGATCAGTCCGGACTTCTCAGAGGCGTGCTCGCGGCTCCTGCACAGCGATTCACCGTCTCAATTGCGACGGCTGCTGTTGCGACGATTGGGGCAGGCGTTGATTGCGATCGCATTGATGGGATTGGTTGTCGCTCCGGTCACGATCGCAGGATTCGTCTGGTGGTGGGTGAGGATCACTGATGCCGGGCCGATGTGGCAGTGGGGAACGGCCGCCGCGATCCTGACGGTCTGCTCTCTCTGGGGCTATTGCTCCGCTCGTCGAGCGCTGGTCGCGCTGAAGGCCAACGCTCTTGATCTGGAAGCGTGGGCCGAAGTCCTCGG
>CAZPFK010000020.1:0-3243 GCA_964585855.1 uncultured Vicinamibacteraceae bacterium
CTATGGCTCCCACTGCCTGCTGAAACCTCGACCGCATTCGCCTGCCCGCCTCTCACCGGCGCGCAGGCGCAGGGCGATTCCGCGCCCGGGCCTCTTCGGGAGATCACCAGGCCCAGACGGTTCCATGAGGTTCACCCAGACGCATCTCCGCTCAATCAGCCGCTTCTGACTGACCGCGACGCCTCATGCCTCGCGGCGGGATCCGTCATCCATGACTCGCACACAACGCCCCGACCCGGGCTTCACCTGCATCCATTGCCGCCAGACCGTCTCGCTGAGCGCCTTCGGCACGCAGCACCGCAACCACTGCCCCTTCTGCCTCTGGTCGCGCCACGTTGACGATCAGATCGGCGACCGGCGCTGCCCCTGCCGCTCGCCCATGGAGCCGATCGCCCTGGAAGTCCGCCGCGACGGCGAGTGGGCCATCGTCCACCGCTGCGCCGGCTGCGGAATCCTCCGCACCAACCGCATCGCCGGCGACGACCACGTGCTCACCCTGCTCTCGCTGGCGCTGCGCCCCCTGGCCAACCCCGCCTTCCCCCTCGATTCCCTCGACCCGACCCGGAGGGCCTGGTGATGCCCCCGCCCCTACGCCCGGCTCTGGTACGAGCCGTCGGCCGTGCTGATGCGGATGACCTCACCGATCCCGATGAAGGCCGGCACCTTCGTCTTCAGCCCCGTCTCCAGCGTCGCCTCTTTCAACTGGTTCGTCGCCGTCGCCCCCTTGATGCCCGGCGGCGTATCCGTCACCTCGAGCTCCACGACGTTTGGCAGCTCGATCGACATCGGCCTGCCCTCGCAGACCAAGACCGTACACACCGTGTTGGGCTTGATGTACTTCATATACTCGCCGACCAGCTCATCCGCAAGCGCCGCCTGGTCGTAGGTCTGCTGATCCATGAAGACGTAGCCCGTCGAGTCGCGGTAGAGATACTCCATCTCCCGCCGATCGAGGTTCACCTGCTCGATCTCCTCCCCCGCCCGATACCGCTCCTCACGCACCAGCCCCGTGCTTACGCTCTTGAGCTTCAGGTTCACCATCGCACGCCAGTTCCCCGGCGTGATGTGCTGAAACTGCGTAACGACGTAAATGTCCCCGCGATGCCGGATCGCCATGCCCGGCCGAATGTCCGTCGATTTCATGATTCGTTCATCCTCGCGGCCTCCGCCGCATGACTCATCCGGAGCCGGCCTTGCCGCACCGCCCCGGAAGCCGCGATAATAGGCGGGGATTCGCTTCGCCGTTGCCGCACCGCCCCCGCTCAAAGGATCGCCCCATGAAGATCGACATCCGCTCACTCCCGCAATACCACGTCGCCTCCATCCGACACCTCGGCCCCTACGAGGGCATCGGCGCGTGCTTCTCCCGCCTCTTCGCCTGGGCGGGACCATCGGGCCTGATCGGCCCCGGCTCGACCACCCTGGGCGTCTACCACGATGACCCCGCAACCGTCCCTCCGGCCGACCTCCGCTCCGACGCCTGCGTGACGGTTCGGCCGGGAATCGAGGTTCCCGAAGGCATCGTCCTGCAGACCCTTCCCGCCGGCGAGTTTGCCGTCTGGCGCACCGAAGTCTTCAACAACGCCTTCGGCGAGGCGTGGCACCGCTTCCTCTCCGAGGGATTGCCCGGCTGCGGTCGGGCGCTGCGGGCCGGCGCGTGCTATGAGATCTACCACAACAACGCCATGACCGATCCCGATCGGAAATGGATCCTCGACCTCTGCGCCCCCGTGGAGGCCCCATGATGCGCTCCCTGATTCTCCTCATCCTCCTCTGCTGCGCCGCCCCGGGCCTGACCCGCCACGCCGACGAGCCGAAGGATGTCTCCTCGCAACTGGAAGCCATTCGCGCGCAGCACAATCTCCCCGCGCTCGCTGCGCTGGCCTGGAAGGACGACGCCGTCGTTGCCCACGGCGCAGCGGGCCTGCGCAAAATCGGCGATGACACCCCCGTCACCCTCGACGACCGGTGGCACATCGGCTCCTGCACCAAGGCCATGACCGCCATGCTCGCCGGCCTGCTCGTCGAAGAAGGCCTGCTCACCTGGGACTCCACCATCGCCGAGGTCTTCGCCGACGACACCGACCTGCTCGCCGCCATCGACGAGGGCTTCCACGCCGTTACGCTGCGGCACCTGCTCGCCCACCGCGCCGGCCTCGCCGAAGACCGCATGCCCGACCCCTCCGTCTGGATGAAGATCATGGGCCTTCAGGGCGACATCCGCACGCAGCGCCGAGAAGCAATCGCCCTCGTCTTCGCCCAGCCCCCCGTCACCCCGCCCGGAACCGCCATGGCCTACTCCAACTACGGCTACGTCGCCGCAGCCGCCATGATGGAGCGCGTCGCCGACGCCTCCTGGGAAGACCTCATGCGCACCCGCCTCTTCCAGCCCCTGGGCATCACCTCCGCCGCCTTCGGCCCGCCCGGCATCGAGGGCGATCGCGCCGCCGCGCCGACGCAGCCCTGGGGACATCGCGACAACGACGGCTCGCTCGTCGCCCTGGAGCCGCGACTGCGCTTCTCCGACAACCCGGAAGTGCTCGGGCCTGCCGGGCGCGTACACATAACATTAGAAGACTGGGCGAAGTTCGCCGATGTCGTCATGGCCGGCGCCCGAGGCGAGGATGCCGGCGGACTCACCGCCGCGACCTGGAAGGAACTCCTCAGTGACGCCTTCGATCAGGACTATGCACTTGGCTGGGGACTCGGAGACCGCCCCTGGGCCGATGGCCCCATCCTCACCCATGCGGGCAGCAATCGCCTCTGGTTTGCCGTCATCTGGCTGGCGCCGAAGAAGGACCTCGCCCTGTTGGCCGTGACCAATGCCGGAGGCGATGCGGCCGCCGTCGCCGTCGACGAAGCGGTCGGGGCCGTGCTGAATGTTGGGCTGCAGGAGCCGTGAGGACGACGGAAGCGGCAGACACCACCACAACCGCTCGTTTCCCACCGGGGGCGGTACCGGCCGCGTGACTCCCGCATCGTTTCCGCACCGAAGGTGCAATTCAGTGTTCGCACCAAAGGTGCAATTCAGCGCAAGCCCGGGGCAACGCCCCGGGACCTGGTTGTGCATCTCAACCTTGAAGCCCTGAAGGGGCGACTCAGTGGCTGACGCGCCCCTTCAGGGCTTCATCCCATACATCGTTCCAACCATCCCCCCGGGGCGTTGCCCCGGGCTGCCTTAAGGTCGCACCTTCGGTGCTGCCCGACCATCACCCGCCGCTTCCGCCCAGTGCCTGAGTGCCT
>CAZPFK010000020.1:3343-44538 GCA_964585855.1 uncultured Vicinamibacteraceae bacterium
GCCCCCTCCGTCTCCTTCGAGTTCTTCCCGCCAAAAAGCGATGAGGCCGCAGACGCACTCTTCACCCGCGTCCGCGATGAGTTCGCCCCGCTCCGCCCAACCTTCGTCACCGTCACCTACGGGGCCGGCGGCTCAACCCGAAGCCGAACCCGAGACCTCGTCCTCCGGCTCCACCGCGACTCACGCGTCGCCACCGTCCCCCACCTCACCTGCGTCGGCTCCTCCCGCGAGGAAATCGCCGAAATCCTCCGGGGCTACGTTGAGGCCGGCATCGAAAACGTCGTCGCCCTGCGCGGCGACCGGCCCGACGGCGAAAGCGGCGACGATGGCGCCTTCCGCTACGCTTCCGAACTTGTCGCCTTCATCCGCGCCGAGTTTCCGCAGATGGGCATTGCCGTCGCCGGCTATCCCGAGGGCCACCCGGAAACCGTCAGCAAGCTCGACGACCTCGATTACCTGCGGCAGAAGATCGACGCCGGGGCCGACGTCGTCATCACGCAGCTCTTCTTCGACAACCGCGACTTCTACGACTTCCTCGATCGCTGCGAGCTCGCCTCCATCCGCACGCCCGTCGTCGCCGGCATCATGCCCATCCAGTCCATCAAGGGCATTCAGCGCATGGCCGGACTCTGCGGCGCCCGCCTTCCCGCCGCCTTGATCCGCTCCCTCCAGCGTGCCCGCGATGACGACGCCGTCGCCCATGTCGGGGCCCACTGGGCCACCGAGCAGTGCCGCGACCTCCTCGACCACAACGTCGCCGGCATCCACCTCTACACCCTCAACCGCAGCGACGCCACCCGGCGGATCTATGAGAATCTCGGCATCGCCGATTCCGCCGCCCTCCGCGCTGAATCCGCCCCGCCACAAAGAACCCTGAAATAACCGCCTCGCAACGACGGTTCTGTCTTGCGGTAGAACCGGAGGCAGTTCATACTGTCCGTCCGCGCCGGCCGCGCCGCCGGTGTTATGGGGCTCCCCGACCACCACCCGCACCGCACAGGAGAAAGACATGCGCCGCTCCCCCTTCACCGCCGCCGCCCTCGCCCTCACCTCCCTGGCCGGCATCGCCGCCGCCCAGCCCCTGGCCGAACCCGGCCAGGCCGTCCGCTACGACGATGAGGCGATCATCCGCGTCAACATCACCTCCCTCGAGGACCTCCGGCTCGCCGAATCCCTCATGCCCGACATGTGGTCCCACCATGCCGGCATCGGCCCCGTCGACTTCCGCGCCACACCGGAAGCCCGCGAGGCACTCGCCGCCGCCGGCATCGACTACACCGTGCTCATCCCCGACCTGCAGGCCCGCATCGATGCTGAGAACGCCCGGCTCGCCGCGGCCCAGGGCGATCTGAACATTGCCGGCGACTTTTTTGCCGACTACCGCACGCTGCAACAGGCCAGCGACTTCATCGACGACCTCGTCGCCGCCCGGCCCGATCTCGCCACGCGCCTCTCGCTGGGCCAGAGTCTGCAGGGACGCGAGATTTTCGGCATCCGCATCACCGGCCCCGGCGAGGACAAGCCCGCGGTCTTCTTCCACGGCTGCCAGCACGCCCGGGAGTGGATCACCGTCATGGTCCCCCTTTACATCGCCGAGCAGCTCATCACGCAGTACGACACCAACTCCGAGATCCGCGATTACGTGGACAGCGTTGAGTTCCTCATCGTCCCCGTCGCCAACCCCGACGGCTATCAGTACTCATGGACCAACGAGCGGCTCTGGCGGAAGAACCGCCGCGGCGGCTACGGCGTCGATCTCAACCGCAACTGGGGCTACGAGTGGGGCGGGCCCGGCAGCAGCCGCTTCACCTTCTCCGAAACCTACCGGGGCGATGCCCCCTTCTCCGAGCCCGAAACCCAGGTACTCCGCGACTTCATCAACGCCAATCCCAATATCGAGGCCTACTGCGATGTCCACTCCTACTCGCAGCTGATCCTCTGGCCCTGGGGCTACACCTCCCAGCTCTCCTTCGCCGAACACGCCTTCGATCACGTCGGCCACGAGCAGCAGGCCTCCATCTTCGACGTCCACGGCGAGTTCTACACTGCCGGCCCGACCTATACGACCATCTACCCGGCCTCCGGCGTCGCCTGCGACTGGGTCTACGGCGGTGCCGGCGCGCTGGGGTTCTCCTACGAACTTCGCGATACCGGGCAGTTCGGCTTCATCCTCCCCCCCGGCCAGATCATCCCCAACGGGGAAGAAATCCTCCCGGCCATTCTCGACCTGGCCGACTACGCCGTGACCTCGTTTACACCGCTCAACCTGAATTCGACCAACCTCGTCCGAGGCCAGCAGGCCACGCTGACCGCCGACACCGCCACCCCCGGCGCCTACGTCGCCTTCGCCTACAGCGTCGCCGGAGCAGGCTCGACCTTCGTTCCGCTGGCCGGCACGACCCTCGACCTCGCCTCACCGATCCTCGCCGGCGTGACCGCAGCCGACGGCCTCGGTGTTGCAACTCTCTCCCTGACCGTTCCGAACTCCGCGCCGACTGTCAACATCCTGATCCAAGCGGCCGAATACGACCGCACGTCCAACGTGGTGCAGCGGCAGATTCAGTAAGATCAGTCACGCCGCTGCTTTCGTTTCACTCATCACGCACTCACCTGAAGGAGATCCGTTTCCATGTCCACTCTTCGCTGCCTCTCTGCCGGCGTCCTCGCCGCCCTCTCGCTGCCCGCCATCGCCGTCGCTGAAAACGATGACGCCCTCCGCGCCGGCAACGGCGACGTTGTCGAACCGCGCATCGACGTCCTGATCACCTTCCACCAGGCACCCGGCGAGGCCGAGGCGGCGCGCCTCGCGGCATTCCACGGCGCGCAGATCAAGTACGTCTACCACATCATCCCCACCATCGCCGCCTCCGTGCCCGCCTCCGCCCTCGACGCGATTGCGCAAGACGCCTCCGTCCGCTTCATCGAAGAGGACCGCAAGGACAACTTCCTCTTCGACGCCGAACTCGACAACACCTGGGGCGTGAAGCGCATCGGCGGCGGATTCGCCCACAACCTCGGCTACACCGGCGCGGGCATCAAGGTCGCCAACATCGACTCCGGCATCGACACCGACCACCCCGAGTTCGCCGGCCGATACATGGGCGGTTACGACTTCGTCAACAACGACCCGCTCCCCGAGGATGACAACGGCCACGGAACCCACACCATGGGAACCGTCGCCGGCGCTGATGATGACGCCGGCGTTGTCGGCGTCGCCCCCGAAGCGCTGATCTATGTGGCCAAGGCGTTCAATGCCGCCGGCTCCGGCGCAGACTCCGACATCATCGCCGCCGTGCAGTGGACCACCGACAACCAGATGCAGGTCGTCAACAACAGCTGGGGCGGCTATGGCCAGCCCAGCCAGGCGATGTCGCTCGCCTTCCAGGCCTCCACCGACGCCGGTGTCATTCACGTCGCCTCCAGCGGCAACTTCTTCGGCCTCCTCGGCGTCGCTTACCCGGCGAAGCTGCCCAACGTCATCGCCGTCGGCGCGACGACCAAGAGCAACTCCCGCGCCTCCTTCTCTGACAACGGCCCGGAACTGGAGCTCGCCGCCCCGGGGGTGGAGGTGCCCTCGGCGTATCTCAACGGCGGCTACCGCGAACTCGACGGGACGTCGATGGCCGGCCCCCACGCCGCCGGGACCGTCGCGCTGATCCTCGAGGCCGGCATCTCCGACACCAACGGCAACGGCTCCATCCTCGATGAGGTCCGCACCCGGCTGGCGCTGACCGCCATCGATCTCGGCGCTCCGGGTCGGGACAACAACTTCGGCTTCGGGCTGGTCAACGCGCAGGCGGCCGTCCGCGAGCCGATGACCCTCGACGTCGGGACACTCGTCGGCGGACAGAACAACTCCATCGACATCAGTGGAGCAACGCCCGGCGAAACCATCTACGTCGCCTACTCCACAACCGGAACCGGCCCCACTCCCGTTGACCCGCTCAACGTGCTGCTTGGCATCGCCGGTCCGGCCCTGGGCGGGCAGGTGACTGCTGACGCCTCCGGCAACGCCACCTTCAGCACCTTCATCCCCGGCAGCGCATCGGGAGCGCGGGTCTACCTGCAGGCCGCGGAAGCCGGGAACACCTCGGTGGTGGCCTCGACGGTGATTCAGTAATCGACTGACGAACTCTGTCGAGGGGGAACACAGCGTCCCCCTCGACAGACCCCCTTCGATTGAGAAGGGCCCCGACCCCGGCAAGGAGGTGCCGGGGTCATTTTGTGCGCACAGGATCAGCGATTATCCCAGCAGCGAGCGGGCCGTCTCGCGCGCCTCGGAGTCTGCCGCCGCCACAGCGTCGAGGGTATCCGCCGGCCCGCGCCCGACCCGCGCCAGCGTCTCGCCGACGACTTCGGCGATGCGGCCGAAGGGGATCGCCCCCTGGAGGAACGACTCGACGGCGACTTCGTTGGCGGCACTGAAGACAGCGCCACGCCGACCGCCCTCACGGATCGCCGCCCAGGCGTGTCCGAGCATGGGAAATCTCGAGAGGTCCGGCTCCTCGAAGTCCAGCCGGCGCATCTCCGCAAAGTCGAGCCGGCGGCTGCATCCCTCGCATCGGTGGGGCCAGGTGAGGGCGTATTGGATGGGCGTCTTCATGTCCGGCGCTCCAAGTTGCGCGAGCACCGAGCCGTCCACGAACTCGACGAAACTGTGAACGATCGACTGCGGGTGTACGAGCACACCGAGGCAATCGGCATCGAGATCAAAGAGCCACTTTGCCTCTATCAGTTCGAGGCCCTTGTTGGCCAGCGATGCGGAGTCCACCGTGACTTTCGCGCCCATCGACCATGTGGGATGTTTGAGCGCCTCTGCTGCGGTCGCTTCGAGTATGCGCTGCCGCTCCCAGGTGCGAAAGGGCCCGCCGGACGCGGTGAGCACAACCTGCCGCACCTCTCGCGCCGCCGTATCCGCCCCCTGGAGACACTGGAAGATGGCCGAGTGCTCGCTGTCCACGGGGAGCAGCAGACTCCCGCTGCGGGCCGCCTCACGGGTGACCACCTCGCCCCCGGCCACAAGCGCCTCCTTGTTGGCCAGCGCCACGTTGATTCCGCGCGAGACCGCCTCCCACGTTGCCGCCAGCCCGGCAAAGCCGACAATCGCCGCGACGACAAGGTCAACATCATCAACAAGCCCGACAAGTTCCGCCGCCGACCGCGGGCCGACTGCCTTCAGTCGTGTGCCAAGCCGGGTTCGCTCTGCGGCCGGCGGGGGTTCGAGCAGCGCGGTGCAGGGGACGTTGAATCGCTCGGCCTGCTCGGCGAGGAGCGCAGCATTGCGGCCTGCAGCGAGGCCCGCCACTTCGATCCGTCGCTGCCCGAGCGCGTTGAGATGGGCGATGACTTCGAGCGTGCTGCGTCCGATCGACCCGGTCGAGCCGAGCACGATGACGCGCAGGGGAGCATCGAGATGGCTGGGGGTTTCACTCATCGCGAGCGGTGATGGAGGTCAACTCATCAGGGCGAAGCCGTCGGCGCGTCTTGTAGAGCCGTCGCGGGGTCTTTGAGTCCACGACGACCTTGGAGGCGTCTCCACTCTCAGAGCCGGCGCCTTTCGACTCCACCTGCACCGGCTTCTCCTGCGGGGTCGCGGGCGCTTCGCCTTGCGCTGCCACACCATTTTCGCCACCACCCTTGCCGCGCCGACCACGACGCCGACGTCGGCCGCGCTTGCGTTCTCCCTCTCCTTCGCTGGTCGATTCGGCGGAGGCCTCGACGGCAACCGGCTTCTCCGCGGGTTTTGCCGTCGATTCTGCTGCGGTCGGCTCGCCTGAAGTCTCGGTGGTGGCCTCAGCCGTCTGGGTCTCCCTCTTGCGGCCCTTGCCGCCGCGCGAGCCGCGCCGACGGCGCTTCTTCTTCAGGGCAGCGCCGTCTGCCGCCTCGACTTCCGCGGCAGCGGACTGGGATGACTGCTCCGTGGAATCACCCGGTTCCGCAGCGGCTGCCGCTTTCGCATCGCCCGCCTCCTCCTTGGAACGGCCCCGGCCTCGCCGGCCCCGGCGGCGACGCCGGCTTCGAGCGGAGTCTTCGCCTTCGTCGTCGGAATCGGATCTCGACCCGTCTGCCTTCGCCGACTCGGACTCGGCCTGCGGCGTTGCGGGCGGCGTATCGACGTCGGACTTCTGACCCTCACGACCACGACCTCGACGACCGCGCCGGCGGCGACTCGATGTCTCCTCCGTCTCCGTCGCCGACTCATCCGCAGTCTCTGCGCTCTCCTCATCCTCCTCCTCGATGAACTCACCGAGATCCTCAAACTCATCCTCGGGCTCAAGGCCAGCGGCGGCCTCGGCAGCGCGGAGCATTTCGGGGTCGAGCTCTTCGTAAGGAACAAGGGCGGAGGGCTCGAGGCGGCCCGCCGCTTTGTGCAGTTTCGAGAGGATCTTCTCGATGTCGAGGTCGGCGTTGTTCTCGTCGTAGGCGTAGAAGTCCACGCGATCAGCGGGGATGGACTTGCTGACGCGAACGTCGATCTTGCGGCCCGACTCGCTTTCGATTCGGGTGAGGGTGCTGCGGAAGCGGCTCAGCAGCGTGCCGGCGACGGCGTCGCTGACGACCATCTCAACGCGGGCTGCTGAACCGGCGTGTGCGATCTGCGCCAGGTCGCGCATCGCCTCGGCGGCGGTCGCTTCCGGAACCTGGACCTTCCCGCGACCGCGGCAGGTGCCGCACTCAACGTTCTCAGCACTGGCATGGGAGGGACGCATCCGCTGCCGCGTCATCTCCAGCAGCCCGAAACGGCTGATGCGGAGCAGTTCGGCCTTGGCGCGGTCGCGCTTCAGGTTGTCGCGCATCCGGTTTTCAACCTGGCGGCGGTGGTTGGGCGAACGCATGTCGATGAGGTCGATGACGACCAGTCCGCCGAGGTCGCGCAGGCGAAGTTGGCGGGAGACTTCATCGACGGCCTCCTGGTTGACCTTATAGGCGGTCGATTCGGCGTCATCGGTTGAGCGCATCCGCCCGGAGTTGACGTCGATGGCGACCATTGCCTCGGTCTGATCGATGACGAGATAGCCGCCGGTGCGCAGAGGCACCTGGCGTGAACTCATGCTGCGGATCTGCTCCTCGATGCCGAAGGCGTGGAAAATCGGCATGGGCTTGTTGTAGTAGAGGAGCCGGCCCTTGTGGCTGCGCGGCGCGGCGATGCGGAGGAACTCCTCGATGCGCTTCAGCGCCGCCGGGTGGTCAACGATGATCTGCTCGATGTCCGGCGTGAGCACGTCGCGGATGGTGCGGACCAGCAGGTTCGCCTCGACGTACACCTCCTGCGGGGCCTTGCCCTTCTTCTTGCGTCCCTCGATCTTCTTCCAGAGGCGCTGGAGGTAGCCGAGGTCGCGCTTCAGCTCGGTCTTGGTCTTGTCGATGCCGGCGGTTCGGAGGATAAAGCCGAAGTCTCCGGGAAGTTCGACTTTCTCGAGGGTGGACTTGATGTCGCGCCGTTCATCGAAGTCCTCCACCTTGCGGGAGACTCCGGTGCCCTCCATTCCCGGCATCATCACGAGGTAGCGCCCGGGAATCGAGAGGTAGCTGGTGACGGTCGGGCCCTTGGTGCCGAGGCCCTCCTTGAGCACCTGGACGAGGATCTCCTGCCCTCGTTTGAGGCAGTCCTGCATCGGCGGTCGCTCGCGGTGCGGCGTCTTCTGGCCGACGGGCTCAGTGGTGTTCTTGCCGTTGCCGGGGAAGAAGCGCGGGTGCAGGTCGGAGACGTGCAGGAAAGCCTTCTGCGCCAGCCCGATGTCCACGAAGGCGGCCTGGATCGAGGATTCGACGCTGGCGACCTTCGCGCGGTAGATGTTGCCGACGTGCGACGCCTGGTTGGCGCGCTCGGCGTAGTACTCCTCCAGCTTCCCGTCTTCGAGGAGTGCGATGCGGCACTCTTCGCCGGGAACGTAATTGATGATCATTTGTCGTTGTGGTTGCTTCACTGCACGGCCTTTCAATTGCCAGCCGCGCAGGGATCAGACGCACGATAAACAACCGCACCGGTTCCGGTTCAGCTCGAAGGCGCTGGGCCGCGTGGCGGCGCAGGGTTCAACGGGCGATACTCGGGGCTCCGGGATTCGGAGCCTCGTACCCATCTGAAATGCCTTCGTTTTCTCTTCACAGGAGGCCTGGCGTTGTCCTGCAGGTGTGCTCAGTGACAGCCGGCGTAAAAGCGAGCATCCTGCTCGTCTGCAGCGCTCGCCCGGACTCGCTTTCGCGTCGTCGGGGCCCGCTCCCGGCCGGCCATGACCGGATCCTGCACATCGTTTATTCGTCTTCAGCGGAACGTCCGCCGATCCCCGCGGGGATGATTCGTTGTAATTGTTCTCTCAGATAACTCTGGATTTTTCGGTCATTTTCGAGGGTCGCGACGTGTCGCGCCACCTCTTCACATTCTCTCATCGTCACCGATCGGATCACCCTCTTTACATCGGGTATTGCGGTCGGTACCAGTGAAAGAGTACGCAAACCCTGCCCGAGAAGCAACATCACGAATTCCAGGTCGCTGGCCATCTCCCCGCAGAGGCTCGTCTCCACCCCCGCCTTCTGCGAGATTCGGACGACGTGCTGGATCAGCCGCAGCACCGCCGGGTGCGCCCCCGAATAAAGACTGGCGACCCGCTCGTTGGTCCGGTCAACGGCCAGGGTGTACTGGATGAGGTCGTTGGTTCCGATCGAGATGAAATCGACCTCGCCGACCAGTGTGTCCACCGTGATGGCGGCGGAGGGCGCTTCGATCATGATCCCCACCTTGAGATGCTCATCGAAGGCGGTCCCTTCGGCGGCCAGATCCTCCATGACGTCGGAAAGGACCATCCGGGCCTGACGCAACTCCATGTAACTGGTGATGAGGGGAAACATGACCCGTACCGGGCCCTCGGAGCTGGCGCGCAGGATCGCCCGCAACTGCCGCTTGAAGATCGAGAGGTGGGTGAGGCAATAGCGGATGGAGCGGCATCCCAGGGCGGGGTTTCGCTCCGGCACCTCGGCCTGACGCTGGGTGTACTTATCGCTGCCGAGGTCGAGTGTGCGGATGGTCAGCGGCGCCCCACGACTGAGCCGGACGGCCTCCGAGTAGGCGGCGTAATGCTCCTCCTCGCTGGGCTCGCGATTGGTGGCAAGGTACAGGAACTCGCTGCGGAAGAGCCCCACGCCCTCGCCGCCGTTGGCCCGCACCAGTTCAACTTCGTGGGCGAACTCGATGTTGCCCAGGAGGTTGATGCGCACCCCGTCGGTCGTCTCGGCCGGCAGTTCCGCAAGATCTTTCAGGCCAAGCACATACGATTGCCGCTGGGTGATCCGCCGACGGTAATCGGCAAGCGTCTCATCGTCGGGATCGACCAGCAGCAGCCCCCGGTCGCCGTCGATAATCAGCGACTGTCCCTCCGTGACATGCTCGATGCCCGAGCCGATCCCCACAACCGCCGGAATGCCCAGGGCCCGGGCCATGATGGCAGTATGACTGGTTCGGCCGCCGGCCTCGGTGGCAAAGGCGCGGACCTTGGAAGTATCGAGCTGGGCCGTCTGGCTGGGGGTGAGGTCGTGGGCGACGATGACGGCCTCGCGGTCGAGCTGGGCGAGGCGGTCCATGGATTCCCCGGCGAGATGGCGGAGGAGTCGCCGGTCGAGATCCCACAGGTCGGAGACCTTGGAGCGGAAGGCCTCGCTGTCCATCGCCATGAAGCGCTCCGCCATGGAGCGGAGTTCCTGGGTCACAGCGTATTCGGCTGTGACCTTCTCGGAGCGGATGCGCTGAATTATGGGGTCGATGAAATGGTCATCGCCGAGCAGGACGATGTGGAACTCGAGGATTCGGGCGGCATCCTCGTCGTACTCACGGGCGACTCGCTGCCGTAGCTCCTCGAGTTCCCTGACCGAAGCGGCGATGGCGTCGGCGAGGCGCTGCTCCTGGTGGGGAATGTCGGACTCGGGGACGATCCGACGGGCCACATGCGTCGTGGTATCGCCCAGGACGAACGCCTGCGCAATCACAACGCCCGGAGAGACCCCTGTTCCCGAGAGGATTTCCATACGAGATCCCGCAAGTTCCGATAATCAGTGCAAAAAGGCCAACACACCCGCCACCACCAGCCCGACGGCAGCGATTCTAGGAAAGTTCGGCCCCGCTCACAAGGGCGCAGCCCCGTTAAGTCGGCCCGCCCCCGTGCCGATAAGGCGCAGGTCATGCCAACTGAGCCGCAGGACATTCACCGCAACAATACCGAGGATGGAGAGAGCCGCCGCCACGGCCGGCTGGCCGCCTCCCGGCAGCATTGCAGTCTCGGGGAGATCCTCGATTTCTCGGCCTCAGGGCTTCGCATCCGCACCCGGAGCATGGTCCGCGTCGCCGAGGGGCAGTCGCTCACCATTCACGTGGACACACCCTGGGGCGTGCTTGCGTTGCCGGTGCAGATCGTCTGGGTCCGGAAGATGGGGCTGACGCGTCGGGAAGTCGGCGCGACGTTCGACAAACTGGCCCCGGAGCAGCAGGCGGCACTGCAGGAGTTGGCACGGATGGCAAGGGTCCGGCACTCGCTCGATCCGCATCTGCACTCATTCTGACGGGCGATCAGTCAGATTCGAGATCGGGATTGTCAGACGATCGAGGTCGCAGGCGGCGATCGCGCCGAGGCGGTCGTAGAAGTCGCGCGCTGCGTGATTGGGTCGATAAACCTCAAGCCGCATCTCGACAGCCCCGAGGCGTCGGCCTTGTGTCGCCGCTGCAGCGAGCAGCGCCCGCCCGACGCCCTGACCCCGGAAGTCGGCGGTGACGAAGAGGTCGATGACGTGGATGAGACGGACGGCCGCATCGGAGTCGTAGCCGAGGTGCCAGAAAAGAAACCCGACGACCTCACGATCGCGGTGGGCAAGGAGTGAATCGAAGACTCGCTGCGGCCCGAAGGCGTTGTCGAGATAGGCGGCCGCGTCGAATCGGAAGTCGCAGGGATCACCAAGTGCGCGGAGAAATGCGGCCGACTCGGCGGCGAGGCGTGCGACGGCATCGGCATCTTCGGGTTGACCGGGCCGGATCAGGATGGGCGAGGGGTGGGTCATGGGTGATAGAGACGGGATTGGCGTGTCGGGGCGCGGGTGAATACGATACCCGCAGTCTGTGCAGCCGAGTCTCCGGCCGATGCCGGGGAGCGGGGAACCCGAAGCCGGTGCAGATCGGCAGGGGCGAAGGAACCGTCGAGTTCCAGGCCACTTTCAAGGCCCAGCCCGTCAGCTAACCTCGCAGGCATGTGAAAGGGCACGACGCGAAGCCGCTCTGAGACGCCCAACTGGGCGTCGAGGGCTCACGTCTGTGCGAAACCCGGAACCGCCCGTTCGACGCGGCGGCCCACGCAGAGCCGAGTCCACTTCCCCATGTCACCCCAATCTGACCACGTGCCGGGCGCGGTGCGCGCCTGGCGGGATCATCTCATTCATGGAACTCGACGGCTGGCCGTCAGCGCCCGGCTCGCGAGTCGGCGTTTGCTCTACCTGTGGCTCCGGCTGCGCCCGCCGCAGCAACTGGTGCTGGGCTTTCTTTCCTACGCGCTGCTGGGCGCCCTGCTGCTGGCTACACCGGCGGCGCAGAGACAATCCGCGTCCCTGCTGGATCATCTCTTCGTAGCAGTCAGCGCGGTCTCAACGACAGGGCTGTCAACACTCAGTGTTGCCGACGATTACACCCGGTTCGGGCAGGTGGTCCTGCTGATCCTCTTCCAGCTCGGAGGCATCGGCTACATGACCTTCTCATCGGTGCTCGTCCTGGCGCGGGGACGGCCCCTCTCTGACTGCCGCATGGGGGTGCTCTCGGCCGGCTTTTCGCTGCCGTCGAACTTTGTTCTGCCGCGATTCCTGATCCACGTGGGTGTCTTCACGATCCTCGTCGAGACAGTCGGGGCGGCGGCGCTGTGGTGGAGATTCGAAGCGCTGGGCGTAGAGGATGCGGGGTGGTCGGCGATCTTTCACACCGTCTCGGCCTTCGCGACAGCCGGCTTCGGGCTCCACAACGACAGTCTGGAGGCGTTCCGCGGCGATGCGGTCGTCAACCTGATCATCAGCGTGCTCTGTTATCTGGGGGCGATCGGCTTCATCGTCGTGCAGGATGTCTGGTACAGTCTGAAGTTCCGGGAGCGCATGCTGACCTTCACCTCCCGTGTGATTCTGCTGATGACGGCGGGAATCTTTCTGGTCTCACTCGTCGCGCTTCTGATCATCGAGCCCGCGCTGCGCGATCTGCCGCCGGGTGAGCGCGTGTTGACGGCGGCGTTTCAGGTGATGTCGGCGTCGAGCACGGCGGGCTTCAACACGATTCCCATCAGCGCGATGAGCACCGCAGGCATTCTCGTGCTCATGATTTCGATGCTCATCGGGGCGTCGCCGGCCGGTACTGGCGGCGGAATCAAGACAACCAGCGTGTCGGCGATTGCAGCCAACGCGATGAGCATCCTGCGGACTCGCGATCGCGTGACGCTGCTTGGGCACGAGGTGCCGCTGGCGCGGCTGCTGGCGGCGGAGGCGTCGGCGACGATGTACCTCGTAACGCTCGCGCTGGGCGTGCTGGCGCTGAGTCTGACGGAGTCGCAGGAGTTTCTGCACCTCGTCTTCGAAGCGGGCAGCGCCCTGGGGACTGTCGGGCTCTCGATGGGAATCACCGGCGAGCTCACCTGGGCGGGCAAGGTTGTCATCATCCTGCTGATGTTCGCCGGGCGTTGCGGGCCGCTGACGCTAGGGTACGCCCTGATGCGTCCGGACGGCCCGACAGCGAACCTTCGCAGGGACGATCTGGCAGTCTGACGGCAATGGAATCGGGGCCGATCCGAAGATCGACCCCGATTCCCGCCGGCGATGATTCACAGAATCGATCTCAGGGCACATCGACGTAGAGCTGGAAGGCCATGTCCATCATGCGGTCATTGCAGGGATCAATCACGGGGCTAAACTCATTTTGCCCGAAGGATTTCAAGGCGTTGCAGCCGTAGATCCCCTGGCGTGCGGACCAGCGGAAGTCGTCAATGCCCGGAGTGAGACTGTCGGCATCGTTCTCTGAAATCTGAATCCAGTACTGCGTGTCGGCCTGGACCGGGAAGGGATCGATCAGCGATGAGAACCGGCACACGTACTCACCCTGGCAGTCCGTGCCGACCAGTTGCACCTGCGGGCGGACGCAGTCCTTGTAGAGCAGGTCTCCCGGCTGGCAGCCCGCCTGCGAGTAGATGGCGATGTAATACGAACGGCCGACCTGCTCGCGATTGCGGAGCGTGCCCCACCAGCGGACCCCGACGGCCATGCCGGAATCCTCCCGGAAGTAGAAGTCGTCGTAGCAGGCGGAGGGATCGAGGGCCGGATTGTCGCAGGACTCGATCCGCGAGGTGTGCGAGGCCGCGGGGTTGGTCCAGGGCTGACTGAAGACGACGTAGGATGCGGGCGACTCCTGATGCCTCTCGCCCGGCTGCGGCGGAACGCTCATCGAGGCGACGGAAACGGCGGTCAGAACGGCGCTTGAGGTTAAACACACGGTCAACATGGCTGACTCCTGTCTCTACTTTCCGGCTCCCGGCCACCGGGGCATGGGAAGCGGCAACTTTTGATCCGGCTCGCCGGCTTCCGATCGTCGGATGCCCTCACTGTCACGGCCGGTCACCCGTACCGCGAAATCGGAGCACGTCGAGGGCGACAGGATCAAAGAAAAAATCCATTCGGTCGATCCCAAAGACGGAATGACGAATAGGAGGGACCTCGAGGGAGGTTAAAATTCGCGAAGTCCCGGTGCATCGGCAGGCGTTGCGGCGATGGAGTCGCGGGAAGCGGCCATGACCATGAACGAGAACGAGTCACGACGCGGCGATCAACAGCCCGCATCAGCCGAAGCCCTCTTCCTCGAAGTCTACGGGGAGTTGCGGGCGCTGGCGGCCGCTCGGCTGAAGCAGGAGCGACTCGGGCACACGCTGCAGCCGACGGCCCTGGTTCACGAGGTCTACCTGAAGCTCACGGAGCAGTCCCGGGCGCAGTGGCGGGACCGGGATCACTTTTTTGCCATCGCGGCCGAGGCGATCCGGCGAGTGCTGGTGGATCATGCCCGTCGCAAGGGAGCGCAGAAGCGACAGGGGCCGGGTCAGCGCGTCACCGTCTCTGACAATCTCGATGCCGCTGCCGATCGCGGGGTGGACATCCTCGCGCTGGATGACGCCCTCAACCGCCTTGCCGAGATCAGTCCCCGGCAGGCGCGCGTTGTCGAACTTCGATACTTCGGCGGCCTTGAGACTGCCGACGCCGCACGGCTGCTGGGCGTCTCCGAGACGACGGTCAAGGGCGACTGGCGCGTCGCCCGAGCGTGGCTGCAGGAGGCGCTTGCCGGAGACGACACCGGATGAGCCGGGAGCATCACGCCAGGGTCTCGGAGATCTTCGCCGCCGTCGCTGACCTGCCGCCGGATGAGCGGACGGAGCGATTGCGGGAGCTGTGCGGCGGCGATGTCACCCTGCAGCGCGATGTGGAGCGACTGCTCGCTCACGACAGCCGGGCCGGCGCGCTCGACACGCCCGTACAGGCCGAGGCGATTCGGGAGGCGATTGAGGAGCAAAGCCGGTCGCAGCCGCCGACGGAGATGCCGCGACAGATCGGGCGGTACGAGATTCTCGGTGTGCTGGGGCGCGGCGGCATGGGCACGGTCTACCGGGCGCGGCAGGAGCGGCCGAATCGGGAGGTGGCGTTGAAGGTGATCAACGCCGCACTGCTGACTCCTGAACTGGTGACGCGTTTCGAATTCGAGGCGCAGGTTCTTGGAGAACTGGACCATCCGGGGATCGCCGTAATCTACGAAGCGGGCACGGCTGACCTCTGGGGCGAACGGATTCCATTCTTTGCAATGGAACTGGTGCGGGGCGTTCCCCTCACGGAGTTCACACGCACCGCAGCACGCGAGATGCGGCAACGGCTGCGATTGCTGGCAAGAGTCTGCGATGCGGTTCAGCACGCCCATCAGAAGGGGGTGATCCATCGAGACCTCAAACCCGGCAACATCCTTGTGACCGCAGACGGGCAACCGAAGATTCTCGACTTCGGCGTCGCGCGAACCACAACGTCGGATGTCCTGGCGCAGACGATGCGCACCCAGCCGGGGCAGATCATCGGCACGCTGGCGTACATGAGCCCTGAGCAGCTGTCCGGCAAAGGAGGGTCTGCGGACGTTCGAAGCGACGTCTATGCGCTGGGCGTCATCGCCTACGAAGCGCTTTCGGGCCGTCTGCCCCGAGACTTCACGGGCACTTCGCTGGTTGAGGCTGTTCGATCGCTGGAGCACGCGGATGTGCCGCCGCTGGGCCGGCTCGATTCGCGACTGAGCGGCGACGTGGAGATCATCGTCGCCCGGGCGATGGACCCCGATCCGTCGCGACGGTACGAGTCTGCCTCTGCTCTGGGGGCGGAGATCGAACGGCATCTGCGCGGTGAACCGATCGAGGCGCGGCGCGACAGCCGCATCTACGTCCTCCGCCGTACGCTGGCGCGCAACTGGGGCGTTGTTGCCGCGACCGGCGCGATCGCAACTGTTCTGATCATTGCAACGATCGTCTCGGTGCGCTTCGGCCTTGAGGAGGCGAGACAGCGGTCCCTGGCCGAGAAGCGGGAGGAGCAGACCCGGCAGGTTGCTGCCTTCCAGCAGCGAATGTTGCAGGACCTGAGCGTGGCGGCGATGGGCCACGGGCTGCGGGTGAGCCTTCGGGATGCAACGGAGCGGCTGCTGCAGCGCTCCTTTGTCGGCGAGTGGCCGGATCGCCGACGGCTGGCTGCTGACGAGATAGCAGCACAGATGGCTGCGTTTGACACCCTGATCAGTGCGGGACCGTCAGCCGACGCCGCCCGGGCGATCCTTGAGGAATTCGTGCTTGGGCCTGCAGCGCTCAGTCTTGAGGAGGACTTCGGCGACCAGCCGCTGGTGCGGGCGCAACTGGAAACTGCCCTCGGGCGCACCTGCTTCGAACTCGGGCTGTATACCAAGGCGCTCTCACACCATGAGACGGCGCTGCATCTGCTCCAATCGGCATCGGCAAGTCAAACTCAGGAGGCGGTGCAATCGCTCCACCTGCTTGGAAACGCCCGCCAGGCACTGGGCGAAGCAGAGGAAGCCGAGCATCACTACCGGGAAGCGATGGAGACGGCCGCGCAGATCGAGGAGACTGAGAGTCTGCACACAAGACTGGTCAGAGGCAGCCTCGCATCTGTTCTCAAACAGCGCGGTCGCTACGAAGAGGCGGAGACCATCTACTCGGACATCGTGGCCGCCCTCCGCGCTGACCCCGATGCCGAGGAGCACCTGGCGGCCGTTCTGAGCAACCTCGGAGAACTCCATGTCGCCACCGGGGCGCTTACGGAGGCCGAGAGCGCCCATCGCGAAGCCCTCGAGATTCGCCGCAGACTCCATGCCGCTGCCGATCCGCGAATCGGCATCAGTCTGAACAACCTCGGCAACGTCCTGCTCGCAGCCGGTCGAACACGCGAGGCCGAACCGCTGCAGCGCGAGGCCCTGGAGATCCTGCGACAGTCAGTCGGCGAGGATCACCCCGACACGCTCTCGGCCGCCCACAACCTTGCCGACATTCAGCGCACGCTCGGAGCGCTGGAGGAAGCGGAAGCCGGTTTCCGCGCCGTGATCGCCACCCACCGGGCCAACGGCCTCGATGATGTCAGTCTCGCAGCCAGTCTCACAGGATTTGCAGTGACCCTGCAGGCGCAGGGACGAATGGCCGAGGCCGAGCCAGCCTTCCGCGAGGCGATCGAGCTCTTCGCCCGTCTTGGAGCGGACCACCCCTATTACGGCACGGCATTAAACAACCTGGCGACGCTGCTGCACCTGACTCGGCGGTTCGATGAGGCAAGTCCGCTGTACCGCGAGGCGATCCGCATTCGTCGAGACCGTCCCGGCTGGGAGCATGTCGATTCGGCGATGATGCTGAACAACTTCGCCGCGCTGCTCCGCGACACCGGGCTATACGAGGAGGCGCAACCGATCTACGAAGAGGCGATTGCGATGTTCCGTGCTGTCGCTCCGGATCACCCGGCGTTGCAGGCGTGCCTGACAGGTTTCGGGCGCGTGCTGACAGAGGTCGCCGATTACGAAGCCGCAGTTGCGGTGTTTGCGGAATCTGCCAACATGGGAGCGATGGGGCGGCCGGACGGCGCGGAGTTCCTGGCGCAGATTCAGACGCGTCAGGGGCTGGCGCTGGCCCGCCTGTCGCGATTTGCCGAAGCGGAGGCCCTCCTGCTGCACTCCGCGGAAACGCTGACGCAGCCGCAGACATCAGAGGCCGGCCGTTCGCTGCTCCACGGTGCAATGGCGGAGTTGTACCAGCGCTGGGAGGAGGCAGAGCCGGGACAGGGATACGCCGAGAAGGCGACCGCGTGGCAGGGCGAATCCGGCGGATGAGCCCTGGAGAAAAAGCCGCCTGCCCGGAGATGTCCGGGCAGGCGATTGGGAAATCACGTTTTCAGACGAACACCGGGTTACGGGAAGCGGGTGTTGGTCATGTTGCTCTTGCGGCAGGAAGACTGCTCATAGACCTGGATGAAGACGCGGCGACCGGAGGCGGCATTGGCAACGAACTGCGAGAAGGTCGCCTCACCGTTGGCATCGGCGACAACCGTTCCGCCGGTCCGCGGGTTGCCCAGATCAAGGAAGAGGTCGGGGCAGCCGGAGACCTGCGTGCTGCCGGTGCCGAGACTCCAGACCATCGTGACCGTTGCCCCCGGCTCAGCGTCGAAGATCTCGAAGCTGTTGACCTGGCCGGCAAGACCCGGAACGAGATTGGTGATCTCGAGAAACTCGGGAAGGCCGCAAACTTCATCGCGCGCATTGGCGAAGTCGCCGTTGGTGACCTTGGTGCCGTAGTTGGGGCAGCCGGTGCTGCAATGGGTGACGATGCCGACGATCTCGCCGTCAACGATGATCGACGAGCCGGAGTTGCCGCCGGTGACGTCGGCGTTGTACTCATACCAGGTGCCGCTGGCAAAGGTGACGGAGCCCTCGGAGAGCTGCTGCGTCTGTGTGCGCGTGCAGGTCTTGCTCACACCGTAGCCGAAGATGTCGATCGCCGTGCCGACGTTGACGTTTGTCGTGCGGATCGGACGGAAGAGGCCGTAGCGGTCGTAGGGCTTCTCGCCGAGACCGTTGGTGCCGGCGGTCATGACGGCCCAGTCGGCGCCGACGCCGGCGTTGCGCGAGGAGTGCGTCGTGATGGGGAACTGATCGTTGACGGGGGGATTCTGCGTGTTGCAGCCGGAGGTTGAGGGCGGCACGTTGAACTGCATGACCAGGCCGCTGGTGACACAGTGGCCGGCGGAGACGACGCAACTTTCGTCGTTCCAGACCGTCGCAGAACAGCCGATCGGCATGAGGCGGCCGGCGTAGTTCTCCGTCGAAGGGGTGCGGTTGTCGGAGCCGCCGCAGATGCCGCAGAAGGTTTCAACGACGGCGTGCTCCTCCTCGAAGGCGATCTTGTCAACGATGATGCGGTTGTTGATCGTGCCGGGGGCGGCGACGATTTCGACCCACACGGTGTCGCCGTTGAAGTAGGCCGAGGAGTCAGACCACATGGAGAGGCCGGAGGCGTCGAGTTCCTGAACTTCCCCGTCGAGGGCGGACATGAAGCGGACGATGCTGCCGCCGGGCAGGTTGTAGTCGGCGAGGTAGACGCGCAGCCAGGCGGCATCTTCGACGTGGATCGCCTCAGACCAGACGACGGCGGGAATCGTCGAGATGTTGTCCTGGATGCCCGAATCCATCGGGTACTGCATATAGGAACCGACAGGGTTCTTCAGCTCCGAGCCCTGTTGGGCCAGCACCGGGGTCGAAAGACCCAGGCAACCGAGCATCAGGCCGGCCGCAAGCCGGCGCGCATGTGTCGTACGAATCATGGCTTTTCTCCGTTTTCTGTCTTCAGGGGCGTGAACGATCCCGCAGGCCGGCGCTCAACGCCGCTGCGGCCCAGCATACCCGAAAACCGGTGCCCTGAGAAGATCATTCCCATTTCCGGGGGGCAGATTGCGATATCGGGCCGTTGCCGCCGGCACCCTCAGGCCAGCGCCTCAACCTGTGGCCGGAAACGCCTGGCTGCGGCCACATCCCGGCGGATGACCCGTTCAGGACCGATATGCGGGGCGGCAAGACGGTGCAGGAGCGAGGAATAGTGGGAATCGGCGGGCCGAGGGGGGTTGAAGGCCGCAAGGATCGCCATTCCTGCCTCCGCGAGATCAGCGCAGGGGCGGAGGCGAATCCGGGCGTCCAGGACGTCGGCCAGGGTCTGCAGCAACGCCAGGTCAGCCGGCGCGGGGTCCGGCAACGCATACCCGGTGGCAACGAACCGCCGAACCGGCACTCCAGCGGCCCGCACGCGCTCCACCGCAACGGCGAGGCCGAGAGCAAGGAGGAGGGCCGGATCGTCGCCGGGCCGGCTGATCGAGACGGGGAGAATCTCGAGGGTCGAGTAGCCCTCAACGAGGCCGGCGGGAAAAACCCGCAACTCCGGGCCGGGTTCTGCCGGGAAGCGGCTGCTCATGGCCGTGCCCCGCAACGGCATTCCCCCCCACTGCTGCGGCTCTCCGGCGGGCCCGAACTCAATGACCAGCGTTGAGGGCTCAGCGACGCCGGAGGCGGCCAGCCGGGCAAGCAACGGCTGCAATGCATCCTCCGCCGGGCTCATGCCGGGTCGACCACGGGCTCGCCCTCGGTTTCGGTGAGCGTGCGGAAGAGTTCGCTGAGGCGGCGGGTCATCGGGCCGGGCGGTGATACGCCGATCGCCCGCCCATCAACGTGGGTCACAGGGGCGAGTTCGCCCATGGTGCCGGTGCAGAACATCTCATCAGCGCGATAGACCTCGGTGAGGGAAAGGTCGCACTCCTCGTGGGCAATGGCATGATCCCTGCACAGCTGCAGGACGGCAGCGCGGGTGATGCCCTCCGGGCAGGCGACACAGCGCGGCGTGCGCACAACGTCGCCCTCAACGATGAAGATGTGCGTCGCGTTGGTCTCGGCGACGAAGCCGCGCGTGTCGAGCATCAGGGCGTCATCGGCGCCGGCCTGGTTGGCCTGGATCTTGGCGAGAATGGACTGGATCAGGTTGCAGTGGTGAATCTTGGGATCCATCGTGTCCGGCGAGAAGCGGCGGATCGCGGAGGTCACAAGCGTTACACCCGCCTTGTCGTAGACCGGCGGCTTGTGCTCGGCGAGGACGATCAGCGTCGGCCCTGACTGATTGAGACGGGGGTCCATGCCCGAGGTAATCTTCACGCCACGCGTGACTGTGAGACGGATGTGGACGCCGTCGCGCATGTTGTTGGCTTGGAGCGTCCTGCGGATCTCGGCCGTGATCCTCTCGTGGGAGGGGATCTCCGCAAAGGCAAGCGCCCGGGCTGAGGAGGCGAGGCGATCCAGATGCTCCCGCAGTCGGAAGATGCGGCCGTTGTAGAGTCGCAGCCCCTCCCAGACGGCGTCGCCTCCCTGCACGGCCGAGTCGAAGGGGCTGATGCCCGCCTGGTCGCGATGGATCAGCGAGCCGTTGATGTTGACAAGCAGATCGCGATTTTTCTGGTTGAATGTCTGGAGCATCGAGTCAAGGTTAGCCGCGTCATCCGGGCTCGCGCTTCGCGCTGACAGGTTCGCCGAATCCCGTGATGTGCAGTTGCCCGGCTCTGCCCTCGCGGACGTCGAAGGTGATGGTGACGTGCCGGGCCCCGGCTGGGCTGTACCGATGCTCGCCCACCGGCATGAGGTTGCGCGCCGCCGCCTCACCGGGCGTCAGGGAGAGGCAGGCGAGGCGTTCGACCCAGGCGACGGTGAAGCGCCGGCCCTCGCCGATTGCAGCAGAGTAGGTTCCGATGCACGGCGCGGCCTCGGCCTGATCGGTCGTGAAGGGGTTGGGCGGGTTCAGCCCCTCGGCCTCAAGATACTCCATGACGCGGGCGGCGTCGCCGGCCCGGGCGTGGCGGAAGAGCGAGATGCTGTGCGGCCCCTCCAGCGTGCGCATGGATGGAAACGCGGAGAGGACGGCGCGGAGAGCGTCAACGGCGTCGAGCGTCGCCAGCGAGAAGATGTCGGGCCGGGCGCCGTGGGCGATGAGCACGTCCATGATGTCGGTGCGTCCAGTGTGGGAGGCGGCGCCAAGCGCGGTCTCCCAGTCGCCGAAACCCCAGTCCCAGACGGCCTTGGCGAGCCCAGCATCTTCTCCGAGCAGTTCGCGCACTCGATCCAGGTTGGCGTGCGAAGCGCCGACGATCGCGGCGGCGCTCCCGGCGGGCGTGACCGGATAGGCCGAAGGGTCGGCCTCCTGCTGCCGGGCGGTCGATTGCCCAGCAACGGCGCCCGCGCCTGCGACCGTCAGCGGAATCGAGGCGAGAAAAAGTCGGCGGCTTGTGTGCATGACCGGACTCCGGGAAGCCGCCGTCTCAGCGCGACAGCGCCGAGCGCAGCGTCTCGTAGTACCGGATGCAGGGTTCGAGCAGCCCTTGCACCGATTCCGGCAGGGGCTCTTCCCTCGGCCGCCATTGCTCAAAACCGGTGGATTGCTCCACGGAGTGATACCACCACTCCGCCCAGACGCCATCGCTCTCCCGGCGGCCGGCGGGCCAGGTGAGCATCTCCTCCATGAAGGGAATGCCGAGTCGTTCGCAGAGCGCTGAAAGGGACCCGCGCGGATCGGTGAGCACATCGCGTGCATCGATGACGATGGGATCAGCGCCGGTCCATTGCCGCACTCGCTCAAAAAGTTCAACCTGCTGCGGCAGCCCGGTGTCGCGCAGCGTCGGACGATCGAGAATCCGACTCAGGGAAAGCAGCATCTCCTTCGGGTCGCGGATCAGAAAGACGTTGGTCAGGCCGCGAATCCACTCCCGGTCGATCTCCGGCAGGAGGTGGTGGGTCATGTGCTTCTGGTAGAAGACCCGCACACCCGGAGGCACCGGACCGGTCAGCGTGGCAACCACCGTGCGCCAGTCGGACTCGTGGGCGGCGATCACCTCCTCGCGACCGGGATGGTCGATTCCCGTGGCCTTGAGGAAGTGGGCATAGAGCGGCTCGTCGATGACGATAGTGTCAGGACGATTCTCGAAAGAGCGCATCATCGCCGTGGAGATGTTGCGCGGGCCGGACCACATCGCCAATCGCAGCACGCCGTCGTCAGCCATTCTCCCCTCCCGATGCTTCTTCAGATTCAAGCGCAGCCCCGGTGTGCTGGGCGAAGACATCGGCAAGCGTCGGCGGGGCGACGGTGAAGGAGACCCCAGCCTCAAGCAGTGAGGCCGCCAGCACTGAGGACGCCGAGGTGTCATCCGGCAGCGGCAGCAGCCACCGCCCGGCCGCACGCCGCCAGCCCTCGCCGACACCCGGCGGCTCATCCCGGCCCGCGCTGACGGTGAGAATCCGCCCGCCGAGCGCCCGGCGCAGCCGGTCGGGGCGATCGTCGGCGACGATCTCGCCTCGGTGCATCAGGATCACGCGGTCGCAGCGATCGGCCTCGTCGGTCAGATGCGTGCTCATCAGGATCGTCACGCCCGTCTCCCGGCGCATGGCTTCAATCGTTTCAAGGAAGCGCTCCCGGGCCGTGGGGTCGAGGCCGACGGTCGGCTCATCCAGAAGCAGAAGGTCAGGTGCGTGCAGCGCCGCTCTGACGAGATCGACCCGGCGGGCCAGCCCGAGCGAGAGCCGCTTCACCGGCCAGTTTCGCCGATCGTCCAGTGCAGCGCGGGTGAGGTGTTCATCGATTCGCGCGCGGGATGCCGGCCCGGTCAGACCGTACAGAGCCGCCTGGCAGCGCAGGTTCTCTGCCACCGTCAGGTGAGGGTCGAGACTGGGCGACTGAAAGACGACGCCGATTCGCCTGCGGATTTCGGGAAGTTGCTCCGATCCGAAGACCGAAATCGAGCCGGAATCGGGCCGAAGCAGCCCGGCGACGGCGCGGATGAGGGTAGATTTGCCGCTGCCGTTTGGCCCCAGCAGGGCGACGGACTGACCGGCGGGGACGGTCAGGGTGATGTGGTTGAGGGCGGTGTGGGGCTGGCCGGCGCGGTGATAGACGAGGCGGACATCGCCGACGGCAAGCGCAACTGTCATCGCGGCATCGGGCATGAGCGGCGCAGACCCCGGAGAGGCGTGTCGTCAGCGACCGGAGAGCAAGGGCACCAGTCGTGCATCGGCGACCATGACGGCCATGAGGATCGGAAGGTAGGTGATCGTATAGAAGAAGAAGATGCGGGCGCGAGGTCGGCAGGGATCGGCAATGAGCCAGAACGCCAGAACGAGTTGTCCGAGGCCGAGGATGATCGCGGCCACGAGATAGACGATGCCAAAGAGCGACATCTGGAAGGGCAGGGCAGTGACGGGCAGGAGAATCAGCGTCCAGGAGAGGATCGCCGCCGAGGTCACGCGGCCGCTCTGGTCAACGACGGGAAGCATGGGGAACCCTGCCCGGGCGTACTCCTCCTTATACATCCAGCCGATGGCCAGGAAGTGCGGAATCTGCCAGACGTAGAGGATGATCAGCAAGGTCAGCGCGCGCACGTCGAGGTCGCCCTGCACCGCTGCCCACCCGATCAGCGTCGGCGTGGCTCCGGGTATCGCGCCGACCAGCGTGCAGAGCGAGGAGCGGCTCTTCATCGGCGTGTAGATCAGGGCATAGATGATGACCGTGCCGAAGGCGATCAGCGCTGCGAGGCCGTTGACAAAGAACGCCAGCCAGGTCGTCCCGAGGATGCAGAGGACGGCCGCGTAGCGGAGCGCAGCACGCGGGGTGATCAGGCCGGCCGGGAGCGGGCGGGTGCGCGTCCGCTCCATGGCCGAATCGGGGACGAGCTCCATCCACTGGTTCAGCACGGCACCGGCCCCGGCGCAGAGGGCGGTTCCGATCATGACATGCACCAGGGTGATCCATTCCTGCACGCCGATGGCGGTGGTTCGCGGCAGGGCGACGAGGAATCCGACGGCGGTCGTCACCAGGACCAGGCCGTTGAGCCGGGGCTTGGTGAGTTCGAGATAGAGAGCGGCGGTGGATCGCGAATCGGTCAAGGCCGCCTCGGCGAGCGGTGAGAGGGTCGGGGATGGCGTTGCATCGGGCATGAGAGAAACAGGATCATTGCCGGCGGCTGCGGGGCAATCCAGCGGTCAGGGGGCGGCCGGTCGGGGCGAGGCGGCGGCGGCAGATCGGCGGGAGGGGGTGCCGACTTCGAGGAGGGCCCAGACGGAGAGCACGACGAGCGCAGCGCCGAAAACGACATGGGCGGAGGTGACGGCGGCGATGGCCGGGGAGGTCGTCTGCTGCACCTGGTCGTAGCGGGTCGTGACCCACCAGACCACGCCGCCGAGGCCGGCCTGGATGACGACGACGGCGACGAGGAACGTACCGGGCAACATGAAGCGCCGGCGCAGCGCGGCGAAGCGCTCGGCGAGGGTGAGCAGCCAGAAGCCGACGGCAAGCGCCAGAGCAACGACGACAATTGCAAAGAGGATGTGCGCCAGCAGCGACCAACCATAGTGGAAGTGGCGTGTGAGCGCCCCCAGCAGCGTCTGCCCAAAGATGGAAATCGCAAGCGCCAGCGCCAGCCCGCGGCAGAAATCGCCGACCTCGGGTCGGGGCCGGGCGATGGCGCGGAAGAGCATCCAGGTCAGAACGGTCATCACCGCAAGGAAGATCTGCGCCGTCAGCGCGTGTACGACGGCGAAGACCAGCGCCAGCGTGTGCCCGTATTCATTGACGATAACGACGCGCAGTCCGCCGAATGAGCCCTGCAGGATGACCAGGCACAGAGCCGCAACGGCAACCCAGCGAATCCGCAGAAGTCGGCGTCGCAGCGGCGAGGCCTCTCCGCCTGCAGTTCGCGAGAGCCAGGCGAGCTCCTGCGCATTGAGGGCAATGCCGCACTCGGAGCACTCCGTCGCGCCGGCCCGCCGCAGCTGGTACCCGCATTCGGGACAGGCCCCGCCGGCCAGACGGAGGGCGCGGCCCACACCGCTGCGCTTCGAGAACCAGATGACGCAGCAGAGCACGAGCGTCTGCAGGCCGACGAGTGTGCCGATGAGGCGGTGGGCGTGTTCGTAGTAGATGCCCCCCACCATTCTCGAGTACGGATAGAGGAACATGTTGTAGCCGAAACTGCTGGGCCAGTCGGGCACGGCCAGCCCCGCCCCGGTGCTGGTAACGATCCCGCCGACGGCGATCAGGCAGAAGGTCGTCGCCATGGTGACACGACCGAGGGCAGCATGAGCGACCAGCGTACGGTCGGTGGGGGTCGTGCCCTCATCGGGCCTGTGAAAGAAGGAGCCGATCCCGCCGCCGATCAGCCCGATGAGCGCTGAGACGAGGAGACTTCCGGGAATCCAGATCAGCGCCGAGACGATGACGCGGGAAGTTTCGGCTGCCGCAGCGGCGGGGGTCTCCGGCAGGGCGCGGGCGCTGACGATGGAGCCGACCAGAAGGATGTTGACGCCTCCGGCAATCAGCAGAGCGCCAACGGCGGATTTCAATCCTGACGTCATGCCGCTGCGGACGGCGCCGACAAGCATCACCGTCAGGATGAGAGCCAGGAGGAGCGGACCGGAGAGGTTGACCTCGTGCATGCGCCCGACGAAGGCGGTGACCCAGACGGCAGTCGCGATGCCCATTCCCGCAGGAAGGGCGGCTGCAAGGTCAGTTCGTCGAGAGCGCGGAGACACTGTCGCAGACTCCTGCCTGCAGCGCGATGAGACGGGAGACGGCCCGGCTCAGTGCGCGAGCTTTTCTTCGCCCGGAATGGGCGGATGCCACTGGGGCAGGTAATCGTCCTTGGCCACCGGGGAGGAGAACTCGTAGGGGCCACGGTAGACCTGGGGGGTTTCGGGGAAGTTCTCAAACCACGGCGGGCTGCTGGCGTACCACTCCAGTGAGTTGGCGCGCCAGGGGTTGGAGCCCACGGGATACCCGAAGAAGACCTGCGTGTTTCGGCGCATCAGCAGGAGCAGGCCGAAGACCGCCGTCAGCCCGGTGATGATCCAGCCCATGCGGACGTTGGTGAAGGCGACGATGCGGAAGTTGCCGTCGATCTTGCTGTTCCAGGTCCGGCTGACCTTGCGGTTGGGGATGAGGTTCTGCTTCTGCACCTCGGCGATCCAGCCGGAGACCATCACGCGACTGCCCTCGACGAGGGTCTTCAGTTCGGGGGCAAGGCCGGCGATCATCGCCGTCTCGAAGGAGACGAGGTTGTAGCGGTCGCGGGTCTCTTCCACGATCGGTGCCAGCGGCGAGGCGGTCAGGTCAATGCCGGCCGACTCCGCGGCTGCGGCCAGCCGGGTGTAATCGACGAGCACGGCCGTGACGGCGGGCGTCTCGGCGGGGGTCATCGCGCCCTCGGCGTCGATGGTCATGACGTGCTCCGAGGGCGACATGGCCGAGGCGTCCACGGCCGTCGGATAGGGCTGCATCGGCGCGGAGAGGTAGCTGTCGCGGCTCATGGCGTAAGTCACGCTGTTGACGCCGATGAGCTCCCAGAAATCGCCCTTGACGAAGACGGGCATGAAGAAGGCAGGGAAGGCGATCAGGAAGGTCGCCACGGCGATCCACCGGCCTCCGACGTGATCACGCCCGCCGTCGTGGCCGTTGATGCGGCCCATGGAGGTCATGAGCGCGTAGTCGGCCAGACCCATGATGACAAAGAGCGAGAGGACCAGACCGATGCGGGCAAAGAGCGAGACGCCCTCGAGACCCATGATCGAGGAAATCGGCTGCCAGGGGCTCAACGGCAGGTATTGCAGCGCTGCAATGATGAGCGGGTAGATGACCAGGCGGTTTCCGAAGCGGCCCAGCGAGCAGAAGACGTTGACGACGAAGGGGATCTGGCTCATACCGAGCATCAGCGCGCCGATGGTCATCACGATGTTGAGCGGCTGGAGGAACTCGAGGGTCGGGTATTCGAGGATGGTCGCGTAGCGGCGCGGGTGGCCGCCGACGCCGACGACGTGCATGAGGAAGAAGGTGACGTTGAAGGAGATCAGCGTCATCCAGAAGTGCAGCACGCCCAGCGACTGGTTCATGTTGCGGCCGAACATCTTCGGGTACCAGTAGTAGATGCCGGCGAAGATGCCAAGCAGCGAGCCGCCGAAGAGCACGTAGTGGATGTGGCCGACGATGAAGTAAGTGTCGTGGATGTAGAGGTCAACGGGGGCGGAGGCCATGAAGATGCCGCTGAGGCCGCCGATGATGAACATCGAGACGAAACCGATGGCAAAGAGCATGGCGGGGGTGAAGCGGATCTGTCCGCCCCAGAGGGTGCCCATCCAGTTGAAGACCTTGATGGCCGAGGGAACGGCGATCATGATCGTCGAGGCCATGAAGGTCGTGCCGAGAATCGGGTTCATCCCCGAGGCGAACATGTGGTGGCCCCAGACGATGAAGCCGAGGAAAGCAATGCCGGCGATCGCGAAGACCATCGGCTTGTAGCCGAAGATGGGCTTGCGGGCAAAGGTCGCCAGGACGTCGGAGGCAATACCCATGGCCGGCAGGATCATGATGTAGACGGCCGGGTGCGAATAGAACCAGAAGAGGTGCTGGAAGAGCAGCGGCTGCCCGGAGTCGAGCGTGCTGAGGGCGGTGCCGGCACGGACCTGGTCGGAGATGGTGAAGAAGGAGGTGCCGAAGTGCCGGTCGAAGAGAAGCATGAGCAGCGCAGAGGCGAGCACCGGCGTGGACATGAGGATGAGGATGGAGGTGATGAAGAGCGACCAGACGGTCAGGGGCATGCGGAAGAGGGTCATGCCCGGGGCGCGGAGATTCAGGATGGTCGTGAGGTAGTTCACCGCGCCCATGAGGCTGCTGGTGCCGACGGTAATGAGGCTGATGAGCCAGAGGGACTGGGCCTGGTTGGAGAAGTCAGCCAGCGAAAGCGGCGGGTAACTGGTCCAGCCGCCCTGCGCGCCCTGGTAGTAAAAAGAGGAGACCATCATCACGCCGCCGGCCAGCGCGACCCAGTAAGAGAGCATGTTCAGGAGGGGGAAGGCCATGTCGCGGGCGCCGATCTGCAGGGGGATCAGGACGTTCCCGAAGGCACCGACGAGCATGGGGATGATCACGAAGAAGATCATGAAGGTCGCATGCATCGTGAAGAGCATGTTGTAGAAATCGCCGGGCATCACCGAGACCTGCGTCGAGGGAGTGAAGAAGCGCGAGGACTCCCCGAAGAACGGCAGCGGCTGGGCGACGTCGAAGGGCCAGGCGATCTGCCAGCGCACGGCCAGGGCCAGCAGCCCGCCGACGAGCAGGAAGATCAGCGAGGTGAACATGAACTGGATGCCGATGACCTTGTGGTCCATCGAGAAGACGTACTTCCGGATGAAGCCGATCTCGTGGTGATGGGCGTGGTCGTGGGCGGCGGCGTGGTGATGGTCGGCTGGAAGCGTGGTCATGAATGGCTGATCCGTGGTCAGGCGGTGCGGACGGGATGCTTGCGCTACGTGCAGTCGGTCGGCTTCAATAGCCCGTGTCGGAGTTCTCGGCCACGGTGATCTTCGACATCACGTGGACGTAGGTGTCCCAGGTCGTGTCACGACCCTTGAAGCGGCGGTCGAACTCCTCCGGGTCGTCGTACATCATGTTCATCAGGTCTTCGCCGGACATCTCGATGGCCTCAGGATCCACCGGACCCGACTTCATCACGATGAGGCGGCCCCACATGGCGTAATGGGTCAGGCCGCAGAGCTCGGCGCAGATGATGTCGAAGAAGTTGCGGTCCTTGACGTCCTCCCAGGCGACGTTGAACCAGAGACGGCCGCCGTTCATCCCCGGGACGGCGTCGTGCTTGATGCGGAACTCGGGGATGAAGAAGGAGTGCAGCACGTCGTTGCTGGTCAGAACGATGCGGACGGGGCGGTCGGCGGGGACGCGGAGTTCCCGCTCAATCTTGTAGTCATCGAGTCCCGGGGGCGGGGGCTGATCCTCGGGCCATTCGTCCGGCCATGTCTCGGGAAGGGTCACGGCCCAGGCGTCCACGGTGTTGCTGGCGGCACGGTCGGCGCGGAGCTTCTCGAAGTCGCGCGGGCCGAACTCGCCGTCGTTGCCGGAGTAGCGGACAAACCAGGAGAACTGCTGGGCGATGACCTCGACCTTGACGGCATCCTCCGGGATGTCCACGCGGATCTCATCCCAGGTAAACCGGCTGACGAAGGCGATGAAGACGAGGATGATCGCCGGGGTGATCGTCCAGGCGAGTTCAAGCTTGGCGTTGCCGTGGGTGAAGACGGCCTTTCCGCCCTCGGTCGCCCGGTAGCGGAAGAGGAAGAGAAGCATCAGCAACTGGACGACCACGAAGGTAATCGAGGTGATGAAGAAGATCACCCAGTAGAGACGGTCGATGTCGCGGCCGAAATCCGTGAGCGCCTCGCGCATCGGATGCCAGAGCGAGGGGACGCTGGCGGCTTCGGCCAGCGCCGTGGTGGCCGACGGCCCGCCGAGGCAGGCGAGCACCAGTGCAATCAGCAGCAGCGGGAATCTCTTCACGGCCGTCCTTTCGGGGCAGAATGACGCAATGCCAACGGGAAAGGCGATCGGCGGGCCGTCAGGCCCGCCGATGCGGGGATGATCTTACTTCTTGACGTCGTAGGCGAAATCCAGCGTGGTCTCCTGTCCGTCCACCACGGTCACCTTCTGCGTCTCAACGACGGGCGCGAAGAACTTGAACTCGTGCCAGACGCTGACCTCGTACTCGCCGGCGGGCAGGCCCTCGATGCGGTAGGCGCCCTTCTCATCGCTGACGGCGTGGAAGGGATGGTCGAAGACGGCGATGTAGGAGTTCATCCAGGAGTGGACGTCGCACTTCAGCGGCATCGGCGGCTCGTGCTCAACCTTCTCGAAGGTCACCTCGTGCACCATGCCGGCGACGGCCTGGGCGACGTTGAAGCCGGAGTTGATCGCCGGCTTGAGGTTGAGGTTATGGGCCGTTGAATCCGAGTTCTTGATCTGCACCTTCTGGCCGACCGTCACCGTGTTGACGTGCGGCGTGTACTGGCAGCCGACCTGGTCGATGACGACCGGCTCGGCCGGCGGGTTGAAGGCCGAGCCGTCGCTGATGCTGCTGACGTAGACGATGACGTTGCAAAGAGTCCCTTCTTCGGTGTTGAAGACGAAGGACTCTTCCATCAGCGGATTGGAGGCGTGGGCCTGAACGCAGAAGGCATCTCCGGAGACGCGGACGCGCTTGGGCGCCTTCATGTCGCCCTTGAACTCGATCTTCCCGACGAGGATGCCCTGGGCTGCGGCGTCGGCTCCGGTGAAGCCAAGACAACCCAGTGCGAGGGCGGCGGTGACGGCTGTACGAGTGCGAAACATGGCGGTTCCCCTTTGTGTAGCGAAAGACTCAAGACACCGTTCCAGGCGGTCCGTGCGGGCTTTTGGGCCCGGCTCCAGCCGGCTGGCGCGCGAAATCCGCGCAAATGGACGGGATGCTATTCGAATGCACCCCGACTGACCATTGAGAGAGACGCCCTGATCGTGAAAATATTCACAATCGCCGCTGGTCATCTCTGGACGCCCCGCAACCCCCGGATAGGCTTGCTTCCGCCCCCGCAAACCCTTGCGGAGGCCCCGGAGGGCGATACCATCTTCGCCCGTTGATTCCCCTCAACCGATTCTCCGGACTCACCCCATGGATGCACACGCTCACGCCCACGGCCCGACCATGCCCTCCCCGGTCGGTCTGGGCAACATCAAACTGGCCATGTGGCTCTTCCTGGTCAGCGAGATCATGTTCTTTGCCGGACTCATCGGGGCCTACATCGTCCTGCGATTCGGAACTCCCGACTGGATCGCCCCTTACGACATCCTCGCCGTCCGCATCACCGCCGCAAACACCTTCCTGCTGATCTGCTCCTCGGTCACCATGGTCAAGGCCTTCCAGTGGTCGGACTTCGGCGACCGCAAGCGGGCGATCGCCTACCTCGTCGCCACCATCATCGGCGGGGCCTGCTTCGTCGGCGTCCAGGTCTATGAGTACAAGCACCTCTTCCACAAGCCCTCAGAGGCCCTGCTCCACCACGTCGAGCACATCGCCCACGAGCGCGGCATCCACCTCGATGACGCCCACGCCGCCGCCGAGCCGGTCCGCATCATGGAAACCTCCCTCCAGGAGGAATCCACTGCCTCCGAACAGGAGGCCGTCCTGAAACAGGCCTACGCACTGCTGCACGAGGGTCGGCCCGAGGTGCGGGGCCGGGGCAGCGCACGCCTCGAAGCCCAGCTGGCGGCCCAGGAGTGGGACAAAGCGGTCATGGATGGGGCGGTCCTTCCGCTGGTCGAGGCCTTCCCGGATGACAAAACCATTCAGAAGTATGGAAAGCACCACAACCTCTACCCAGAGGGATTCGTGCCGGGCCGCGACGTCTTCACCTCGACCTTCTACATCATGACCGGATTCCACGGCGCCCACGTCTCCGGCGGCGTGATCGCCCTGATCGTGATCCTCTGCTTCTACATCACCCGCAAGGCCGGCACGCTGGCCCTCGAAGTCGTCGGGCTGTACTGGCACTTTGTCGACCTCGTGTGGATTCTGCTCTTCACGATCGTCTACCTCATGTGATTCCGCTCCGAGGACCCCTTCCATGACCGCCGCCGCCTCCGCCCACGGCCACTCACACCATCCCAACTACATCGCCGTCTTCATCTGGCTGGTGATCCTCACCGCCATCGAAGTCGCGATTCCCGAAGTCGTGCACATCCGCTCCGTCGGGCCAAATCCGAACCTGCCGGCCGTCATGGACCTCCACGAGGTCGCCAACGATCCCAACGTCAGCCCGGAGCGGCAGGAGGCGGCCGCGAAGATCGCCCCCCGGCCCAGTTACGCCGCTTTGCCGCTGGCGACAAAGATCTTCGTACTCTCGTTCCTGGCCGTGCTCAAGGCGGCTCTCGTCGGCGCTTTCTTCATGCATCTGCGCTTTGACGGCTGGAAGCTCAACCTCATCATCGCAGTTCCGACGATGCTCTTTGTCGTCATCATCGTGCTGACGGCGCCGGACATCGCCTGGCAGTGGCCGTCTGTTTACTGATCGCCGCGTTGAGGCCGCATCAATCGCCGTGCTTTTCGCGAAGCCGTCCTGAGAGACGCAGCAGCAGCTGCACGCGCTCGATTTCGTTAAGCCAGTCCTGCAGCGTCGCCTGGAGTTCATCGGTCGGCACCGGCGCGCCCGGAAGTGGACACGACGGCCCCAGCTGCCGCGAGGCAATCGCACGGTAGCGGGTCAGCGAGCGATCGCCGAAGAGACTCACGAACTCCCCATCCTCAGCGGCCAGAATCAGCATCGGCACGCGCATCCCGGCGTTGATCATGATCTTCTCAGAGAGGTCCTTGTGCTCATCGCGGTCGAGCCAGGCGAGACGGACCTTCTGCGGATTGGCCTCGGCGATGTGCTGCAGGAGCGGACCCTGCTGCACGCAGTCACCGCACCAGATTCCCGAGACGCACAGCAGTCGCATCTCGCGGGCAAAACCCTGCACGAGCGTCCGCTGCGCCGGCGACAGCGAGACCTGCCCGTAGACCTTCGTCCAGTTCTCCTGCTGCTGCGGCGTGCCGGTCGCGAGGTAGGCGTCGTAATCGAGCCCTGCCTCGAATTTGCGGTTGAGGAATGCGGCGTCAAGCATGGCGTTCTCCCCGTGAATGTGATTCGATCAGTGGCGTCGTGCCACCTTCTTCTTCTTCGGCGCGCTTCGGGTTCGCCTCCGGGGGGGAGATTTCTTCGGCGCTTCGATGGGCGTGAAGCCGATCGCCTCCCCTGCTTCTGCGCCGATGGCCTCGGCCGCCTCGGCGGGAATCTCCAGCCCCTCATACGGATCGGAGCCGGCGCGGATGGGCGTCGTCAGCGCCCGAAAGTCAAGACCCTCGCCGGAACTCACCAGCGCCATCCCGGTGGCCTCGCCGGGGGCGCACAGGCCCGTCAGCGGAACCCGGCGTGACTGCCGCACGATGGGCAGTCTGTCGGTTTCGGCGTGGAGGTGCGGGCCGCCGTCGAAGGGATCGATCTGGTTGCGGTACTCAAAGCCCAGTTTTTCAAGCATGGCGCGGGCGGGGATCGTCTCCGTTCCGACCTGGCCGATGACCATCCGTGCCCCGGCAGGCAGAAGCGTGACGTAGATATCCTCACGCGGCATGAGACTGAGAATAAACTGCTTGGTGCGCGTCGAAAGCAGATCGGCATCGGCATAGGGGAGGTTGATGAACCGCCTGCCAAGCGCCTCCCAGAACTCGCTGGTCCGCCCGCCGGCGCCGTCGATGAGCACGCCCATCATCTCGGCCAGCAGGTGATCGCGGAAGCGGGCGCGGTGCAGCGCAATGTACTGGAACCGCACCCAGGAGAGCAGCCGGCCCAGTTTCGCCGGATGCCGCCGGGCGACGGGCTGGAGGATGAGGCCGCCGATCTCGGTCGGTCCGTCATCGTCGAAGCCGAAGCGCAGCACGCGGTGGCTGGTTCCGATCTTGATGTCCTCGGCGAACATCTCCTTCTCGAAGATGTCGAAGTAGGTGTTGGGTTTACCGGGGAAGCCGTGCTGCGCGATGATCTGGCAGGTGCCCAGCACGTTGCCGGTCTCCGTGTCTTCGACGACAAAGAGGTACAGCCCGCGGTGGGGGTCGTCGAGATGATCGCCGAAACTCAGCCGCGACTGTTCGATCTTCGATTCAATCGCGGCCCGATCGGCCGGCAGATTGATGAAGTGCACCATCTTGGCGAGCTTGAGAAGGATGTCGAGGTCGTCGGACTTTGCGGGGCGGATGACGTACATGGCTGTGGCACTTTCCTGCGGCTTCCGTGCTCTGCGCGCGACCCGGAGGGCCGGGCGCCCGGCGGGCGATGCGGCATTCCTTACCTGAACCCGTGCGCCTCGGCGATCCGCGCCATGGCCCGTTCGAGAACCTCAAAGGCCGCGTCCCAGTGCGACTCCTCGAGAATGCCGAGCGGCGGCAGGAACCGAACGTGGTAGGGCCCGTGGCCGCAGTAAAAGCCGATGATGCCCTCCTCGAACATCACCTGCAGCAGTTCGCTGACGGGCTTCTTCTGTCCGCCGAAGGGGCTGAAGCGCATCATTCCGCCGATGCCGCCGACGATGCCCGTTTTCTTCAACTCGTGGCCGGACGCATCCCGGACTGGCGGGAACCATGCCGGATGCTTCTTCGCCAGCGCTTCGACGTGGCTGCGGAAAAGGGCGTGATGCTTCGAGATGCGCCCCTGCGGGCCGTAGTAATCCCCGTCGGCAAGACGGGAGACGATTTCCCGCCCGGCATGAAGCCCGACGGTGGAGCCGATGAAGGTTCCCGAGAGCAGGCCGGGCCTGGGGTTGTAGGCCTCAGTGTAAAGGCAGGCGCAGATCTGGCTCATCTTCCCGAGCGTGACGACATCGATGAACTCGCCAAGCCCGTAGGTCTCGAAGGCAAACATCTGCGGCGTGCGCCCGAACGTCTGCACCTCGTCGGCCCAGACGGCAATGCCGTGATCGCGGCAGATGGTCATGAGTTCGACGAAGAACTCGCGCGGCGCGGTGTTGAAGCCGCCCTCTCCCTGCACGAGTTCGAAGATGAAGCAGGCGTGCTGACCGGGGTAGCGATGGATGTGCTCCAGCAGTTTCGCCTTGGCGCGACGGGTGCTCTCCTCGCCCAGTTCCGGGTCGTAGAAGGGCATGTAGTCCACCAGCGTCGAGAGCGGAATGCCCTCGCGGTTGGCTGCGCTGTCGCCGATCTGACACATCGTCACCGACCGCCCCATGAAGCAGTCGGAGAACGCGATCACGCGGGAGGCGGGAGCGTTGTGCTGGTAGCAGATCTTGATCGCCGCCTCGTTGGCCATGCAGCCGGAGTTGGTCAGGAACGCGTGCCGGATGCGGCTGGTCTTCGCGGCCTGATCGACGAGCAGTTGCGAGAAATCATCGACCTCGCGGTTGCTTTGCAGGTGGCCCTGCATCACCGAATCGCCCATCGCCCCGAGAAGCGAGGCGCGGACCACGCCTGGCTCGTTGTGGCCGAAGAAGTGAACGCCGATGCCGCAGATGAAGTCCATCTTGACCGAACCGTCGGCGAGCTCGACAAAAGGCCCGCGACCGATGCCGGAGCCGACGTAAGGGTAATAGAGCTTCGGTTTGCCCCGCACCGCGGCGGCATGGCGCAGGTACTCATCCAGCCGCTGGCTGCCCCGGCTGTCAACCGGGCCGCGCACAGCAGTGAGCGAGGCAGTCGCGGAGTCCAGCTCTTCGAGGATCTGGTCAATGGCCGAGGCGATCGCCGGCGAGCGGCGGAGCGTCTCTGCGGCCGTCAACGGTGCGGAAGTCGTGTGTGAGGTCATGGGGTATGCGGGCTTTCTGGCTTGAAAAACCGGGTTTTTCGCGATTCTGCAGCCGCGTGAGGCGGCCTGTGAGGAATAGTAGCCCCGGGGCATGAAGACTGCGCCAGAGGCCTTGTCGGCCCCGCGCCCCCTCGCTACCGTCGGCATCTCATGCCGCCGTCCTCCACTCACTACCGCCTGCTGGCCATCGATCTCGACGGCACGCTCCTGCTCCCCGACGGCCGTGTCTCCGACGCCAGCCGGGAGGCGATCGGCCGGGCCGGCGAGGCAGGGATCCGCGTCGTCATCGCCACCGGCCGGGGGCTGTACGAGACAACGCCGGTCATCGAAGGCCTCCCCCTGCCCGGCCCGCTCGTGCTGGCGGGCGGGGCGCTTGTCTCAGAGTACCCCTCGGGAAAGACCGTGGTGTCGCGGCCGATGGAGGCGGCGCTGGTCGGCGAGATCGTCTCCATGATGGTGCGCGGCGACCACAGCGTGCTGATGCTCAAGGACCGCTGCAGCACCGGGCTGGATTATGTCGTCGTCGGGGAAGCCGAACTCGATCGGGCCACGCAATGGTGGTTCGACCATCTGCCGGTGATCGTCAAACGTGTGCCGCATCTGAGCAACGATCCCTGGCCGGCCGGGACGCTTCGGCTGGGCGTCGTGACGCGCCGGTCGCGAATGCAGGCCATTGCCGAGCCGATCGTCCGCACTTTCGGCAGCCGCGCCTTCGTCCACTACTTTCCCGCGCTGACCGGAGGCGCTGACCACATCGGCCCCGACGATGACCCCACAGAACTGCTGGAGGTCTTCGCCCTTGAAACCGGCAAGTGGACCGCACTGCAGCAGTTCGGAGCAGGCGAGGGCATTCCGCCCGAACAGATTGCCGTCATCGGCGACGAGATCAACGACCTCGGGATGATTCGCCACGCCGGCCTCGGCGTCGCAATGGGCAACGCGCCTTTCGCCGTCCGGCGGATCGCCGACCACATCACCCTCTCGAACCGGGAAGAGGGCGTGGCGCACGCCATTGAGCGGATTCTGGCAGGCGACTGGTAGTCGATTGCCGCTCTGCGCTTTGCCGGGCCTGATGAGGGGATTATCCTGCCGCATCCGAACCGCCCCCACACGACCAGCCGAAGGAAGCCGCTGCATGGACCTCTACATTGACACCGCCAACCTCGATGAGATCCGCCAGGCCCATGCCATGGGCGTGCTCGACGGCGTGACGACCAACCCCTCCCTGGTCGCAAAGGAGGGCGTCGATTTCGAGACCCGCCTGCGGGAGATCTGTGAAGTCGTCGCCGGGCCGGTCTCGGCGGAGGTCGTCAGCACCGACACCCCGGGGATGGTGCGGGAGGGCCGCCACCTGGCGCAGATTGCCGACAACATCGTCGTGAAACTGCCGACGACGCTCGAAGGCCTCAAGGCCTGCCGTACGCTCTCGGATGAGGGGACGCGTGTGAACATGACGCTCTGCTTCCAGCCCCTCCAGGCCCTGCTGGTCGCCAAGGCCGGCGCCTTCCTTGTCAGCCCCTTCATCGGGCGCATCGACGACATCAGCGGCGACGGCGTGGACCTGATCCGGCAGATCCGCATCATCTACGACAACTACGGTTACGAGACACAGATCCTGGCTGCCTCCATCCGCCATCCGCGCCACCTCGTCGAAGTGGCGATGGTCGGGGCCGACGTCTCGACCGTGCCGTTCTCTGTGATCAAGTCGATGCTCAGCCATCCGCTGACGGACATCGGCCTGGAAAAGTTCCTCGCCGACTGGAAAAAGTCGCAGAACGCCTGATCGCCTCCTGCACACTGAAATTCAAGGAGAGATTGCACCATGCGCCTCCGAACCCTCCTCGCCGCGTCGATCCTCACGTCGGCCGCTCTCCCCTGCGCCGCTGAAACGGGCGACTATCAGCGACGACTGGCTGCCCTCGAGGCGGACCTGGCCGCACTCAAACAGGATGCGGCCGCGATCGGCTGGGTCGACAAGGTCGATCACGACGCCCTTCGGCAGATGGTGCTTGCTTCGGTGACCGCGACCTCATTGGCCGAGGAGGGAACGGCGGGAATTCAGCCCGGCCGGGGCATCTTCCTTGCAAGCGCCGACGGGCGATTCATCATCTACGGCGAGGCGCTCGCGCAGATGAGGGCTGTGTGGAACAGCACCGACGGGGGCGACAGCAGCCGCTTCGGCTTCGATCACCCTTTGACCCGCGTGCAGCTCTCCGGAACGCTCGACGACCTCGCCTTCCGGGTGCGCTTCCGGTACGGCTTCAGCGGCGGGACGACGATTCTTGAGGATGCGGCTTTTACCCTGCCGCCGATGGAGCAGTGGCGGCTGGTCGTGGGCCAGCAAAAGGCGCCTTTCCTCCGCGAGGAGCTCGTTGACGACTCGATGCAGTTGGCGACCCAGCGCTCGATGGTCCGTTCACTGACCACGATGGGCCGGTCGCAGGGAATCTGGCTGACCCGCCGGGAGGATCTCTTCAACCTCGCCTTCGCCTTCACCGACGGGGCCTCCGCCTCCGCCACGGGAGCGACCGTGGACGGCTCCAACGGCGCTGCACTCATCGAGGACAGGGAATGGGCCGTCACAGGCCGGATCGACACCCGGATCGAGGGGGCGTGGAGCCAGTTCGACGACTTCACGACCCGCTCCGGCGACGGTCGCGGCCTGCTCGTCGGCGCAGCGTTCCACGCGCAGGAAGGCGAGTTCGGCACGGCCTCGCCTGAAACGATGCTGCTCTCCTGGACCGCCGATGCGCAGTTTGAGAATGGGCCGATGACGCTCTTCGGCTACGTCGTCGGGGCGCACTTCGACAGCCCTGCGGGCCTTTCCGATTACGACCAGTTTGGGGCCGTGGCGCAGGGATCGCTGGACCTCGTTGAGGACACGTGGGAGGCCTTCGCCCGGATCGAGTACTTCGACTTCGATGGGGCGGTGGGCGGTGGGGATGACACCTTCGAGGCGCTGACAGTGGGTGTAACAAGGTACCTGCATTGGCACACTCTGAAGTGGACGACAGAGATCGGCTGGGCCTGGGAGCCGGTTCCCGTCGGTGTTGAGGGGCTGGGATGGCGGGCTGATGGGGCAGGGGAGAGCGACCAGATCGTGCTTCGGTCGCAGGTTCAGGCCTATTTCCGGTGACGATGGGCTGGAAATCACACCGGCGGCTAAGCAATATTTTGACAGTGGCTATGGCCTGTTGCGCGGCATCTTGCGGAAGTGCAAGAGGCGTCTGACGATTGCACACAACCTTTGCAAAGATTCATGGTTGGGGGCGACCGCAAGAGGCGACAAAGAACTGGAAGGATATTGCAATAATCATGCTGTCCATTCGGAGTGGCTGTGAAGTTGTTACAGAAAATCTGCATGGTGCGACGGGAGTGAGGCGGAGCCCGGGGAATGATTTCCGGGCTGATCACAAGTGATTGATTTGAATACACTTGTGATCATCCGGCTCGCGAATCTCCGGGGAATGCTGCGGCATCGCCTGGGGCTGCGCGGGGAAAACCCGGAGAAAATCGTGTCAAGGTTGGGGCTGGACGGTCGATAGGTAGGCCCTCTGTCCCCACTGCTCTCCGGCCGTGTGTGCGGCCAAGAATGTTGCGGAAAGGTACTTGACGGTCGGAATTGTTGCGTCACAATACTTCCAATCCGTTGCAGGCGGACCCATTCCGGGACGTCTGATCGGAGAGCGGATTCCGGGTGGAATCACAGTCGTGATCACAGGTTGGATGGAGTCATCGCGGCGTTTTCGTGGAATGAACGGTCAAGCGCCAGCGTCCCCTCATGCAAATCTCAAGTGAAACGTGAGACCTCCGCAATCGGCGTCCGTGTACGCCGGGCTTGCGATCTGAGGTCAGAGCGTGGATCGGATGGAAAGTCGGTTGTCGTTGTATTGTCTCTGACAGATGAATGGATTGAAGCATCCGGCCTGAGCGGATGAGAATTGAGTATGGCTTTGTTTCCTGTCGCGGTGTCTGGGAACCAGCACCAGAAGACGGGTGGATGACCAAGTGGGGCGTACGTTGCGTCCCCAATACAGTCGATCAAGGAGTTGACACAATGAGTCTTTGCACAAAGGTCGGACTGTTTGCTGGTAGCGCCTCGGCCCTGCTGACAGGCGTCAGCTTTGCCGGAGGAACCCCCAGCGACACGGACGCCCGGATTGCCGCTCTTGAGAAGCAGCTGACTGAACTCAAGCAGGAATCCGGCGCAAACTGGCTGACGGAATCCCGCAATGAGGAAATCCGGGCCCTGATCCAGGAAGTCATGGTTGACAGCAGCCGTCGCACCAGTCTTCTGGGCAACGGCGGCATGGCCGGCTATGACGGCGGCATGTTCTTCGAAGATGCCAACGGCGACACCCGGGTTGAAATCTGGGGTCAGGAGCAGTTCCGTTATGTCTACAACAACACCGACGCCGACGACACCGGCGCCGATGAGAGCCGCAGCGGCTTCGAAAACCGTCGCACGAAGATCGGCTTCAAGGGCCATCTTTTTGCCAAGGAAGTGAAGTTCGCCGTCAACGGCGGCTTCGAGCGTGACGGCGGCGCCTTCGTCCTCGAAGACGCCTACGGCAAGTGGATGTTCGAGAACGGCTGGAACTTCCAGTTCGGTCAGTTCAAGCCCGGCTACCTCTGGGAAGAGACCGCAAGCAGCAAGTACTTCCTCGCTGCCGAGCGCTCCTACGTCAACGAGCTGACCACCATCGGCCGCAGCCAGGGCGTGGCTCTGAACTACGCCGACGCTGATGATCAGTTCCACTTCCAGTTCGGCTTCAACGACGGCCACATGCCCTCCGCGATCGGACCCAACGGTGAGGCGGCCAACGTTCCGGCTCTGACCTACGACACCGAGTACTCCTTCAACGCCCGTGCCGACGTCAAGCTCGAGGGCGATTCCTGGAACTACTTCAGCGACTACACCGCTCCGCAGGGCCAGGACATGGCCGCCCGCATCGGCGGTGGTGTGATCTTCGAAAGCGGCGAGTACGGCACTGCAGCCACTGAGACCGAGACCTTCGGCTTCACCATCGACGGCCAGGTCGAGCAGAACGGCTGGAACCTCTTCGCCTCCTTCACCGGTCAGACCTATGACTTCAACACCACCGGCGCCTCTGACTACGACCAGTATGGTGCCGTGATCCAGGGCGGCTTCCGGGTGACCGAGAAGATGGAACCCTTTGCCCGCTACGAGTGGTTCGACTTCGATGACGCTCTCAGCGACGCCTTCGGCTCGTCCTACGGCGACGACCTCAGCATCATCACCGTCGGTGTCAACTACTACTTCCACGAGCATGACTGGAAGTGGACGACCGACCTCGTCTGGGCTCTGGATCCGATCCCGGCCGGCTCCTCCGGTCTGGGTCTGGTCAGCGACGCCACCGGCGACGCAGAGGACCAGATCGCCCTCCGCTCCCAGATGCAGTTCCTGTTCTGAGAGCCGAGTCGATCCTCTGATCTGATTTGACCGCAGGTCCCGGGCAACCGGGACCTGCTTCTTTTTCTGCCCGGCAGCCGCTCCCCCCGGCGGAACGGTCGGAACAGCCGGTCCCGCCCGGCCGTATCAATACCCGGTAGGAGCATGATCGGGTGCGATCCTGCCGATAGGGGGAAGTGTGACTCTGCGACGCTCCACGGAACTGAGCCCCGAACTGCGCGAAGCGCAGGCCGTCATCCGCCGGCGTGCGAAGGACTACGGGCTTGACTTCTTCGAGACGATCTTCGAGGTGCTCGACTTTGACACCATGAACCAGCTGGCGGCCTATGGCGGGTTTCCAATCCGCTACCCCCACTGGCGCTGGGGCATGGAGTACGAGAAGCTCCGCAAGCGGGACGTCTACGGCCTGGGCCGCATCTACGAGATGGTGATCAACAACGACCCCTGCTACGCCTACCTGCA
>CAZPFK010000021.1:0-20233 GCA_964585855.1 uncultured Vicinamibacteraceae bacterium
ACTTCTTCGCTGTCGTCGTAGCCGACGTGGCCGTCTACGTAGAGGAGGTTTGAGCCGCTTATGTGGCGCTTCGTTTCGACGCGACTGCCGTACAGCCCGCTATACGAGCCGGTCACATGAACGGCGCGCCAGGTGTCGAACCAGGCGCCGATACCGCGATCGCCCCAGCGATTGAAGTAATACCCGTGCGACTCATCGTAGAAGTCATCATTGGGGTCATCGGAGAACTCGGCGATGTAGATCATCGTCGCCTGTTTGCGGATCTTCTCGATCATCACGGCGATGCGGCCGCTGCCGATGAGGGTGGTTCCCTCCCAGACGCGGCCTGCTTCCCGGAAGGCGAGGCCGTTGATGATGAAGTTGATGTTGTGCTTCTTGTTGGGGTGGGAGGGGCAGCGGTAGACATCCATGAACTCGAATTTGTCGCAGACGGTGCGCGGCGGATTGTGGTAGTTGCCCTTGTAGGCGTCCTTTGGATCGAGGTATTTGCGGAAGGCGATAGGCCAGGTGGGCTTGGCAGGCTTGAGGCCGGGAATTTCTTTCTCTTCATCAGGGTCGCCGTTGCCTTCACGGGGGATGTAGCCCTTGAAGTCGCTGGCGTAGAAGTGCATGGCCTGGCCGATCTGCTTGAGGTGGGAGGCGCAGGTCATTTTCTGCGCGGACTGGCGTGCCTTGCCCAGTGCGGGGAGGAGGAGACTGATGAGCAGGGCGATGATGGAGATGACGACGAGGAGTTCGATGAGGGTGAAAGCGCGGCGGAGAGAGCGGGTGGTCATGGTCGTGGCTCCGAAATCGGCGAGTGCCGGTGAGAAGGGTTGCCTCCAGCGTACACGATTCCGGATGAATCACAAGGGAGGAATCGGGCAGGAAGGGGAAAAAAGGGGGAAGAAGCGATGGCGCAAGCGTTGATGGGGGAGGGTGAGGGCGGTGAGCCGCGTGGCCTTCACTCGCCCCGCTCGTTCAGACCACGGCACCCGAGCCGCACAGGCAAGAAGCCTGTGCTACTCGGAATGGTCCGCACGGCGGACCCTACCGCTGACGCTTCCGGCTCGTTGCGGAGGCCGGTCGCGGCTCTTCCGGAAGGGCTATCGTTGCATGTGACGTTGCTGGCGGCGAAGAACCTGGTGAAGACCTACGGCGACCGGACGGTGGTGGACCGGGTGTGTTTTGAGGTGCAGCCGGCCGAGGTGGTGGGTCTGCTGGGTCGAAACGGGGCGGGAAAGACGACGAGCTTCCGGATGACCATCGGGATGGTGACTCCGGACGGGGGGGAGATTCACTTCGAGGATCGGGATGTCTCGAAGCTGGCGATGTACAAGCGGGCGAACCTGGGGATGGGGTATCTGAGCCAGGAGCCGAGCATTCTCCGCCGGGCGACGGTGGCGCAGAACCTGATGGCGTTTCTGGAGTTGGAGCCGATTTCGCGCCGGCAGCGGCAGGAGCGGATGGAGGCGTTGCTGGGGCAGTTCGGGCTGAGCGATCATCGGGACCAGTGGGCGCGGACGCTTTCGGGGGGTGAGCGGCGGAAGCTGGAGATTGCACGGAGCCTGATCAAGAACCCGAGACTGATCCTGCTGGATGAGCCTTTTTCAGGGGTTGACCCGCTGGCGGTCGAAGATCTTCAGAGGGAGATCCTGCACCTGAGGCGAGACCACGGAATTGCGATGCTGATTACCGACCACAACGTACACCAGACGCTTCGCGTCTGCGACCGGGCGTACATTCTCGATCACGGGAAGATCCTCGCACACGGCACGCCGAGAGACCTGATCCGTGACCCGGTGGTGCGCGATGCGTATCTCGGCTCGATGTTCCGAGGCGATGAGTTCGACGCTGTGCGGCCGATTCTGGAAGATGTGCAGTCATGAGGGGGAGCCGGCTGAGCGCGATCGTGCTGCTTGCGCTGCTTGGGGCGTTGTGCGGAGGGTGCGTTGGGACGTGGCCGCAACGTGAGGGAATCGTGCTGGACCGGGGGGTGTATGTCGTGCATTGCCCGGGGATCGTGGGGCCGATGGGTCACGACCAGGAGTGGGCGTACGGGCTGATCCTGGGTGGCGTGCAGGATGTGGAGTGTTTCAACTGGACGGGGCCGAGCCCGCTTGACAACCTGATGAACACGAAGCGGCACGAGGAGCAGGCGATGCGGCTGGTGTGGCGTCTGCGGGAGTTGAACGCGGAGCTGCCGGAGGCGCGGATCGTGGTGACGGGGCACTCGGGAGGGTGCCGGATTGTTGTCTCAGCGCTGGAGGCGTTGACGGATGAGGATGATTTCGTGGAGCAGGCGTGGCTGATGGCGCCAGCGCTGAGCCCGGAGTATGACCTGAACCGTTCGCTGGAGGAGGTGGGTCGGATGGTGGTGGTCTCGTCGCCGGGCGACTGGCTGATCCTGGGGGTGGGGACGAACCTGCTGGGGACATCGGACCGGGAGCGGACGAAGTCGGCGGGGATGGTGGGGTTCCGGGGGTCGCACCCGAGACTGGAGCAGTGGCGGTACGACTCAGCGTGGCGGGCGCTTGGGAACACCGGGGACCACATGACCTGCCTGGGGCATCGCTTTGCGGCCAAGGTTGTGGGGCCGGAGATGGTGGGATGGGACCCGGCGTTTGCGTGGCCGATGGAGGTTCCATCGTACGGTCGTTGAGGGGGAGTTGCGGGCTACAATGGCGGTCCCATGAGTCCACACGACATAGCCAAAGCGTTGAGCGCGAAGTTCGGATCGGCGATCACGGAGAGCCTGCCGGATGACAAGCATCCGCGGGTGCATCTGAATGCTGCGAACTGGCGTGAGGTGGCGGAGTTTCTCGCCTCTGACGAGGCGCTGGCCTTCGACATGCTGCTGTGCCTGACGGGCGTGGATTACGTCGCCGAGGAGAAGCTTGCGGCGATTTACGACCTGCGGTCGATGCGACACGGACACGAGTTTGCGTTCAAGGTCTTCGTTGACCGGGGGTCGGCGGAGATTCCGAGCGTGGCGGACCTGTGGCGTGCGGCGGACTGGCACGAGCGGGAGGCGTACGACCTGGTGGGGATCGTCTTTACCGGACATCCTGATCTGCGGCGGATTCTGCTGCCGGAAGACTGGGTGGGGCATCCGCTGCGGAAGGACTACGAGTTTCCGCGTGAGTACCACGGGATTCCGGGTTCGTACGAGCTGGACTGGCAGCAGAAGCCGAATTACCCGACGTAATCGCGGGCGTGCGGTGGGAAAGGCGGGGATTTGAGGAAACCGCAGGGCGGGAAGATGAGTACCTTCCGTGGGCGGGCGGGTTTTTCGTTGCATTCGGCGACGAATGGTTCAGACTTTCACTTTCCAGACACGGAGCAGATCATGGCTGTCTTCTCTCATCTCCCTGTTCTCGCCAGTTTCACAATTGTTTCACTCGCTGCCGCAGCGCCGACGCAGGCGCAGCATTTTCGGGTGGAGCAGGCGGATGAGTGGACGGCGTTGTTTGATCGCACGAGGGGGTGGACGGGGGCGGACGGGATTTACTCGATTCCGATCAGCGGGTATGACCGGCTGAACTCGGCGGACGGCTCTGGGACGCTATTTGTCTTCAGCGACACGGCGATCGGGGATGTGAACGACCAGGGCGTTCGGCAGCCGGGGACGACGCTGGTGAACAACACGATCGCGTTCATGCAGGAGCCGGAGCCGCTGCCGGAGAACATTGCGTTTTACTGGGGTCGGGAGGGGGGCAATCCGCGGGCGGTGTTTGTGCCGCAGACGCCGCTGTCGGAGCCCGGGGAGTGGTACTGGATGGGCGACGGGGTGGCGCTGGGGGAGGCGGTGTACCTGACGGCGTATCGCATCCGCTCGACGGGGAAGGGCGGGGTGTTCGGCTTTGAGTTTACGGGCACGACGATGATCAAGCTGCCGAGGACATCGCGGCCGCCTTTTGCCGACCAGGAGCAGTTTGACACGCCGTTTTTCATTCCGGAGACGGAGGATCGCGGCGGGGTGGACTTCGGCGGGGCGATCATGGCCAACACGAAGGAGGCGGGGGCGTACAACCCGGACGGGTATCTGTACATCTACGGCGTGCAGAACGATCCGCTGGTGAAGAAGCTGCTGGCCTCGCGGGTACGGCCGGAGGACATTGAGAACTTCGAGGCATACCGCTTCTGGGACGGGGCGGGATGGGTCGAGGACATCAACGCGGCGGCGGCGATAACGGGGCGGATCTCGAATGAGCACAGCGTGACACCGCTGCCCAACGGGAAGTATCTGCTGGTCTACCAGGAGGACGCGATCGGGCGGGATGTTGCGGTGCGCATCGGCGAGTCGCCGGTGGGGCCGTTCGGGCCTTCGCGTCCGATTTACACGTGTCCTGAGCCGTCGTTTGACGAGGACTGGTTTACGTACAACGCGAAGGCGCACCCGCACATTTCTGGGCCGGGCGAGCTGCTGATCAGTTACAACGTGAACACGTTTGACTTCTTCGGCGACTTCTTCAACAACGCCGACAGCTATCGACCGCGCTTCATTCGGCTGATCTACGAGCCATGAGCGGGGAGACGGTCGTCTACAGCGTGCGGTGCGAGTTTACCGATGCGGCGGTTGCGGCCGAGTGGAGAGCGTGGCTGCGCAAGGAGCATCTTGCTGACGTCTGCGCGGCGGGAGCGCGGAGCGCGACGATTCACCGGGTGCTCGGGACGGAGCGGCCGACGTATGAGATCCGTTACCGCTTCGACTCCCTTGCGGACTTTGAGCGCTATGAGCGCGAGGCAGCCCCCCGGCTGCGGGCCGAGGGGCTGTCGCGGTTTCCGTTGTCGCTGGGGCTGAGTTACAGCCGGAGCGTGACGGCGGAGGAGTTCACGTTTGAGCCGTGAGGCGTCGGGGGTCAGCGCTCGGTGTGTGCGACGCGCTCGAGGATGACCTTCATGGTCTGCTCCTGCTTCATGTTCATCTCGGGCATCTGCTGCTCGTTGCCGGCCTTTGGCGTCATCTTGATGTCGAAGACCTGGTACATGTCCATGGCGGAGTAGAGGATCTGGCCGGACTCGAGACCGAAGTAGAGGTCGCCGGTTCCGCGTGAGTCGGAAACTTTCATGTCCATGTCGAAGGGCATGGCGGCTTCGGCCTGGAGTTCACCCTCGGTCTTCTCCGCATCGTCGGTTTCATCTTCCTCTTCGGTCTGGAAGGAGGTGACGGCGGAGATGCGGGCGCAATCCTCGCCGCCGAAGTGTTCGATGCCGATGAACTGGAACTCGCCTTCGTAGGTGAGGCCGCCGATGCCGGGGATGGGGAAGCTGAGGGTGACGTTCCACTTGTCTCCGGGGCTGACGGGGTGATCGGGGAGGACGCGGGTGGCCATCTGGAGCTGCTGACGGATGGCGTCGTTGCCCATGAAGGCGCGCATGCCCATGTCGGAGTTGTCCTCCTCATTCTCCTCCACTTCGGCCTTCGCTTCTTCGGCTTCGGAGCGGAGGACTTCAAACTCGGAGGGATCGTCGAAGGCCTCGGCAAACTTTGCATCGAGCTTGTCGGCGATCTCGTCGAAGCCGAGGACGCGGGTGACTTCGCCGGTGGGGGTCATTTCGAAGAAGAAAGGGTCTTCGGTCATCGCCTTGAAGACCATGACCATGGGGTTCTCTTCGACTTCGGGGTCGTTGGCGCGGGAAGAGTCGTACTCGATGTCGCCGAAGAAGGGGGCGTTCATCGAGACTTTGACGGATTCGTACCTGCTCTGGACGAAGGCGAGGCCGTTCTCATCGACGCCGAGGGGAAGCTGCTCCCAGAGGAACTCGGAGTTGAAGGTGGTTTCCATCTCACCTTCCATGCCGGGCATTCCGGACATGACCTGCTTCTGATCCTGGGCGAGTTTGTACCAGACGGACTCGCCGGGCTTCCATTTCCATTCGAGGGTGTAGGCATCGTCCTGCGCCTGCGCAGGGAGGGCGAGGGTGACAAGGCCGAGGGTGAGTGAGACGGTAACGCGGCATGGTGCCATCGGAGTGCTCCTGAAAAAAGACGAACAATCAGTCCGTGAACAGACGCGAAATGGGGCGGGGAAGTCCCTCAGAGTGTGTAGCCGAGGCGGGCCATGACGTCGCCGGCGTGCTCCCGGATGAGGGCGAGGTCGTCGGGCGTCATGGCCGTTTTCCAGTCGGGAGTCGGCAGCTGCATGCGCAGGTTGTCGATGGAGGAGCTCCACTGCCGGCCGAGGAGTCGACGAACCTTGTTTTCGAAGACGGATTTCGGCTTGGGGAAGATGCGGATGGCGTCTGCGGTGCGGGTGAGGCCGAGGTCGGCTCCGAGCCGGGCGATGGCGGCGGGATAGTCGGCGGTCATGTCCTCGAAGCGGATGAGGTGGACGCCGCGGCCGTCGTCGGATTTCCAGTCGAGCCAGCCGGCGACGTGTCGCGCCCAGTTTCGGGCGGGGAAGGAGCCATCATCCATTTCGGTGCGGAGGAAGCGGGCGAGGTCGCGCGGGGAGTCGGGATGCTTGAGGGGACGGAGGGCGAGGTAGGAGGCGAGGACGGGGCGGACATCGCGGACGACGTAGACGAGGTCGGCGGCCTGGAAGAGGGCGAGGGCGAAGGGGTGGTGCTCGGGGGCAACCTGTTCGAGGGCGGTGGTGCAGTGGGTCTTGACGATGATGCGCTGCGTTGAGCGGGCGAACTCTGCGCGGAACTTCGCCTCGTCGGCGCGGTAGGGGTGTTCGTGGTGGAGGCGGTCGAGGTTGATGTAGAGATCGTGGACGGGCTGGCGGAGGCGCTGGGGGCGGCGGGTTTCAACGAAGAAGTGGCGCAGACCGTCGATGGTGAGATGGGTTCCGGACCTCGGGAAGGAGAGGACGACGATGGGGCGGGCGCGGAAAGTTGGAGGCGCGTCGGTCATGCGTCTGGACCTTTGGCGCGGCGGGCGCTGCGTTTGCGGAGGCGGGCGCGCTGCATGCGGTTGCGCAGCGAGGCGGGGAGGAGGCGGGCCAGATCAGTCTGCAGGGCGACGCGGGCGGGAAAGCGGATGGTGGAGCGGCCCTGTGCGATTCCGTCGGCGATGCGCTTCGCGGCGGCTCGGGCATGCGGCGTGAGGAGGCCGACTTCGGGCCCGTCCACGAAGGCAGTGCGGACGTAGCCGGGGAGGACGACGGTGCAGTCGACACCGCGCTCGGTGAGGTCGATGGCGAGCGAACGGAGGTAGAAGACCATCCAGGCCTTGCTGGCTCCGTAGGCCGCGGAGGCGGGCAGGGGCAGGGAGGCGGCGAGACTGGAGATGCCGACGAGGCGGCCGCGCCGGCCTGACGCGGCGAACTGCTCGACCATGATGGTTGCGGCGTGGGTGAGGGTGTTGGTGGTGCCGAGGATGTTGATCTCGGCAATGAGGCGGGCGCGGGCGGGGTCCCAGCCCTGCTCGACGGTTTCCTGGCCGACGCCGGCGTTGGCGATGACGAGGTCGAGGCCGGGGGGATCGGCGGCGGCGAAGCCGGCGATGGCCTTCTGCATGGCGTCGGCGTCGCGGACATCGGCGGCAAGGGGTGTGAGGGTGGGGCGGTTGCGGGCCATTTCCTCAAGGAGGTCGGCGCGGCGGGCGAGGGCCCCGACATGGGCTCCGGCTTCGAGGTAGGTTTCGGCGAGGCCGCGGCCGATTCCGCTGCTGGCGCCGGTGATGAGAACCTTCATGGAGACTCCGGAGGGGGAGACGGCCTGTGAGCGACGATGCTAGACGCCTCTGCGGAGCGGAGCCGGGCGGAGGGGGAGAAGTGGAGTGGAGGGCGGCGCGGGGGATAGACTGATACCCATTTTTCCCGCCCATGAGGATCTACCCGACGCCGGGAACGGACTGCCATGAAGAACGTTTTTCGAGCCATTTATGCGAAGTCTCCGAACTCGGTGCGTCTTGCGATGGGGCGCAACTGGAAGATTCGCGGCGCGCTGGACCGGATGATGATCCATGAGCGGATGATGGAGGACCGGCTGGCGGCGACGCGGATCTTCTTCATCCTCGGCAGCGGGCGATGCGGGACGATGTTTCTCTCGCGGCTGCTGAACAAGGCGCCCGATGCGCTGGTGCTGCACGAGCCGCTGCGCCACAGCGACCTGGAGGTTCGCCCGGCGTGCCGGAAGAATCCGCAGGCGGCGACGGAGTATGTGCGGAAGTTCCGGCGGTATGAGATCTTCAAGAAGATCCGAGAGCATGACGTCGGGACGTACGGCGAGGTGTCGCAGCCGCTGCGGTGTCTCGGGGCGGCGCTGAAGGAAGTGATCCCGACGGCGACGATGATGATCCTGGTGCGCGACGGCCGGGCGGTGATCCGCTCAGCGCTGAACCGGCAGAAGGGCAAGGGGCGGTGGAACCACCCGATGATGATGCCGCTTGCGGGCGATCCGTATCGCGACCGGTGGGAGTCGATGAACGACTTCCAGAAGGCGTGCTGGTGGTGGATGGATTCCTACCAGGAATTGATGCGGCATCTGCCGGGCGTGCCGGTGCTGCACTTTGAGCGGATTCTCTCCGACTACGATTACCTGCAGAGCAACGTGCTGGGGCCGCTTGGCATTCCGATCAGCAAGCGGCAGTACGAGGAGCACAAGGCGGACAAGACGCAGAACTCGGCGATCGCGTACACGGTTCCGCACTGGAACGAGTGGAGCGATGAGCAGGCGCGACACTTTGCGGAGATCTGCGGCCCGACAATGCAGGCGCTGGGCTACCACGAGTTTCGATATGCCGATGAAGCGGCGACATCCTCAGTCTGAGGCGATGGCTGACGCGGTGGCGCGGGAAGCGGCGATTCTCTACAGCACCGGCGAGGCGGAGTCGCTCAACGAGGCGATCGCAGCGGCGTGGGAGCGGAGCGCGCGGGGACAGGTGCATCCGGAGCGAACGCCGAGGCCGACGCTGCTGCAGGTTCGCGAGCATCTGCGCGGGATGTCGATGCAGGCGCTGGGGGCGGAGGGCTACCGGGCGCGCATTGAAGATTTCTGGCGGTGCGCTGAGCGCATCATGGCCGCGCTGGAGGCGTGGAGCCCGGTGCTTCTGGGACGCAGCGCGGAGGGAAACATCGACGGCGGCGCGACGATCCGCATCCGCATCTTCACGCCGAGGACGTGTACGATCGGCGGTGTCGCCGAGACGCTGATGTCGGCGGGGTTCGGCGAACCGGAGTTCACCACGCTGGCCTCGAGGCGATTCGGGCGGTTCGACCAGGTGGAGTTTGAGAGCGAGGAGGGGCCGGTGGTGGTCACACGCTGCCCGGAGACGCATGCGCAGATCCGCGAACTGCGGCAGGGGGTGAACCTCGTCACCGGCGCGCGGCTCGCAATGCGGACGCTGGCGGAGATCCGCCGGCTCATCGACGATCAGGGAACGAGCACGAGGAAACTGGGCTGAATCGACTCGCGCACCTGGCCGCTGGGCAGGTGCTTCTTTGTGACGATCTCTCGGCCGTTGTAGATGTTGTGGGGGTATTTCTCGCGCAGGGCCATCACCTCGGGTGCGAGGAGGCCCCCTGCTTCCATGTCGATGGCATCCTCGCCGAAGACGCCGACGGTGACAGTGCTGAAACGGTCGCCGTGGTAGAAGTAGGCCTCTTCACCCTCAGCGCGGAGGCGCGCGGCGTACTGCTCGGCTGCGTCCATGCGCTGGCGGTCATCGCGGCCGACTTCGGATTCGAAGGCGGCGATCTGCAGGGAGTAAAGGGCGCGGGTGGTGCGCCAGGTCTGCCGGACGGTGCGCAGGTCGAAGGCGTGCAGGCCGGAGGCGGAGGCGTCGCCGGGGATGCGGGTGAGGTAGGAGGCCTGGAAGGCGCGTCGGCCGTTGAGGGTCATGCCCTTGATTGCGGCGAGGTCTTCCTGGGCGCGTGCGTCGTCGACGGCGGGGTACTGGCCGTAGAAGACGGCGGTTCCGGAGGCGACTGGCTCGACCCAGGCGTCGGAGAGGCCGGCGGAGGAGACCTGGTCGCGGTAGCGGGCGGCCTCCTGCTGGTGGTCGGGTCCGGAGAAGGTGGCCAGGAGGATGGTCCAGCCGGTGCGCTGGATGGCGGAGCGGGAGGATGATTCGGAGTCGACGGGCTGACCCATGGACTCGAAGACGGCGTAGGGGTCGTCGGGGTCTGCGGGGGGTGGAGTGGCGGAGGGTGAGGAGGAGCAGGCGGCGAGGAGGAGGATGCAGAGCGTGAGCGCTGCACCCAGGCAGGATGGATGTGCTACCGGGAGGTTGTTGCGAATGTACGATTGCCCGGTTGATTCTGCCGTTTGCTTGCTTCGCCTGCGCGTTTGCTCGTTCCGTTTGAACGAATCCGCAGCGGAAGTGTTCGAATCCTTGCAGGATTCGTACGAATGCTGCGAGCATTTGAACGAATGCTTCCGCCATTCGAACGTTTCCGGTGAGCAAACGCGCGTCTGGGGTAAGGAAACATCAGTCGCAACCGTCCATTCTGACGAATCAGAGGCGTTTGCGCGCGTTTGCCGGCTCGATTCGTCACGCGCAGAAAGTGCGCGGTGGGTCGAAAGGGAGTCACCCCCTCCCCTGCCCTCCCCCGCAGGCGGGGGAGGGAGGTACAGCGACGGGGGATGAGTGTAAAGGCGACTTAAATGGCTGAAGAAATTTTTCATCAGACTCAAGTCCGTGGCCCGGTGCAGTCGATACAGAGAGTACATCCGTTTGAGTCGGGCTTGCGGTTCGTCCGCGGCCCGTCGCCGTTTTGAATCGTACGCCATAGATTTCGGCTGCTACACAAGGGAGAAAAGAAGATGAGCGACCTGAACCCCATCGGACCGGACATGCTCCATTCCTCCGGCCGTTTTTCACCTCTGAGGGGTGTTTCCGGCACTGAGTCGGCGGCTTCTGCGTCTGCGATTCCGGGCCGGCGCGGCGCGGATTCGCTGGACCTCTCACACCTGGCCCGTCTGCTGGATGAGGTTCACCAGGATGAGGTGCGTGAGGATGTGGTGAGCCGGATTCAGCAGGAGATTGCCGACGGGACGTACGAGAGTGATGAGAAGCTGTCGGTGGCGATCGATCGGCTGCTGGCGGAACTTTGATCACTCATCCTTCGAGGCGGGCGTTCCTTCACCGGCACGGAGGACGGCGAGGAGTTCGGTGTAGGAGGTGACCTTGAGGACCTGCTCCCGGATTGAGGGGCGGGCGAAGGTGCGCGCCACATCGGAGAGGATTTCCAGCTGGGCCTCGCTCTGATCGGGGGGAGTAAGGATCATGACGATGATGCGCGCCAGACTTGCGTCGGGCGCGTTGAAGTCCACCCCGCGCGGGCTGAGGCCCAGGGCAACGATGGGAGCGGGCAGGCCGTAGATGCGCGCGTGGGGGACGGCGATGCCGCCGTCGAGACCGGTGGAGATGACGTCTTCGCGGAGGCGGACGGCTTCTGCGATGCGGTCGGGATGGACCTCGGTGAGTGCGGCGGAGGCGGCGACGGCCAGTTCGGAGATGGCCTCGACGCGATCCTGCGCATCGAGGCGGAGGATGAAGGATTTTGAGGAGAGGTGGTCGGAGAAGCGCCGGGCGCGGCGGAGCTGGAGGATGCGCTGCATGAGGGGGCCGGCCATGACGGAGGTCCCCAGGGCCATGATGACCAGTGCGACGAACATGCGTTCGCTGATGACGCCGTACTGAAGGGCGAGGATGCCGAGGATGATCTCCATGGCTCCGCGTGCGTTGAGGGCAAACCCGACGGCGAGCGATTCCTTCTGCGACATGCCGGAGAGTTTCGCGCCGACCCAATTGCCGGCGACCTTTCCGATGGTGGCGATGACGATGACGGTGAGGCTGAGGAGGAGGTCGAAGTTGGCAATGAAGTTGACCTTCAGCCCGATGCTCACGAAGAAGAGCGGCGCGAAGATGAAGCTGATGAAGTCGTGGATGATGGTGCGGGTCTGTTCGCGCAAGTGTGAGGAATCGCCGATGGCGACGCCGACGATGAAGGCACCGAAGATGGCGTGAACGCCGATCCACTCGGTGAAGGCGGCGCCGAAGACGGCCAGGACGAGGGCAAAACCGAGGATGCCTCCGGGCCAGGACATGTAGGCCTGAATCCAGGGAAGGGATTTGTGGATGAGCCATCGGCCGAGGGTGAGCATGACGGCGACGTAGCCGAGGGTGAGGCCGATGGTGGCGCCGGTTCCGGGTCCGTGGCCTGAGGAGGCGCCCATCATTCCGAGGATGACGGCGAAGATGATCCAGCCGACGAGGTCCTGGAAGATGGCGGCGGCGATGATGAGCATTCCCATATCGCTGCGGTAGAGGTTGAGGTCCATCAGCGTCTTGGCGATGACGGGCAGCGCGGCAATCGAAAGGGCGGTGGCGAAGAAGAGGGAGAAGACGAGTTTGTCAGCGCCTTCCTCCATGCCCAGCAGCATGGGCATCGTCCAGGCGAAACCCATGCCGATGGCAAACGGGACGATGATGCCGGCGACGCCGACGTTGACTGCGGCCTTTCCCTGTCTCCAGACGGTGGAGAGATCGACCTCCATGCCGGCGACGAGGAGGAAGAGGGCGACGGCGAGGGTAGTGAGGCCTTCAAGGACGATGGCGTTGTTGCCGGAGGTGGGGAAGAGGAAGGCGGCGGCTTCGGGAAAGACGGAGCCGAGGATGGTGGGCCCGAGGATGATGCCTGCGAGCATTTCACCAAGCACGGAGGGCTGGTTGAACTTCCGTGCGATCTCGCCGAAGATGCGCGCGGCGGAGAGCAGCACGCCCAGGGCGAGGAACATGATGGTGATTTCCTGGACGGAGAGACCCTTCATGGGTTGACGTGCTCCGGGGACGGGTGGGTCATCGCGGTTTCATCGGGCGGTAGAGGTAGAGGGCGCAGGGGAGTTCTTCAAAGGCATACTCGATGCCGTGCTGGAAGAGTCGGCCGAGGAGCCCAGTGTGTCGCGGCGCGGCGGCGACCATGAGGTCGGCGCGGATGCGTCGTGCGTACTGGCTGACCTCCCAGCCGGCGCGCCCCTCGAGGGTGGTGGTGACGAGGCGGACGCCTGAGCAGTCGATGTCTTCGAGGAAGGTGGCGAGTCGGAGCGATTCGACGGCGCGGGTGCTGCTGCGGATCTGGGCGGCTTCGCGCATGTCGAGGCCGTCGGTCATGGCTCCGCGGAGCCCGGAGTGGTCATACTCGCTGACGATGTGGAGTGCGTTGGCGGATTCGCGGCGTGCGAAGTCGACGGCGAAGCGGACCATGTCGGCGGCGGCGACGGCGTCGTACTGGACGGCGACGACGATCTGGCGAAAGCCCTGGCTTTCCTTCTGCGGGGTAGTGAGCAGGAGGACGGAGGAGGGGGCGCGGCGGGCAAGGTTGCGGGCAACAGAGCCGAGCAGGTAGGTAACGGCGCCTTCCTTTTCGAGTGCGCCGGCGACGACGAGGTCGGCGTTGACTTCGCGGAGGTAGCGATTGACGACGGAGGTGACGTTGCCGGTACGGACGACGAGGGCGGAGTCGGCGTCGGGGACGGCGGCGTCAGCGAGGAGGCGGCGAAGGCGCGGCTCGGAATCGGGGTCGGAGACGACATGGAGGAGGGAGAGTTCGGCGTCGTAGCGGCCGGCGATGCGTCGTGCTTCGGCGGCGACGGCGACGGCGCGGGGGGTGGGGGCGAGGAGTGCGACGACTCGGCGCGGCGCGGGAGGGGCGGATTCTGCCTGGCTCTGCGGATCCATGAAACCTCCAGTCAGAGTCGATCAGAAGGCGGACAGCAGCGCGGCGGTTACGGGGCCGGCTGGAGGGGCGAGAATCGTGAACCTGCGAGGGGAATGCGGCGGTTGGTGTGTGCGCCGCGGGGCAGCCAGGGCCAGATGATCCAGACGCCGGCGCCGATGAGGATGTTCAGGGCGAGCATGGCCCACCACTGGGTGTAGCCGAGGAAGATCAGCAGGGCGGTGCCGACGAGGAGCGCGACGGAGAGGGGAATCAGGCCGCGCCAGGCCAGCGCCATCAGCTGGTCGTAGCGGAGTCGCGGCAGAGTCCAGCGGATGACCATCATCAGCGTGATCAGCACGGCGACCTTGCCGACGAAGACGCCCATTTTGATGAGCACGGCAAGCAGCCCCCCGGTTTCGGCCTGTGGGATGAAGGGGAGGATGTGCCAGCCGCCGAGGAAGAGGGCGGCGAAGATGGCGCTGCTGGTGATCATGTGGGAGTATTCGGCGAGGAAGAAGAGGGCCCACTTCATCGCGGCGTATTCGGTGTGGTAGCCGCCGACGAGTTCCTGTTCGGCCTCGGCGAGGTCGAAGGGGGCACGGTTTGCTTCGGCCAGCGCGGAGGTGAAGAAGAGCAGAGCGGCAATGGGCTGGGCGACGATGAACCACATGGAGTCCACCTGCGCCTGGACGATCAGGTCAGGGCGGAGAGAGCCGGCCATGAGCAGGACGATGAGGATGGAGACGCCGAGGGGAATCTCGTAACTGACCATCTGCGCGGTGGAGCGCAGGCCGCCGAGGAAGGAGTACTTGTTGTTGGAGGCCCAGCCGCCGAGGACGACGCCGTAGACGGAGATGGCAGTGGTCGCGAGGACGAAGACGATGCCGACGTTGACGTTGGCGGCCCCGACGAAGGCGCGGCCGGCCTCGACAGTCAGGAGCGATCCGAAGGTGTATCCGGGGCACTCCCAGTATCCGCCCCAGGGGACGACGGCCCAGCCGATGAGGGCGGGGATGACGATGAAGGCCGGGGCGAGGATGAAGACGGTCAGATCGACGTTTCGGGGGTTGTAATCCTCCTTGAACATCAGCTTGATGCCGTCGGCGACGGACTGGAGGAGGCCGGCGGGGCCGACGCGGTTTGGCCCGATGCGATCCTGAATCCAGGCGCAGACCTTCCGCTCCAGGAAAATGCAGTACATGCAGGCGCCCTGGATGGCCCCAAAGAGGGTGAAGATGATCACCAGGCTCACGAAGGTCTGCGCTGAGATCGTCATGGCCGGGGATGATAGCGGTCGTAGACTGAACTTCACCTTGCGAGGCCTCTGCCGTGCCTTCCCCCCTGCTTCTGCTCCTGCGTGTCGCCGTGGTCGTCGTGCCGGTCGGCATTGTGTCCGGGCAGACGCTGCAACTGCGCGACCCGCAGCCGGCAGAGCTGGGCGATCGCTCGGCGGCGGCGCTTGCGCGGATGGAACTGGCACGGGTCGGGGAACGGCAGTCACGGGAACTGGCCGATGACCCGCAGGCGGCGGGGGTCGCGACGGCGTGGATCGGGCTGGCCTCGGGGCTGCTGGAGGCGGGAGAGGCCAACGGGACGGCCGATGCGCGATTGCTGCTGGCGGGCTTCACGCTGGCCGATGCGTGCCCGACACTTGCCGATTCGTTGACTGGTGCGGATCGACTGACGGCGGCTGAGGCCGATGCGTTCCGGCGCGGGTGCGAGGCGTTCGCCACGCTTCACAGGCAACCGGGGGCCGACGCTGCGGCACTGCTGGAGGCGGCGGGGCGAGCGACCGAAGCGCTGACACGGATAGAGGCGGCAACCTCCGGCCCGGATGGAGCGGCGTTGCCGGAAGTGCTGCCCGAGGCGCTCCGGCCGGCAACGCTGGAGGCGCTCAATCGGCTGGAGGCAACGCTTGGGGGTGAGGTCGAGGGCGGGGACCCGCTGACCGAGCGGGTGCGGTGGGCGGGGCGGCGGCTGGCGATCGGGCCGATGCCTGCGACGGTAGACCCATCGCGATGTTGGGAGACGCTGCAGCGGATTGCTGAGGAGATGGCTGCGGGTGGAAGCGGCATTGCTGATGTTTCGGAACGGTTGTCGCTGCTGGCGGCCATTGACGGGAGACTCGAGGCGATGCTGCGTGTGCGCGGAGTCTCAACGGCGCTGATGGCGGCAGCGCGTGGAACGATGATGCTGAATGTGGCGGAGGTTGATGCGACGGGACGAGCCGGACGGCGGCTGACGCAGCACCTGGAGGAGGTGGAATCGCTGCTGGCGATGCTGCAGGAGAGCGCAGCACTGCCGCAGACAGCGCAGAGCATTGAGCTTCGGCGGCTGGATGCAGCGCTGGTCGAGACGCTGCACGGTCTGCAGCGGACGCTCCTGGTCTCGCTGGCAATTGGGGTTGAGGCGCGCGAGTCGCGCTCCGATCCGGGATGGTTGAGTCTGGCGTCGCGGCTGCGGCGATGCTGCACCGATCTTCGACGGCTGCGGATGATCGGGATGTGGGCGGAGCGGCTCTCGGAGGGCCGGCAACCGATGTGGCAGCAGATCGAAGCACGGCTGATCCGCGAAGCAACGGCGCTTGCCGATCCGTTGCAGCGCGATGCGGCGGGTGGGCGGATGGATCGGGTTGAGTTCTGGGCGATGTCGTGCGTGCCGATGCCGGGTGAGGGGAGGATGGAGCCGGGGCGGGCCGATGCTCGTGTCGTCGATCTTCTGGGGACGATGACCGGCGAGGTTCGTGATGTGATGGGTGCGAGTCGGAGGACGCTGGCCTCGCGCTACGCTGAGGGGCTGGAGTGGGAGGCGCAGGGGAAGGTGGAGTCGCGGGCGTTGCAGTTGGCGCGCTTCGGGGCGGCGATGGATGCGTGGTGTCTGTTGTGGGAAGAGGGAGCGAGACTCAATGCGTCTGCGGAGTGGCAGTTGCCGGAGTCGGCGCTTGCGGCAGAGCGTGACGGGCTGGAGGCGGAGTTGCGGCGGTGCGCTTCGTATGTGATCGAGGGCGGGGGCGATCTTGATGAGGCGCTACAGCGGCTGGAGCGGGAATGTGCGCTGGCGCTTGCGGGGGGAGCATTGTTGAAGGGGGGCCGAGTGGAGGCGGCCGGGGGAGTCAGAGGCGCGGCGGGGGAAGTTGTCGCGATAGCCGAGCGGATGGACGAGCGGTCGGGGCTGCTGGCGGCCGCGGCTGAGGCGATGGTCGCCCGGCGGGACCTGATGCAGGTGGAGGGGCTGGAGACGATGGCGGCGAGGGTGGCGGGGGCGTACTGCCGCTTCCGCAGTTTTCTGCTGCTGGAGGCGGTTCGCGGACCGAAGGGCTGAGGAGCGCTTGCCGGGGAATGGCGAGGGTGCAACGATGGCTCTGGTTTCGCAGCACACCTACCACACGGAGATGATCCATGACTCTCAAGCGAGCACTCCTTGCAACGCTGGCAGCGCTTCCGCTGTTGCTGATGACAGCGTGCAATACCGTCGAGGGTATCGGCGAGGACATGAGCGCAACGGGTGAGGCGATTTCAGACGTCGCCGATGACGCCAAGCCGTAATCGACCCAACATTCAGTATGCCACCGAAAGGGAGCCCACGTGAGAGTGCGCGGGCTCCTTTGATTTTCTCTCACGGGCGGGGGTGATTCCGCTACATGTACAGACCGCCGTTGACGTTGATCTCCTGGCCGGTGATGTAGGAGGCGCGGGGAGAGGCGAGGAAGGTGACGGCGTGGGCGACTTCCTCGGGCTCGCCGAAGCGGCCGACGGGGATGGTCGTGTTGATCTTGTCGCGGATTTCGTCGGGGACCTTGGCGGTCATGTCGGTGGTGACGAAGCCGGGGGCGACGCAGTTGACGGTGATGTTCTTCCGCGCCAGCTCACGGGCCAGCGACTTGGTCAGCGCGATGAGGCCGCCCTTGGCTGCGGAGTAGTTGGCCTGGCCGAAGTTTCCCATCTGCCCGATGACGCTGGTGATGTTGATGATGCGTCCCCAGCCGCTCTCGACGATCTTGTTGAGCATGGCGTGGGTGATGAGGGCGGGGCCGGAGAGGTTGACGGACATGACCTCCTCCCACTGCTGTCGGGTCATCTTGGCAAACGTGCGGTCGCGGGTGATGCCGGCGTTGTTGACGAGTATCTGGACGATGCCGAAGTCGTCGTTGATGCGGCTGAGCATCTCGCGGTTTTCCTCGTCGTTGGAGACGTCGGCGCGGTAGATGCGGGCCTTGCGACCCATTTTCGTGATGGCGTCGCAGACTTCCTGGGCGGCTTCTTCGGAGGTGGAGAAGTTGATGGCAACATCGCAGCCGGCCTCGGCCATTCCCAGGGCGATGGCGCGGCCGATGCCGCGGGCGGCGCCGGTGACGAGGCAGGCTTTTCCTTCGAGTTCGAGCATGGCGGACTTCTCCTTCGCAGTGCCGTTGTGGCGCCGGGGCACGGACCCGGCGAGAGTGAATGGTACACGAGCGGGGGAGGAGGGGCAGGGAGTGGATTGCGGTGTGGAGCGCGGGCTACAGTGCGCCGTCCGGGATCGCGATCCCCACTCTTGAAGGAGAGACATCATGAATTCGAAGCGTCGTGTCCGGCGGTTGTTGTCCTGCGCGCCTCTGGCTCCGGCGGTGGTGCTGTCTGTCGGTTCCGTGGGTCTGTGCCAGCCGAATCCGGCGTGGACGGCGCGGCTTGACGGCGGCTTCGGCGAAGAGGACAACGGCTACCTGATTCGGGTGGACGGGAGCGGGAACGTCGTGATTGCAGGGCCGTCGCGGAACGCGGCCGGCGATTTCGACTTTCTGATCGCCAAGTACAACGCCTTCGGCTTCAAGCAATGGGAGACGCGGTATGCAGGGCCGGGCGACGGCGACGACACACCCTCTGCGATGGTCATCGACGGAGCGGGCAATGTGATTGTGATGGGCAACTCGTGGGGCGGAACGGCGACGGCGGATGACCTGGCGACGGTGAAGATCGCGCCGGATGGAACGATCCTGTGGACACAGCGCTACAACGGCCCTGCCTCCGGGTATGAGGGCGCGTATGGATTCGACCAGGCGGGCGTGGATTCGGCCGGCAACGTGTACATCTGCGGATACTCGGGCGCGGCGGGGGGACTTGATGAGTTTGCAACAGTCAAGTACTCCCCGGCAGGAGCGGTCGTGTGGGAGCGGCGGCTGGGCGCGCCGTTTGTTCCAGGCACCTCGGCGCTGGCGTACACGATGGCGGTCGACGCAGCGGGCACGGTGTATGTCAGCGGCGACGGGGTCGGCCCGGGGGGCGACGGGGACATTATGACGGTGAAGTACGACTCGGCAGGAGTGCAGCAGTGGGTGAACGCGTACGGCAACCCGGCCGGAACGGGCGACAGCGTCTACCCATCGGCGCTTGACAGTTCTGGGAACCTGCTGCTTGCGGGGATTGCCGATGTCGCGGGGGGATACAGCATCATCGCGATGAAGGTCGCGCCGGACGGGACACTGCTGTGGACACGGGAGTACGGCACGCAGGGGTACTCGTACGGGTGGGGAATTGCCGCCGACGCTGCGGACAACGTCTTCGTCACCGGTGGAGTCGACTCCGGGTGCGGCTATAACGTCGTGACGCTGAAGTACGATGCGGCAGGGATTCCGTTGTGGGTGCGGGAGTACAGCTCGGACTGGTGCGGCGACGACTTCCCCTCGCGGCTGGCGGTGGAGAACGACGGGAGCGTGATCGTGGCGGGGACGTCGTGGGAGGGGTTCGGCCGGGGCGACGACATGCTGGTGCTGAAGTACGAGGCGGACGGCACGCAGGCGTGGGCCGAGGCGTGGAACGGGGCGGTGAGCGGGCAGGATGGGTCGTTCGACCTTGCCGTCGATGAACTCGGGCAGGTGCATGTCGGCGGGTATTCGCTTGGACTCGGAACGTCGATTGACTTCCACATCTGGAAGTACCGCCAGACGACGCCGTCGCTGTCATTCAGCCCCGATCCATTGCAGTCAGGCGCGGCGGCGACGTTTACGGCAACGGCGTTTGAGCCATTCCAGAACGCCTACCTCGTCTACAGCACGGCGGGACCGGGGAGCACGCCGGTGAATCAGCTCAACGTGGTGCTGGACCTGACGTCGCCGCAACTGATCGGCTCGGAAGTGACCGACGGTGACGGGACGGCGGAGTGGAACGTGTTCATTCCGGGATTTGCGGCTGGCGTGGACGTGTGGTTCCAGGCGGCGCAATACGGTCAGACGAGCAACGTGGCCGCGACGACGATCAACTGATCGGCTCCGACAGGCCGGGCCCGCGCCGGCCTGTTTGCTTTTTCTCTCCGAAGCCGCCGCCGCCGGGCGTTTCGATAATCAGCCGTTCACCGGCCCGGATGGTGGTCTGCACTGAGGGGGGAAGGAGTACGTGCGAGCCGTCGAGGTGGATGAGGGTCTGTCGGCCGCAGTCGCCGGGTTGTCCGCCGGCGAGGCCGAATGGTTTCTCGATGCGATGCTGCGTGATGAGGGAGAGGTCGAGGTCTTCCAGGAAGAGGAACTCGCGGACGACGCCGTCGCCGCCGCGATGCGCGCCGGAGCCGCCGGAGCCGGGGCGAATGGCGAAGCGCAGAAGCCGGACGGGGCAGCGGGCCTCGAGCACTTCGGGGTCGGTGATGCGGGTGTTGGTCATGTGCGTCTGCAC